>NZ_CP006992.1:3530242-3847776 GCF_001542815.1 Methylobacterium sp. AMS5
CAGGCTCGCATCGCGTAATCCTGCGGGCCCCACAGCGTCGCATCGCCGACGCCGGGCGTGCTCTTGATGCGGTCGAGCAGGTTGATCGTGACGTAGTTGGAGATGAACAGCGGGTCTTGGGTCGATTTTGGCGAGTAGACCGCCAGGACGCCGAGAAGGGCCGAGGATTTTTTCTTGACGGTGACGCCCTGCTTGCGAACGTCCTCGGGCAGCTTGGCGAGGGCGATCTGGACGCGGTTGTTGACGTTGACCGCATTGATGTCGGGATCGGTGCCGAGCTCGAACGAGCCGGTGAGCGTGTAGCTGCCGTCGTTGCCGCTGACGCTCTTCATGTAGATCATCTTGTCGACGCCGACGACCTGGGACTCGATCGGCTGCGCGACCGTCGATTCCACCACGTCGGCGGATGCGCCCGGATAGGTCGTGGTCACCGAGACCTGCGGCGGCACGATGTCGGGGTACTGCGCCACCGGGATCGTCAGGAGCGCCAGCGCGCCCGCGATCGAGATCACGATGGCGATCACCACCGCAAGGCGCGGCCGGTCGACGAAGATGGCGGAGAACATGGACGTCAGATCCTGCTGGCCGTCTCGCTGGCCGGGGTCGCCTGAACGAGGATCCCGGGCCGCACCCGCTGCAGCCCGTCGACGACGACGACCTCGCCGCCCGAGAGGCCCTCCGCGATGACCGCGTCCGTTCCGCTGCCGCCAGGCTCCGGTTTGACGCGCCGTATCTTGGCCCGGCTTTCCTCGACGACGAACACGTAGACGCCGCCCTGGTCGGCGATGAGGGCGGATTGCGGCACGACGACCTTCTGCTCCGGCTGCCCGGCCTGAAGGTTGACGCGCACGAGTTGCCCGTCGCGAAGCGCACCGGCCGGGTTCGGCATCGTGGCGCGCACGACGACCGTGTCGGTCGCGCGGTCGACGCTGATGTTGACGAAGTCGACCCGGCCGACCTGACCGTATTCCGAGCCGTCCTGAAAACGGATCCTGACTCCGATCTTGCTCCGGTCTGGGCGCGCCCCGCCCTGCTGGTAGCGCAGGAACTCGCGCTGACTCACCGGGAAGGTGACGTAGATCGGGTCTTGGCTGACGATCGTGGTGAGGGCGCCGCTGTCGGGCCCAACCACGTTGCCCTTGGTGACGCTGGTGCGGCCGATCTGGCCGGAAATGGGCGCGAAGATCTGCGTGTAGCCGAGATTGATCCGCGCCGTCTGGAGGCTCGCCTCGTCACCCATGACGGCGCCCTTCGCCTGGTCCCGCGCGGCGCGGGCCTGGTCTCGGGCTACAACGGTCCCGGAGCTTTTATCGAGTAGGTCTTGCGCCCGCTGCAACTGGATGGCTGCCAGGAGTTCGGCGGCCCTGGTGCGCTCGAGCGCGCCCTCGGCCTGCTTGACCGCGGCCTCGAACAGGTCCGGCTCGATCCGGTAGAGCGGCGCCCCCTCCTTGATCGGCTCTCCCTCCTTAAATTGGACGGCATCCAGAAAGCCGACAACGCGCGCGCGCACCTCGACACGACCGACCGCCTCGACGCGGCCGACGAAGTCGAGTGCCTGATCGATGGCCTTGCGTTGGGCGAAGGCCGTCCCGACGGGGACTGCAGCGGGCGCGGCCGGCTGCGCCTGCAAGCCAGTCCCAGCGACGAGGAGCAGGGCACACACCCGAGGGAGAAGGCGGAACATGGTCATCCCTCTCGTCGCCACCGTCACCCGATCAGGGCAGCTTCAGCCTCTTCTCGCAGAGTGCGAGCACTCCGGCTTGATCAAACGGGACTGAACCGCTCCGGATTCCCTGAAGGCTCCAACTTTTGAGAGGATGGCGCCCGGACGGCGACCAGCATGAAGTTGGCGCCGCGACGTGCGCTATCTTTCGAGATGGCCCACGCCTGCGCTGCGGCGGCCAGCGGCACGGCGTGGAAGAGGTCGGAAGGCGGGGGGCAGGGTCGTCTCGACCGCGAGGGACGGCGCAGAGAGCCTGTGCAGCCCGCTCAGCGGCCTCTAGATGTGAGCTTTCAGGAGGTTGTCCATCCGGCCTGAACCGAGGACGCTGGAGTTGCGAGGCTTCAGCGATCTCGGAGCGACCGGATGAACATCCACCAGAATGCGCGTTTGACGCCCTCGGGTCGAGAGCGCCTAGTGCGGCTGGCCCAGAGCGGGCTCAGCCCGAAGGCGGTGGCCGAGACGATGGGTGTATGCCCCAAGACGGTGGGCAAGTGGGTTGCCCGCTTCGAGGCCGAAGGAGCCGCCGGGCTGCAGGATCGCTCCTTGCGGCCTCACACGCTGCACCGCCCGACCCCGGTCGCGACCCAGGAAGCCATTGTGACCTTGCGCCGTCAGCGTCTGACCGGCGCGCAGATCTGATCCTCCCCCGCTTTCACGGACACCTCTGATACGCTCCTTGCGGGCGGGGAAGGTGTTTGATGGCCAAGACGAGACGCGAGTTCACCCCCGAGTTCAAACGCGAGGCGGTGGCCCTGCTGGAAAGTAGCGGCCGGCCGCAGATGCAGATCGCAGCCGAGCTCGGGATCCAACCCTCAATGCTGAGGCAGTGGCGCTCGGCGCTGATGGGTGGCTCCCCACCACCGCGAGCAGAAAGGTCACCGGGAGCCGCGCCTGCGAGCCCAGTGGCGTCCCCCTCCGACCAAGCCGCTGAGATCGCCCGTCTGCGGCGTGAACTCGACCGGACGCGCATGGAGCGCGACGTCCTAAAAAAACTAGAGCGTTTTCGGTCTGAGCTGAATCGGGCAGGTGGGGTTCACGCGAAGCTGTTGGGCTGATTCACTGATCGCTCTTGAGAAGGAGCGAAGCATGGGCCGACCCTACAGCCAGGACCTGCGCGAGCGCGTGGTGAAGGCCGCGGCAACGACTTCGCGCCGCCAGGCGGCCGCGCGGTTTGGGGTCGGCATCGCGACCTCGATCCGCTGGATGGCCGCGCTCACGACGACTGGGACGGTGGCCGCTCGTCCGCAAGGGCGAGCGCGCCGCTCGAAGCTCGATCCGCACGAGGCCTTCTTGCGCGGACTGATCGACGGACAAGACGATATCACCCTTGAGGAGATGCGCGCCCGGCTCCGGGACGAGCACGCTCTCACGGTGGGGCTCGGCACCCTGTGGAGCTTCCTCGACGCACGCGATCTCACCTAGAAAAAAAGACAGCTCACGCCGCCGAGCAGGAACGCCCGGACGTGAAAGCGGCGCGCGAGGCCTGGTTCGAGGGCCAGCCCGATCTCGACCCTGCGCGCCTGGTTTTCCTCGACGAGACCTGGACCTCCACCAACATGGCTCGCACCCGTGGGCGTTCACCGCGCGGCGAGCGGCTGCGCTCGCCCATCCCGCACGGTCACTGGAAGACCACGACCCTGGTCGCCGGCCTGCGCCTGTCCGGGATCGCCGCGCCGTTCGTGCTCGATGGGCCGATCAACCGCGACGCCTTCCAGGCCTACGTCGATCAGGTTCTGGTGCCCGAACTCGGCCCCGGCGACATCGTCGTCATGGACAACCTTGGAAGCCACAAGCGGCCGGCCGTGCGTGCCGCGATCGCGGCAGCCGGCGCGCGGCTCTTGTTCCTCCCGCCCTACTCGCCCGACTTCAACCCCATCGAGATGGCGTTCTCGAAGCTGAAGGCGCTCCTGCGCAAAGCGGCCGAGCGAACCGTCGAGGGATTGTGGTCGGCCATCGGACGCCTCGTCGACACCGTCACGCCAGACGAGTGCGCCAACTTCTTCGCCGCAGCAGGATACGAACCAGATTAAACCGAAAACGCTCTAGCGGTCTGAGTTGGAAGTTCGTTGGCAGAAGCGTTTGATGCTGGCGAGGATGGCGTCGGCTGACTTGGTCCAGACGAACGGCTTCGGCTCGGCGTTGGTCTGGTCGATGTAGGCGTGGATGGCGGCTTCAAGATCGCCCGTGGTCTCGAACACGCCGCGTTGAAGCTGGCGCCGCGTCAGCAGCGCGAACCAGCCCTCGACGAGGTTGAGCCAAGAGGCCGAGGTCGGCGTGAAGTGCAGGTGCCAGCGCGGACGCTTCAGCAGCCAGTCGTGGATGAGCTTGGTCTTGTGTGTGGCCGCGTTGTCGAGAACCAGGTGCACATCGAGATCCTTCGGCACATCGGCCTCGACCTGATCGAGAAAGGCGCGGAACTCGATGGAGCGATGACGCCGTGCGCAAGGGCCGATGACGCGACCGGCCTGTACGTCGAGCGCCGCGAACAGGTCGGTCGTACCAGCCCGTCGGTAGTCGTGGGTCTGGCGCTCGGGCTGGCCGGGGCGCATCGGCATCACCGGCGCGGTGCCGGTCAGCGCCTGGATCTGCGGCTTCTCATCGACACACAGCACCACGGCGCGGTGCGGTGGGGCCATGTAGAGGCCGACGACATCCCGGACCTTGTCGACGAAAGCCGGGTCGGTCGACAGTTTGAAGGCCTCGATCTTGTGCGGCTGCAGCCCGAAGGCACGCCAGATCCGCGAGACCATGGTCTGGCTCATGCCGACCCGCCGGGCCATGGCGCGTGTCGACCAGTGGGTGGCGTTCTCCGGCTGGCTCTCCAGGGTGCGCGTGATCATCTGTTCGATCTCGGTATCCGCGACCTGGCGCGGAGCGCCGGACCGGGGCAGGTCGACGAGACCGTCGAGGCGGTGCGCCAGGAAACGGGTGCGCCATGTCGTGACGCTCATGCGGCTGACGCCGAGCGCACGAGCGATGCCGCTGTTGGTCGAACCCGGCTCAGCGCAGGCCAGCACGATGCGCGCACGCTGGGCGAGAGCCTGGCCGACATTGCGACGGCGCACCAGGCCTTGCAGCCGCGTGCGCTCATCCCCGGTCAGATCAAGGTGCGCTGGCTTGGGACCACGGGCCATCGTAGCGACCTCCTCGTAGAAGGCCGCCACATGGTGCTCGCGCGACAAAACCGCAAGGAAACTTCCAACTCAGACCACTAGAGCCTGTTATGCACTTGTCATAAGCTTTTCAGCTTGTCGGAGCATGAGGCAGACGAAGGCGACCATGTGCAGGCCAGCCAACGTGCTGGCGTAGCGCTCGTAATCTTTGACCAGCCGCCGACAGCGGGTGGCCCAGGCAAACGAGCGCTCCACCACCCATCGGCGCGGCAGCAGGACAAAGCCGCGCTTGGCCTCAGGCGCCTTCACCACTTCCAAGTCGATGCCGTGCGCGCTCGCGGCGGCGGCGGGCTTAGGCCCGGAATAGCCCTGGTCGACAAAGGCCAACTCGACGCTGTCGCCCGTCTCCGCCTGCACCTCGGCGGCCAGCCGGCCGACCTCGGCCCGGTCGTCGACATCGGCGGGCGTCACGTGCAGCGCCACGACATGGCCCGGCGTGTCAACGGCCAGATGCAGCTTCGCACCCCGCTTGCGCTTGGCCCCGTCATAGCCGGCCCGCTCGCCGCTCTCGGGCGAGGAGCGCAGCGTCCGGCTATCGAGGATCACCGCCGAGGGCTCCGGCTCCCGCTCCGCCGCCATCCGCAGCACCGCCCGCAGGTCGCCGGCCACGTCCGCGAAACTGTCGGCCGACAGCCAACGCTGCGTCTGCTGATACACGGCCGCCCAAGGCGGCAGATCGTGCGGCATGAACCGCCAGGGCGCCCCCGTCTTCACGATGTAGCGCAGCCCGTTAAACACCTCGCGCAACTCGTGGTCGCGCTGAGCCGAGTCCTCCCGCAGCAGCGCGAGGTAGGGCGCTACCAGTGCCCATTCTTCATCAGACACGTCGGACGGATAGGAGCGGCGATCAGAAGGCATGATCCACAACGCCAATCCTGCCTATCAGTTCATAACACGCTCTAGGACGGCAAAGTCTGCTGTTGCGCGTGTTGTTCGAGGGCCTTGAGATAGGCGTCGGGATCGCGGCGGAAGCGGGTGCGTTGAGTGCGCGCCTGCCTGCGGATGTCGAGGGATCTGCGGACTCCGACGGAAGCCGGCCACCCATTCCGACGCGAAGCCGGCCAGCGTTCCGATTTGATGTCAGCCACCATTCCGAGATGAAGCCGGCCACCCGATAGCCGATATCGGGCATGGCGCATCTCCGCGGGTCAGCAACCGCGGCATCCCTGTCCTCGACCACGAGGAGAGCGGGATGCCGGCCAGGAGACAGCTGACCATGCGACAGATCAAACAGATGCTGCGGCTCGCCCGCGACGGGGTGAGTGCGCGTGAGATCGAGCGAACGCTCGGCATCGCCCGCTCGACCGTGCAGGACAATCTCGCCCGGGCGAGCGCGGCCGGCCTGACCTGGCCGCTCGGCCCCGAGGTCAGCGACGCGGTGCTGGAGCAGCGCCTGTTCGCCCGGGCCGGGGTGAAGCAGGGCATGCGCCGCCTGCCCGAGCCGGACTGGCCCTCCGTCATCCGGGAGATGCGCCGCCCCGGGGTCAACCTCACGGTGCTCTGGGAGGAATACCGGGAGGTCCGTCCGGACGGCTACGGCTACTCCCGGTTCTGCGACCTCTATCGGGAGTTCGAATGCCGGCTCACCCCGGTGATGCGCCAGCACCATGCCGCCGGCGACAAGGTCTCCGTCGACTACTCCGGCAAGAAGGTCGGGATCGTCGATCCCACCACCGGCATCGTGCGCGAGGCCGAGATCTTCGTGGCGGTGCTGGGCGCGTCGAGCCTGACCTACGCCGAGGCGACCTGGACCCAGACGCTGCCCGACTGGATCGGCGCGCATGTCCGCCTGTTCCGCTTCCTCGGCGGCGTCCCCCGCCTCGTCGTGCCCGACAACCTCAAGAGCGGGGTCCACAAGGCGTCGTTCTACGATCCCGAGATCAACCGCTCCTACGGGATGATGGCCGAGCATTACGGCATCGGCGTCCTGCCGGCCCGACCTCGCAAGCCGCGCGACAAGGCCAAGGTCGAGGCCGGCGTGCGCTTCGCCCAGAGCTCCATCCTGGGACGGCTGCGCCGGCAGACGTTCTTCTCCCTGGCCGAGTGCAACGCCGCCATCGCCGCGATGGTGGAGCGCATCAACGCCCACCGCATGCGCCGGCTCGGCACCACCCGCCGCGCCCTGTTCGAGGCGATCGAGCGCGCAGCGCTGCGGCCCCTGCCGGAACAGGACTACACCTTTGCCGAGTGGCGGCTGGCCCGGGTCAACCTCGACTACCATGTCGAGGCGGGCGGCTTCCTGTACTCGGTGCCCCATGCCCTGATCCGCGAGCAGGTCGACGTCCGCCTCACGGCGCGCACCGTCGAGGTGTTCCATCGCGGTCAGCGCGTCGCCGCCCACGAGCGCCGCTACACCGGCCGGCGGCACGGCACCGATCCCGACCACATGCCCAGCGCCCATCGCCGCTACGCCGAGTGGAGCCCCGAGCGCTTCCGGCGCTGGGCGCGCGGCATCGGGCCGGAGCCGGAAGGGCTGGTCATCGCCATCCTGCACGACCGGCCCCATCCCGAGCAGGGCTTCCGTACCTGTCTGGGTATCCTGCGCCTCTACCGCGGGCTCGACCCCGCCCGGGCGGAGGCCGCCTCGGCCCGGGCCGTGGCGGTCGGCGCGCTCACCTACAAGAGCATCGCCTCGATCCTCAGCCTGGGCCTCGACCGCACGTCCCCGCCGGCCGAGGCCGTCCCGGTGATGCTCCACCCCAACCTGCGCGGCCCGCGCTACTTCCACTGACGGAGACGACGATGCTCACCCACCCCACGCTCGATCTCCTGCACGAACTCGGCCTGAGCGGCATGGCCTCGGGCTTCAAGGCGCTCGACGCCAACCCGGAGGCCCGCGCCCTGGACCACGCCGAGTGGCTCGGCCTTCTCCTCGACCACGAGGCCACGGCCCGACGGCAGAAGCGCTTCGAGGCCCGCGCCCGCGCCGCGCGGCTGCGCCATCCCGCCAGCGTCGAGGACGTCGATTACCGCAGCCATCGCGGCCTGGACCGGGCGCTGTTCCTCAAGCTCGCCACCGGCGACTGGATCCGGACCCGGCGCAACCTCGTGATCACCGGCCCCTGCGGCGTGGGCAAGAGCTGGCTGGCCTGCGCGCTCGGGCACAAGGCCTGCCGAGACGACCTCTCTGTGCTGTACTACCGGGTCCCGCGCCTGTTTGCGGCCTTGAGCCTCGCCCGCGGCGATGGCCGCTACGGCCGGCTGCTGCGCCAGATCGCCAAGGTGAACCTGCTGATCCTCGACGATTGGGGCCCCGAGCCGCTCCTGCCCGAGCAGGCGCGCGATCTCCTGGAGATCGTCGAGGACCGCTACGACGCCGGCTCGACCCTGATCACCAGCCAAGTGCCGGTGGATCGCTGGTACGAGATCATCGGCATCCCCACGCTCGCCGACGCCGTCCTCGACCGGCTGCTGCACAACGCGCACCGCATCGAACTCGCCGGTGAGAGCCTGCGCAAACGCAAGGCGGTCGAGCCCGCTGCTTGACCTGTCGGACCGACCTCGTGATCTTCACCCCAGACCCGCGGGAGCGCCCCGTCACTGGCCGGCTTCAGATCGGACCGGTGGCCGGCTTCGCCTCGGAATGACGGCCGGCTTCAGATCGGAATCCCCGGCCGGCTTCGTCGGAATACGCAGAGGGATCGGCGTAGGGCTCGCCATTTCTCTGGATCGACCCGGCAGAGGTCGCGTCCGGATGGTGCCCGAGTTCGGGAGTGAATGCCGGCCACGAGCCGCACGGCGCCCCGCAGCACCGCGCCGGGCGAGGCGGTCTTGCGTCCGGTGGCCCGCCGCTCGTGGTAGCGCTGGGAACCGAACAGTTGCTCCAGGGCATTGTTGGTGCGTGGCAGGTCCGCCCCGTCGGCGGCGTGGAACAGTCCCGGTCGATAGCTGCGCGCGACCTTGGCGAAGTGGTCGAGGGCGGGACCCAGCCCTTTCACCCGATCCCGGTGGCGCCGCATCGCCCCCAGCAAGCCGTCGAAGCGCCGCCGGACCTTGGCCCCCGGCTCACCGGCGGGGTTGGTCAGGAGGCGGGCGCCCGCGTGTACGAAGACGAAGCCTCGGCTGATCGCCGGCCAGAGGGCGGCCGTGCCGGCGAGCGCCCGCTCGATCAACTGCTGGAGCCGCCCGAGCGGGCGCGAGCCCTGCGCCTCGGCCCCCCTTTTGAGCGCACCCGTTCCAAGCTTCCGGCCACCTTCTCCAAGCGGTCCTTCAAGCGCAGGCCCGCCGCGTCGAGCGGGGCGCGGCCGTCGTCGGTGATCGCGCTGCGGATCGCGCTCGCATAGCCGCGCACCAGATCCGCCTCCCTATCCGTGCGCCCCTCCCCCCCGCTCGATCGGGCGTACGCCGCGCACGCCCTTCTTCAACTCCTTCTTGGCGTGCCGGTCGGCCTCGAAGATCGGCAGGGCGGCTTCACGCAGGAAATGGAAGTGGCAGAGTTGATGAGGCACGCCCGGCAGGACCAGGGCCACCGCCTTGCGGACGGACTGCTGAGCGTCGCTGATCACCCCTACCACCGGCACACCGACCGCCGCGATGACCTCACGCAGCAGGACGGCCAGATCCTCGGCCGTGCCCGACAGCAGGCTGCGGGCCAGGAGCACCGTGCCGGAGAGGCAGTCGCGCAGCACCCAGAGCACCTCGTGCCCGACATCCGGCTGCAGGCCGTCGAGCGCCCGGATCATCCGATCCTGCCCGGCCAAGTGTCGGCGCAGGTGAGCGGGGTCTGCGAGTTGGGTGGCCACGACCTCGTCGTAGCGGTCGAGCAGGTTGGTCACGCTGCGTTCGGCGATGGCGACCCCGCGCCCGCGCAGGATCGCGTGGATTTCCGGCACCGAGCGATGCTCGCGGTGGCGCAGGGCGCCCACCAGGGCCACGACGTCGAGGCCGAACTCGTGGTGCGGCAAGGCGAGCGCGCCTTCGGCCTCCGGGCGGTAGGGCTTGTGGAAGCGGACGCAATCCGCAGCCTCGCAGCGACGGATCTTCAGACGCAGGCGCACCGTGCCGGTCAGCGTCACCATCGTGCGACGATTCTCGTAACGGATCCGCATCGCCCGGCCGCAGATCGGGCAGAGCTGGCGGACCGGAGCCAAGACCCGTTCACGATCCGCCGTCCGACACTCGGTTCGGGACATCGCGCGCCTCCAGCAGGCGCCCCCATAACGTCAAACACCAGACAGCCGGCTTTGCCGTCCTAGAAAAAAAGCGATCGGCATCTTCGCGGAGATGCCCAAGTGACGTTCGCCTTCATCGAGCAGCATGCGAACACCTGGCCGGTGCGTCTCATGTGCCGCATGCTCGCAGTCTCCCCCAGCGGTTACTACGGCTGGCGGTCACGTCCCGAGAGCGACCGGTCGGTGTCGAACCGTCAGCTCCTCGACGACGTCCGGCGGATACATGCCGAGCATCATCGGCGCTATGGCTCACCTCGGGTGCACGCGGCCTTGCGCGCAGAGGGCCGAACCGTCAGTCGCGGGCGGGTGGAGCGCCTGATGCGCCGTCAAGGCATCCGGGCTCTGGCAGGGCGTCGGTTCCGGCCCTGCACCACCGACAGCCGTCATGATCTGCCGATCGCGCCCAACCTCCTCAAACAACAGTTCTCGGCTGCCCTGCCCAACACGGTTTGGTTGGCCGATATCACCTACCTGCCCACCGGCGAGGGCTGGCTCTATCTGGCCGCCGTTCTCGATCTCGCCACGCGAAGAATCGTCGGTTGGTCCATGCGCGACCACATGCGGACCGAACTGACATCGGCCGCCTTGATGATGGCCACCCAACGGCAGCGACCGGCCGCTGGGCTCATCTGTCACTCGGATCGCGGCAGCCAATACGCCGCCGAGGCCTACCGAAAGCAGCTTGCCGACATGAAGGCGACGCCCTCCATGAGCCGTACGGGCTGTTGTTACGACAATGCTCCCATGGAAAGCTTCTTCCACACACTCAAGGTCGAACTCGTCCACCAACGACGATGGGCGACCCGGGACGAGGCCCGACGCGACCTGTTCGCCGACATCGAGGGCTACGACAATCGGCAGCGCATCCACTCAGCGCTCGGTTACATCACGCCCGAGCAAGCCGAGCGGAATGCAAGCTAAACCCCGTGTCCGCGAAAGCAGGGGAGGATCACTATGGGCCGAGTGGCTCCTTCAGCAGCAGCTTCGGCCAGGCCGGGTTCATCACCGGAGCTCTCTTGGGAGGGTTTGTTGGAGGCGGCTTCGGAGGAGGCATCAGGTTCGGTGCTGGCTTCGGATGTTTGGGCGGAGCCGTTGTCTGCTCCCCTGCCGCAGCCGCTACTCTTGGGGCAATCGGTGCATCTGCGGGAGCTTACGTCGTTGGAAACGCTCTTGAAACGACTACGAGCCTAGTTGGTTCCACCATCGATCAAGGCCTGATCGTACTCAATAACGCGAAAAGTCAAAGAAACGGCGGGATTTATGTGTTAAAAGATACTAAAGGCAATGTAGTTCGATCTGGACGAACTGGAAACCTTGATCGAAGGCGACGAGAGCATCTAAGGGACGAAGCTTTATCAGATTAAGAGTTCGAGGAAATGTATCGATCAAATGTCTACAGAGAACAAAGAGGTCTTGAGCAAGTCGCTCATGAGCGCTATGATCCACCCCTCAATAAAATAAACCCAATAAGTGGTCGAAACCCAAAATTTAATTATTATATGGATGCTGCCAGAAAATTCCTTGGCTGGAAAAATTAGCTATGAAGAACATGCGTCCAGACGGGTCCGTATTTCTAGTTCCGTTAAGGAACGGCGGCTTCGCAAGAGGAGTGATTGCTGGCTCGTCAAGGAAAAACAATTTGATAGTCAGTTACTTTTTCGGGCCAAAATATGAGACGGAAAAAAATGTTGATATATTAGGAATGTCGCCCGAAAAATCTGTTATATCGATGAGATCAAGTGACATCAAAATAAACAATGGAAGGTGGCCTGTAATTGGCCAATTGAGTAATTGGAATTCTGATGATTGGCCTACAACTAAAGCAGTTAGAAGAGATCCGAAGGGTTTCTCAAAACCGCTCCTCATTACCTATGATATAGCTGACCTATTTAAAATTATCGGCGAAGAGATCTTGGATGCTGATCTCAATATACCTAGTTCTGGCGAAGCTGGATGCGGTTTTGTAGAAATTAAACTCACCGACCTCCTTTCCACTTGAGGCTGAATGTGCGCAAAGGCAAATGATCTGATCAAAATGATTCAGAGCCGCCGTTGCAGGATGGAGGCAGCGATGGCGGACCTATTCTGGCTCTCGGACGCGCAGTGGACGGTGGCCTGCTGCCGGTTTCACGGACACCCGGTTTAGGTGTGCTGGTGAAGCCGGAGGTGCTCCATGCAGCGTCGCAAGTTCGGACGTGCGTTCAAGATCGAGGCGGTTCGACTGGTTCGGGAACGTGGTGTCAGTGTCGCGCAGGCCGCGCGCGATCTCGATGTTCACGAGACGATGCTGCACCGGTGGGTGAAGCAGGCGGCGGCCGATCCCTAACACGCTTTTCCCGGTCAGGGTCAGATGAAGCCCGAGCAGATCGAGATCGATCGCCTGCGCAAGGAGGTCGCCCGTCTGAAGGCGGAGCGTGATATCCTAAAAAAGGCCGCCGCATACTTTGCGTGGGACGCGATATGAAGTTCGCGTTCATCGCAAAGCATCGCGCTGTCTGGCCGGTTGCCTGGATGTGCGCGGCGCTGGGTGTCTCGCGTTCCGGCTTCCACGCTTGGCTCACCCGGCAGCCCAGCCAACGCACACGGGACGACGAAGCCATCCTGAGCAAGGCCCACGCGAGCTTCGTGGCCAGCGACCGCACCTACGGCGCGAGGCGCGTCTGGCGCGACGTGCTGGCCAAGGGCATCGCGTGCGGACTGCACCGCATCGAGCGGATCATGCGCGAGAACGCCTTGCGAGCGCGACCGCGCCGACGGGGGCTGCCGAAGGACGAAGGTGAGCGGGCCGCTGCCTCGCCCAATCTCCTGGAGCGGCGGTTCGCGGCCGACGCTCCGAACCGGAAGTGGATCGCCGACTTCACGTAGATCTGGACCGCTGAGGGCTGGCTCTACGTCGCCGCCGTCATCGATCTGTTCTCGCGCTGTGTCGTGGGCTGGTCGATGCAAACCAGCATGACGGCGCAACTCGTCACGGATGCGCTCGTCATGGCAATCTGGCGCAGAGGCAAACCGGATACTCTGTTGCATCACTCGGATCAGGGATCGCAATACACGAGTGAAGCCTTCCAGCGCCTGATGGCCGAGCACGGCGTGACCTGCTCGATGAGCCGGTCGGGCAACGTCTGGGACAACGCGGCGATGGAGAGCTTCTTCTCGTCGCTGAAGACCGAGCGCACCGCCCGGCGGACCGACCGGACGCGGGATGAAGCTCGGGCCGACGTGTTCGATGACATCGAGCGCTTCTACAACCCGGCGCGGCGGCACTCGACCTTGGGCTACCTCAGCCCTGTCGAGTTCGAAAACCGAGCCCAATTAGCTTAGGACGGTGTCCACCAAACCGGCAGCAGGCCACAAGTCCTCCGTGCGCTCAGCCCATGTCCGGACAGAAAATATCCTTCAACGTCGCAAGCATCCGCGCAGCCCGGGGGGCCTCCAGTCGATAGTACATCGTCTGGCTCTCGCGTCGGAACGCGACCAGCCCGTCCTCACGGAGCTTGGCGAGGTGCTGCGACAGGGCCGACTGACTGAGCTCGACCGCCTTGGCGAGGCTCGTCACATCCATCTCTCCGCGGCCGACCAGCAGGCAAAGGATGAGCAGGCGCTTCTCGTTGGCGAGGAGCCGCAACAGGCGTGCGGCGTCGGCCGCCTTGTCTTGGAGGTGTAGCAGGTCGGTCGGCGTCACGGCATCCATCGGTCCGCATTCCGAAAGGTTAGAAGTACCTTATTTAGGGGCGCCTAATATATGTCCAGCGAGCCGTCGCGCTGCGGCCCGATCTCATTGCGAGTTTCTCGTTTGGGCGAACCAGCCCAACGTCCTTCTGCCGGCCCCGGCGCTCGGAACCATGGTTTCAGATGGAAGGAGGCGGAGGCCAGAGCGCCGAGCGAAGCTCTGCAGCGCCCTCGCCGGCGCGTCACCGACACGGCCGGCGATCTCGGCTGCAGCCGGGCCACGCTCGACCGCCGCATCAAGCGTCTGGGCATCCAGACGCCGCGCGGTGCGATCTGACGGCTTTTACCGACGGAAGGGGGCGTCGCGCTCCCAAAATGCCTCAGAACTTACCGCTCGCCCTTCCGGCGGGCCGAGATACGGCCGCCGCTGAGACGGCGGAGGGACACTTGGAGGCGCGCGTCCGCCGCCCGCACCGCGGTGAGGGCCTCGTGCGTGTAGTGGATATGGGTCTCGGCGGCCTCGCCCGCTGCCTCCACGTCGCCCGCCATCACGCTCTCGTAGATCGCCCGGTGCTGCGCCCGGAACTGGTCGCGCGTTTCGGGGTGGGCGAACAAGGCCTCGCGGTTCTCGACCACGCCCTGGCGCAGCATGCCCGACAGGGCCCGCATCGTGTGCAGCAACACGAGGTTGTGGCTCGCTTCGTAGACCGCGATGTGCAGATCGACATCCGCCTCGGCCTCCTCGTGCTGCTGGCCCGCCGCATGGGCGCGGTCGATCCGCTCCATGCAGGCGGTGAGCCGCGCCCGGTCCACAGCATTGGCCCGGGCCGCGGCAAGGCGCGACGCCATCCGCTCCGTCGTGGCGCGGAACTCGAAGAAGTCGTCCACCACCTCCGCGTGGGAGGCGATCAGGGCGATCAGGGGGTCGGTGATCTCGCGTCCCAGCGGCGCCACGGCCCGCCCGCCCGGCGCCGCGACGAGGAGCCCCTGGTCTTCGAGGATCTTCATGCCCTGGCGCAGGGTCGGGCGCGACACGTCCAGTCGCTGCGCGAGATCGCGCTCGGAGAGCAGCATGTCGCCCGGGCTGATCCCGCCTTCGCGGATCAGGTCCTTGAGGTGGCGCGCCGTGCTCTCGGCCGCACTCTCCCCCTTGATCGCGTTCCGCTCCATGCCCTGCCCCTCCCGGCCGAGTCCCGTGGGGCTCGGCCTCGCTGAAATAGCCTGGGCAACCGCAATCTCCAATTGACCATATTGGTCAATTCATTTTACCAGCACCCCGTCTTCGGTCTCGTCAAGTTACCGAATCCCAGCGACGGCGCTGACTGAGCAGTCCTCGTCCCGCGCCCGCACGCCAGGGGCCCGGGACGAAGAACAGGCTGCCCGCAGGCCCGGCACCGTTCGCGGCAACGACGGCATCGTCCCCGGGACGCGTTCACCCGCTCCCAGGTGAAGACGATGCGCATTCACCGGGAGGGCGCGCGCCTTGAGTTGGAACCAAGTCTACGATCCGCTGTCGAACACGCTCTGGTCGACGCTGCTCGCGGCGCTGCCGATCGTCGTGCTGCTCGGCGGGATCGGCCTCCTGCACATGAAGGCCCACGTGGCGGCCCTGCTCGGCCTCGCCGTCGCCCTGGCGGTGGCGGTGTTCGGCTTCGGCATGCCCGCCCCCATGGCCGGCGCCACCGCCGCCTACGGCGCTGCCTTCGGGCTGCTGCCGATCGGCTGGATCATCCTCAACGTCATCTTCCTCTACCGGCTCACCGAGCAGACCGGCCAGTTCGACATCCTGCGCGATTCCATCGCCGGCATCACCCCGGACCGCCGGCTGCAACTCCTGTTCATCGCCTTCTCCTTCGGCGCGTTCTTCGAGGGCGCGGCGGGCTTCGGCACCCCGGTGGCGGTGACCGCCGCCATGCTGATGGGGCTCGGCTTCACCCCGCTCGCCGCGGCCGGCCTCTCGCTTATCGCCAACACCGCACCCGTGGCCTACGGCGCGCTCGGCGCTCCCGTCATCGCCCTCTCCGCGGTCACCGGACTCGACCTGATCCAGCTCTCGGCGATGATCGGGCGCCAGCTGCCGTTCTTCTCCGTCATCGTGCCATTCTGGCTGATCTGGGCGTTTGCCGGCCGCAGGGGCATGCTGGAGGTCTGGCCGGCACTGCTCGTCGCCGGCCTTTCCTTCGCCGTGCCGCAATATCTCGTCTCGAACTTCCACGGCCCCTGGCTCGTGGACGTGGTCGCGGCGATCTGCTCCATGGGCGCGCTCGCGGGCTTCCTCCGGGTTTGGCAGCCGGCGCGGGTCTGGACCTCCACCGGCACCGACATGCCCGCGGATCAGACCACGATCCCGGCCCGCCACAGCCATTCGGTGGGTACGGTGTTCCGCGCCTGGCTGCCTTGGCTGATCCTTTCGGTCTTCGTCTTCGCTTGGGGCGCGCCGCAATTCCGCGCTTGGCTCGACGCCGTCTGGATCTGGCGGATGCCGGTGCCCTACCTGCACAACCTCGTCGTCAAGATGCCGCCGGTCGTGGCCCAGGCCCACAGCGAGGCCGCGATCTACACCCTCAACCTGCTCTCGGCGACCGGGACCGGCATCCTGCTCTCGGCCCTCGTCGGCGGCCTGGTCCTCGGCTTCAGCCCGCTCCGGCTGCTGCGGGAATACGGGCGCACCGCCTACATCGTGCGCTACTCCCTCGTCACGATCTCGGCGATGCTGGCCCTCGGCTACGTCACCCGCTACTCGGGGACCGACGCGACGCTGGGCCTCGCCTTCGCGCAGACGGGGTGGATCTATCCCTTCTTCGGCGCGCTGCTCGGCTGGCTCGGCGTCGCGCTCACCGGCTCCGACACCGCCTCCAACGTGCTGTTCGGCGGCCTGCAGAAGATCACGGCGGAGCAGCTCGGCCTGTCGCCCGTCCTCATGGCCGCCTCCAACTCCTCGGGCGGCGTGATGGGCAAGATGATCGACGCCCAATCCATCGTCGTCGCCTCCACCGCGACGCAGTGGTACGGCGGCGAGGCGAAGATCCTGCGCTACGTGTTCTTCCACTCGATCGCGCTCGCCTGCCTCGTCGGCGTACTGGTCATGCTGCAAGCCTACGTGCCGCCCTTCACCGCCCTGGTCCCGGCGACGCCCCTCCCGGTCCTCGCACCCTGATACCGGCCGGCCGGGCGGCGCCTGCGCCACGCCCGGCCTCTCCATTTCCCGACGGAGCGCCCCGACGGGCGGCCGCATCCCCACGGAGATCAGCGATGCGTCTGAAGAACTGCCACAGCTTCCACGATTTCCGCCGCATGGCGAAGAGCCGCCTGCCGGGCCCGATCTTCGACTACATCGACGGCGGCGCGGACGACGAAGTGACCCTGCGTCGCAACACCAGCGCCTTCGATACCTGCGATCTGGTCCCCAACGTGCTGCGGGGCGTGGGCGAGGTCGACATGTCCGTGACCGTGATGGGCCAGCGGCTCGCCATGCCGGTCTACTGCTCGCCCACCGCCCTGCAGCGCCTGTTCCACCATCAGGGCGAACGGGCGGTCGCGGCCGCGGCGGGCCAGTTCGGCACGATGTTCGGTGTCTCCTCCCTCGGCACGGTGAGCCTGGAGGAGGCGCGCCGGATCAGCAGCGGGCCGCAGGTCTACCAGTTCTACTTCCACAAGGATCGCGGCCTGAACCGCGAGATGATGGCCCGCGCCAAGCAGGCCGGCATCGAGGTGATGATGCTGACCGTCGACAGCATCACCGGCGGCAACCGCGAGCGCGACAAGCGGACGGGGTTCGCCATCCCCTTCCGCCTGAATCTCGCAGGCCTCACCCAGTTCGCGATCAAGCCGGCCTGGGCGATCAACTACCTGACCCATGAGCGCTTCCGGCTGCCGCAGCTGGAGAACCATGTCGGCATGGATGGCGGCGCCCTCTCGATCAGCCGCTACTTCACCGAGATGCTCGATCCCACCATGTCCTGGGACGACGTCGCCGAGGTGGTTCGCGAGTGGGGCGGCCAGTTCTGCCTGAAGGGGATCATGTCGGTCGAGGACGCCGAGCGCGCGGTCGAGATCGGCTGCACCGGCATCGTGCTGTCGAACCACGGCGGGCGCCAGCTCGACGGCTCGCGCACGGCCTTCGACCAGTTGGCGGAGATCGTGGACGCCGTTGGCGACCGGATCGACGTGATCATGGACGGAGGCGTGCAGCGTGGCACCCATGTGCTCAAGGCTCTCGCCCTGGGAGCCAAGGCCGTCGGCCTTGGCCGCTATTATCTCTTCCCCCTCGCCGCAGCCGGTCAGCCGGGTGTCGAGCGCGCCCTCGACCTCCTGCGCAGCGAGATCGAACGCGGCATGAAGCTGATGGGGTGCACGGACTTAAGCCGGCTCAATCGCGGCAACCTACGTTGCATCGAACGAAACTGGATGGATATCGAGCAATATCGCTCCCATCAGTGATTATGACGACATTCGAAACCTGCTGATCCGTATGAGCCGGACAGCTCAACCATCACGGATTTTGCTTGCCATGATCGATCCTGTCGTTGAACCTTGGCGCAAGGTGTGACCTGACCGGCTGGTTTTGGACCGGACGGAGAACGCCCTCCACCCGGTCCGGGTGGAGGGCGCTCGGCCGCGTGACGGGGCGCTTCAGCCCAAGCCGGGCTCAGCGCGGGTCGGGCGGGCCCTCGCCCTTGCCGACGAAGGGGATGCCCTCGATCGGGCATTCCTCGGTGCCGACGCTGGAGCGGGTGATGGCACGCACCGCGTCGCGGGTGCCGTCGGGGTCCTCGATCCAGCGGCGGTAGAAGTCGTAGGGGCATTCCGACATCCCGTGCCGGTTCTCCTTCGAGTTGATCATGCCGGTGTAGCCGCGGTGCAGCAGCTTGAAGAGGTGGTTCTCCGACTGGCCGTGGGCGCGGAAGTCGCGGATCAGGAATTTCGAGAGTGCGGCGTACTGGATGCCCATCTCCTCCTCGCCGCACTCGCCGAGCGTCCGGCCGTCGAAGCCGATGATCGCCGAGTGGCCGAAGTAGCTGTAGACGCCGTCGAAGCCGGCGGCGTTGGCGACCGCGACGTAGGTGTTGTTGGCGAATGCCATCGCCTTCGAGATCAGAACCTGCTGCTCCTTGGCCGGGTACATGTAGCCCTGGCAGCGGATGATGAGTTCGGCGCCGCGCATGGCGCAGTCGCGCCAGATCTCGGGATAGTTGCCGTCGTCGCAGATGATGAGGCTGATCTTGAGCCCCTTGGGACCGTCCGAGACGTAGGTGCGGTCGCCGGGATACCAGCCCTCGATCGGGGTCCAGGGCATGATCTTGCGGTATTTCTGCACGATCTCGCCCTGGTCGTTCATCAGGATGAGCGTGTTGTAGGGCGCCTTGTTCGGGTGCTCCTCGTGGCGCTCGCCGGTGAGCGAGAACACGCCCCAGACCTTGGCCTTGCGGCAGGCATCGGCAAAGACCTCGGTCTCGGCGCCGGGAACGGACGAGGCGGTCTCGTACATCTCGCCCGCGTCGTACATGATCCCGTGGGTCGAGTATTCGGGGAAGATCACGAGATCGAGGCCCGGCAGACCGGCCTTCATCCCGATGATCATGTCGCCGATCTTCTTGGCGTTTTCCAACACCTCGGCCTTGGTGTGCAGCCGGGGCATCTTGTAGTTCACGACGGCGACGCCGACGCTGTCCTGACTCGACGAGATATCACCGTGCATCATGGCGTCGTTCCTCCGGTTCGTTGTGGGGAGGGGCCGCGCCTTTGTCCCGCGCGGCCCGCCTTCGTGGGGTAGGGCCGCCGCTCAGCCCGGTGCGAGGCCGAGGAGGGTGCCGAGCGGGACGACGAGGGTGGCGCCGGCGTAGAAGCCGTCCTTGGCGCGCCGCGCGGTGAAGGGGTTCCAGAACGTGTTCGGGTTGACCACGTACTGAACCACCGGCTCGATGATCACGCCCGCGCCGACATCGAAGTGCGCGTTGGCCTCGAACACGAACTTGTCGCGCGAATACGGGGCGCCCGAGCCGCCCGAGATGAAGTTCGCGTCAGACAAGAACTGCGTGTAGTTCTCCGACAAACGCTGCCAGTTCATCTTCAGCCCGTAGCTGTCGTTGGGCCGGCTCTGGTCGGGCGCGTCGAGGCGCACGCCGACGAACGAGTTGAAGCGGATCGGCACCGTCGGGTCGAAGGAATAGCCCGTGCCGGTGTAGAGCGAGATTGACGTCGGGTGCGGGTTGGCGACGAGGCCGCCATCGGCGCGCCAGACCGTCTGCGTGCCGGTGAGCACGATGCCGGAGGTGCCGTTCTTCTGCAGCACCGGGGCGCCGGGGTTCAGGCCCTTGGAGGTGCCGAACACCGTCTTGAAGTTGTCGTCGTGATCGGCCGTGTTGAAGAAGCCGGTGAGCGAGGCGCGGCCGGGATAGGCGGTCATGGTGTAGTCGGTCTTGGTGCCGATCTCGGTCATCACCAGCGCGCCCGAGAGCCGCTCGTAGCCGAAATCGTAGCCCGAGAGCGCGTTGGTGCCGGGGTTCACCGAGAAGGCGCCGGCCTGGACGTAGCTCGTGGGCGAGAGCTGGTAGGCGGCATTCGCCCCCCAGACGGCGTAGAGCGGCGAGGTGAAGCCGGCGTTGATGTAGAACAGGTCCTGGAAGCAGGAATTGATCGAGTTGCACGGCGGCAGGCCGTAGTAGCGGTCGGGGTGGGTGCGGCCGACCTCGATGACGAGGCGGTCGTCGAGCAGCTTCTGCTGGTAGGTGAGCAGCGAGAGGCGGTTGTTGTTGGGGTTGAACGGCGGCTGGTAGCCCACCGTGGTGTCGCCGATATCGGCGGCCATGTTGAGATTGCGGACGTTGCCGAAGAAGGTCTGGGTGAACTTGATGGTGCCGCCACTGATGTTGGCGATGCGCTGCATGTCGGCGGTCATGGAGAGGACGAAGTAGGTCGAGTTCGACTGCTCTCCGGTGCGCAGGCCGGCCGAGGGGTTGGCCTGGTAGAAGTTGTAGATGTTGATGTCGAAGGTGAGCCCGCGCTCGGCCATGTGGGTGGCCCAGGGGGCGAGCGGTCCGACGCGGACGGGATCGGTAGCCTTCTCGGCAATGGCCGGATCGGTGCGCGGCTGGGTCTGATCGTTGAACTGACCCACCGGAGAGGCCTGCTGCGCAAGGGCGCCCGTCGCCGTGGTAAGGCTTGCCGCCAGCAGGGCTCCCGCCGTTCCGATTCTCACGCCGCGACTGCGCCTCGGCCGTGTCTGTGTCACTCGTTTCGTCATCGTCAGTCCCCAACCCGTCCTCTGCACCGACCTGCCCACAGGGTTCGTCCCGCTTGTCGTGTCGCGGCCGGCGGCTCCCTCACGGAGCTGTTCTTCGGTTCGATTCCTCCTCCCGGAGGGGGAGCGGCGGGCACACCGGGCGCCCGCCGCCGAGGCGGCCGTTCGATCAGTGGCTGATC
Source organism: Methylobacterium sp. AMS5 (assembly GCF_001542815.1). Classification (GTDB taxonomy): domain Bacteria; phylum Pseudomonadota; class Alphaproteobacteria; order Rhizobiales; family Beijerinckiaceae; genus Methylobacterium. Next base: position 3,551,401 of record NZ_CP006992.1, read on the forward strand.
ATCCAGGGCCGCGCGTTCGGGAAGCTCTTGGCCGCCGCGGGTGCGGCCGCCGTCTTCTTCGGCGAGCAGCAGCCGCAGCCGGCTCCATGGCTACGGGAGCGCCGCGGCTCGTGGCGGCTGCGCTCGTTGGTGGCGTGGGCCGCCTTGAGGCCCGCATCCATGCCGGAGATCCGCGGGGCGGTGAGGAAGGCGCGCTGGCATTCCCCGCCGCAATCCGGGCAGTCATGCGGGTCCTTGAACTGCGCCATCGGGCGCAGCACGGTGAAGGGACCGCAGGCTTCGCAGGCGTAATCGTAGACGGGCATGATCAAAGATCCGGCGAGAGCGGCATCTGGATCGAGCCGTCGAGGAACTTCGTCGGCCCGGCCTCGGACGGGTTGATGTCGAAGTCGAAGATGCCGGTCGGAATCCAGAGCGTGGCGCAGGCGTTCGGGATATCGACGACGCCGGAGATGTGGCCCTGGACCGGGGCGGTGCCGAGGATCGAGTAGGCCTGCGCGCCCGAATAGCCGAACTTCTTCAGGTACTCGATCGCGTTGAGGCAGGCTTGGCGGTAGGCGACCGTCACGTCGAGGTAATGCTGCTTGCCGTACTCGTCGACCGAGACACCCTCGAAGATCAGGTGATCGTCGTATTTCGGGGTGACCGGCGACGGCTTGAAGATCGGGTTCTTGATCCCGTACTTGGCCATGCCGTCCTTGATCAGGCTGACCTTGAGGTGGACCCAGCCCGCCATCTCGATGGCGCCGCAGAAGGTGATCTCGCCGTCGCCCTGGCTGAAATGCAGGTCGCCCATCGAGAGGCCCGCACCCGGCACGTAGACGGGGAAGTAGATCTTCGAGCCACGCGACAGATCCTTGATGTCGCAATTGCCGCCGTGCTCGCGTCCCGGCACCGTGCGGGCGCCCGTCGCCGCAGCGTTGTCCTTCGCGTCCCCCTTCAGCCGGCCCATATGCGCGGTCGGGCCGAAGGGGAGGGTGGCCAGCGCCGGCACCCGGCTCGGATTGGTGTCGTAGAGCGCTTTCTCGCGGGTGTTCCAAGTCTCCAGCATCTTCGGATCGGGCAGGCAGCCGATGAGACCCGGATGGATCAGGCCGGGGAAGCGCACACCGGGCACGTGGCGCGACTTGGTGAACATGCCCTCGAAATCCCAGATCGACTTCTGGGCCTGGGGGAAGTGCTCGTCGAGGAAGCCGCCGCCGTTGTTCTTCGAGAAGAAGCCGTTGAAGCCCCACTGGCTCTCGGGCTTGGCGCCGATATCGAGCAGATCGACCACGAGCAAGTCGCCGGGCTCGGCGCCCTCGACGCCGATCGGGCCGGACAGGAAGTGCACGATCGACAGGTCGATGTCGCGCACGTCGTCGGCGGAATCGTTGTTCTTGATGAAGCCGCCGGTCCAATCGTAGGTCTCGACGATGAAGTCGTCGCCCGGCTTTACGGTCGCGACCATCGGAATGTCCGGGTGCCAGCGGTTGTGCACCATGTCGTTGTCATAGGCCGACTGCGTGAGATCGACCTTGATCAGAGTCTCGGGCATTTCCTTTTCTCCTTTACTGTCCGGAATTCAGGCAGCCGTCCCCGTTGCGTGTCCGGTATCGGTCCGGCCGCCCGCGTGGATCGTTGTTGTCGTTCTTCGTTCATCCGGCGCGGGTCGGCGCCGGATCGGGTCGGGCGGGGCGCCGGGGCGCCCCGCGGATGGCTCAGCTGGCGAGCAGCTCCTTCAGCGACGCATCCAACACCTTGATGTCCTCGGGCGAAGTGCCGGGGCCGCCGGCAAAGTGGCCCCAATAGGTCTCGACCGTGCGCAGCTCGGCGTTCGGCATATGCTCGACCTCGATGGCGCTGTCTTCGGGTGGGAAATACAAGTCGGTCGAGGCCGGCATCACGAAGGCCTTGGCCTTGATCGCGCCGAGCGCCTTCCGGAAATCACCGCCGTAGAGGTCGTTGGCGGAGATGTCGCCGTTCTGCCAGGTCCAGAGCATGGCGAGCAGGTTGTTGGCGTCCTTCTCCAACAGCCAGCCTTCCCAGAAGCCGACGAGGAAGTCTTCGAGCGAGGCGTAGCCCATCTGCTTCAGGTCGGCCTCGACCCGGTAGAAGGTCTGCGAGAAGCCCCAGCCGGCATAGACCCGGGCGGCGGCGCGCAGGCCCTTCTGCGGCTGTTCGGCATAGAACCCGTCGGCGAAGGCGGCATCCGCCTGGAGCGCCGCCTTGACGCCCTCCAGGAAGACGAAGTTGTGCCGCGAGCACTTGGCCGAGCCCTGGAACGGCAGGATGCGCTCGACCATGTCGGGGAAGATCGCGCCCCAGTGGAAGGTCTGGAGCGCGCCCATCGACCAGCCGGTCACGAGCTTGATCCGCTCGATGCCGAACTTCTCCGTCACCAGCCGGTGCTGCTGCACCACGTTGTCGTAGGCCGTGACCTTGGGAAAGCGCGGCCCGTTGAAGGGGGCGGGCGTGTTGCTCGGCGAGGACGACAATCCGTTGCCGAACATGTTCGGCACGATGATGAAGTAACGGCCCGGATCGAGCGCCTTGCCCGGCCCGATCAGCCATTCGTTCTCCAGATGCGTGCCGGAATACCAGCAGGGATAGACGATGACGTTGTCTCGTGCCGCGTTGAGCGTGCCGTAGGTCTTGTAGGCGAGCCGGGCACCGCGGATCGTCTGCTTCGACTGCAGGACGACGTCGCCGAGTTCGAAGATCTCGTAATCGGCCATCACGAAGATCCTCAGACCGAGAGGAAGCGGGCGACCTGCGCCTCGTCGATGTCGGCACGTAAACTCTCGTGGACGATCGAGCCGTTCTCGATCACGAGAACCCGGTCGGCCACGTCCATGGCAAAGCTTAGCACTTGCTCCGAGACGACGATCGACAGACCGCGCTCGTCGCGAATCTTCTTCAGCGTACGCCCCATCTCGCGAATGATCGAGGGCTGGATGCCCTCGGTCGGCTCATCGAGGAGCAGAACCTTCGGCTTGCTGGCAAGCGCCCTCGCGATGGCGAGCTGCTGCTGCTGGCCGCCGGAGAGGTTGCCGCCGCGCCGGCCCTTCATCTCCAGCAGCACCGGAAACATGGTGTAGAGGTCCTGCGGCACCTTCCGGGAACCGGTGACGGTGAGCCCGGTCTCGATGTTCTCCTGCACCGTCATGGTGGAGAAGATCATCCGGCCCTGCGGCACGTAGGCCAGCCCCTTCGCCACGCGGGCATGGCTCTTCAGGGCGGTCACGTCGGTGCCGTCCACGGTGATCCTGCCCGACTTCGTCGGCACGATGCCCATGAGCGTCTTCATGAGCGTCGACTTGCCCATGCCGTTGCGACCCATCACGGCGACGATCTCGCCCGGCGCGACGTCGAGATCGATGCCGTGCAGCACCTCGCTCTGGCCGTAAGCCGAGTGGAGGTCGGAGATCGACAACATGGCTTGGGTGCCCGGCATCACCGGCGGCACGAGGGGGGAGGGGGAAGTCTGGAGCATGATCCGTTCGCCCTCAGTGACCAAGATAGACTTCGATGACCTTCGGATCGTTCTTGACCCGCTCCATCGACCCTTCGGAGAGCACCTTGCCCTGGTGGAGCACGGTGACCCGGTGGGCGATGTCCTCGACGAACTTCATGTCGTGCTCGATGACGAGCACCGAGCGGCCCTTGATGATCTGGTTCAAGAGTTCGGCGGTCTTGATGCGCTCGCCCACGCTCATGCCGGCCACCGGCTCGTCGAGCATCAGCAGCTCCGGGTCCTGGATCAGCAGCATGCCGATCTCCAGCCACTGCTTCTGGCCGTGGCTCAGGAACTCGGCGCGCTCGTCGAGCTGATCTTTCAGGAAGATCGTCTGCGCGATCTCGTGGATACGGTCGCGCACCTCGGCGTCGCGCTTGAAGGTGAGCGCCCCGAACACCGAGCGGCCGCGGGGGAACGAGATCTCGAGATTCTCGAACACCGTCAGGTCGTCGTAGATCGAGGGCGTCTGGAACTTGCGCCCGACGCCGGCCTGGACGATCGCGCTCTCGGAGAGCTTCGTCAGTTCCTGGCCCTTGTACTTGATCGAGCCGGAGCTGGCACGGGTGCGCCCGCAGATCAGGTCGAGCACCGTGGTCTTGCCGGCGCCGTTCGGGCCGATGATGACCCGGATCTCGTCCGGATCGACGTAGAACGAGACGTCGTTGACTGCCTTGAACCCGTCGAAGGAGACGGTGAGCGCCTCGACCGCCAGCAGGAAGTCCTTCTCGTCAGCGGGCGTGCCGATCGGAGCGGATGAAGGGAGGATGGCCGCGTTCATGGGTTTCGTCCTCACTCGGCCGGGGTGCCGTGGGGCAGGGCGGGGCCGGCGACGGGGGCCAGACCCTTGGCCTTGCGGAACAGGCGGGGTTCGATGTGCTCGCGCCAGATGCCGGCGAGACCGTTGGGGAAGATCAGCACCACGGCGATGAACAGGGCGCCGAGGCCGAACAGCCACATGTCGGGGAAGGACTCGGAGAAGGAGGTCTTGGCGAAGTTGACGAGCAGCGTCCCCCAGACCGCGCCGAACAGCGAGAGGCGCCCGCCGACGGCGGTGTAGATCACCATCTCGACCGAGGGCACGATGCCGACGAAGGAGGGCGACATGAACCCGACCTGGAGGGTGAACATCGCGCCGCCGATCGCCGCGAAGGCCGCCGCGAGGCAGAAGGCGAAGACCTTGAAGCCCGCCACCGAGTAGCCCGAGAACCGGACCCGGTCCTCCTTCTCGCGCATGGCGACGAGGATGCGGCCGAGCTTCGACTTCTTCACGTACTGCGCCATCAGGATGCAGCCGATCAGCAGGCCGCCGTTGACGAAGTAGAGGATGTACTTCGCGCTATCCTGGCGGATGTCCCAGCCATGGAGGGTGCGCAGATCGGTGATGCCGTTGATGCCGCCGGTATAGCCCTGCTGGCCGACGATCAGGATCGTCAGGATCGCGGCGATGGCCTGGGTGATGATGGCGAAGTAGGTGCCGCCGACGCGGCGCTTGAACATCGCCACCGAGATGAGGAAGGCGAAGGCCACCGGCACCGCGACGACGAGGAGCAGCGTCAGCGGCAGGCTCTGGAACGGGTGCCAGAACCAGGGAAGCTCCGTGATCTGGTTCCAGTCCATGAAGTCGGGAATGCCCGGCGTCGACTGGATCTTCGTGTTCTCGACGCTGGACGCCTCCAGCTTCAAGTACATCGCCATGCAGTAGCCGCCGAGCCCGAAGAACACGCCCTGGCCGAGCGAGAGGATGCCGGCATAGCCCCAGCAGATGACGAGGCCCAGCGCGACGAAGGCGTAGGTGAGATACTTGCCGACGAGGTTGAGGCGGAAGCCGTCGAGCACGAGCGGCAGGACCACGAGGATCACGCCGGCCAGCAGCGCGAGGCTGACCCACTCGACCGGCTTCATGAAGGGGTTGTCGTTGACGGTGACCGCCTTCGACAGGGACTGCATGGGACTTGTCTTCTGGTTCGTCATCGGGGCGCGCTCCTCAGCGACGGACCTTGAGGGTGAACAGGCCCTGCGGCCGCAGCATCAGGATTCCCACCACCGCGAGCAGGGTGAGCACCTTGGCCATCGAGCCGGAGAGGAAGAATTCGAGGGTGGATTGGGTCTGCGAGATCGAGAAGGCCGAGGCGATCGTGCCGAGCAGGCTCGCCGCACCGCCGAAGACCACGATCAGGAAGGTGTCGACGATGTAGAGCTGGCCCGAGGTCGGCCCGGTGGAGCCGATCATCGTGAAGGCCGAGCCGGCGATGCCGGCGATGCCGCAGCCGAGGCCGAAGGTGGTGCGATCGACCTTCTCGGTATCGATGCCGACGGCACCCGCCATCGGGCGGTTGCTCATCACCGCGCGGATCTGCGCGCCGAAGCGCGAGCGGTACATCAGCACCGCGACGCCCACGGTGATGACGGTGGTGACCGCGATCACGAACAGGCCGTTGATCTGCACCTCGATGGAATCGGTGACGGGGATCGAGCCCATCATCCACGAGGGCAGTTCGACGCCGACCTCGCGCGGACCGAAGATCGTGCGGTAGGCCTGCTGCAGGATCAGCGAGAGGCCCCAGGTCGCGAGCAAGGTGTCGAGCGGCCGCTTGTAGAGGTGGCGGATCAGCGCCCATTCCACCAGCATCCCCATCGCCCCCGAGGCCAGGAAGGCCAGCGCCATAGCGACGAAGAAGTACACGCCGAACAGCGAGGGCAGGTAGGTCTGGAAGAAGGTCGAGCAGAGATAGGTGACGTAGGCACCCAGGATCATGAACTCGCCGTGGGCCATGTTGATGACGCCCATCTGGCCGAAGATGATCGCCAGCCCGAGCGCCATCAGAACGTAAACGGAAAACAGGATGAGGCCCGCGAAGCCCTGCATCACGAAGATCGAGCTGAGGTCTGCGAGCGAATAGTCGCCGAACATGGCTTTTGACTCCGGCGGAATGTCTTGGGAGGGCGCAGCAAGTGTCGGGCCACGCCCGTCATGTCGTGGATCTCCCCTCCCGCACGGAGAGGGGACCGGAGCGTCCGCGACTACTGGTAGCCCTTCGGGAAGGGGTTCGGCTCGATCAGCTCGGGGCTCTCGTAGACCACCTCGAACTGGCCGCTCGGCAGGGCCTTGGCGACGCGGGTCTTCGACCAGAGGTGATGGTTCGGGTGGATCTTCACGTAGCCTTCCGGCGCCTCCTTGAACTCGATGCCGGCGGAGGCCGCGGCGACCTTGTCGACATCGAAGGAGCCGGCCTTTTCGACCGCCATCTTCCACAGGAACGGGCCGAGATAGGCGGCCTGGGTCACGTCGCCGATCACGGTCTTGTCGCCCCACATCTTCTTGAAGGCGGAGACGAACTTCTCGTTGTTGGGGTTCTTCAGCGACTGGAAGTACTTCATGCAGGAATAGGCGCCGGCGATGTTGTCGCCGCCGATGCCGTCGATCTCGTCCTCGGTGACCGAGATCGTCAGCAGGGTCTGCTTGTTGAGGTCGATGCCCGCCGCCTTGAGCTGCTTGTAGAAGGCGACGTTCGAGCCGCCGACCACGTCGGCGAAGATCACGTCCGGCTTCTTGAGCTTGATCTTGTTGATGACCGAGTTGAACTGGGTGTGGCCGAGGGGGAAGTATTCCTCGCCGGCGACCGTGCCCTTGAGCACGTTCTCGATGTGCTTGCGGGCGATCTTGTTCGACGTGCGCGGCCAGATGTAATCGGAACCGACCATGAAGAAGGACTTGGCGCCCTTCTCCTTCGCCACCCAGTCGAGCGAGGCGAGGATCTGCTGCGTCGCCTCCTGGCCGGTGTAGATCACGTTCTTGGACTGCTCCAGGCCCTCGTAGAAGGTCGGATAGTAGAGCAGGCCGTTATACTGCTCGAACACCGGCAGCGCGGCTTTGCGCGAGGCGGAGGTCCAGCAGCCCATCACCGCGGCGCAATGGTCGTTGACGAGGAGCTTCTTGGCCTTCTCGGCGAAGGTCGGCCAGTCGGAGGCGCCGTCCTCCTGGATCACCTTGATCTTGCGGCCGAGCACGCCGCCCATCTCGTTGATCTGGGCGATCGCGAGCTTCTCGGCCTGGATCGAGCCGGTCTCGGAGATCGCCATGGTGCCGGTGGCCGAGTGCAGGATGCCGACCGTGACCTCGCTATCGGTCACCGCGAGCCCGGTCGTGTTGACGGCCGAGGTCGGCGCGGCGGCAAACGCCATCCGCGGCATCATCGCCAGCGCGGGAAGCCCCGCGAGACCCATGAGAAGCTTGCGCCGCAGGGCCGAGTCCAGGCCCTTCTTGTCGTCCGCCATCGTGCCTCAACCCCTGTATCTTGTCTCGGCACGGCTCTGCCGGTTGGCGGCCGTGCTCGACCGAGGGGAAGGCTAGGCTTGATGGTGGGTCACGGCCCATACGCTGTTTTGCGTATGTCCGCCCGGCAGACCGGACCGTAGCGTGCCGCTCTCGATTCCGTGAGCGCCGCGCGTTAGGGATGTCCGTGGCCCGCCGTGACGGACAATCCGGCCGGCACATCCGTTGCAAGCCGGTGATCCGCCCATCGTGAGGACGGCCCCCTGAGCGCCCGGTCCATCATCCCGATCCGTCGGGACTACAACCGCCTCGTCGCCGACGAGACGCTGGAAGACTATGCCCTGCGCTTCACCGCCAAGAAGGCGCGCCGCTGGTCGTCCTTCCGCATCGCGCAGACGGCATTGGGCTCGCTCTCGTTCCTGGCGCTGGAAGCCATCGGCGGCACGCTGGTGCTCGCCACCGGTTTCACCAACACCTTCGCCGCCGTGCTCGTCGTCGGGCTCATCATCTTCGCCACCGCCGCGCCGATCACGATCTACGCCGCGCGCTACGGGGTCGATATCGACCTCCTCACCCGCGGAGCGGGCTTCGGCTATCTCGGCTCGACCATCACCTCGCTGATCTATGCCGGCTTCACCTTCCTGTTCTTCGCCATCGAAGCCGCGATCATGGCGCTGGCGCTGCAGCTCTGCCTCGGCCTGCCGCTCTGGATCGGCTACATCGTCAGCGCGGGGGCGGTGATCCCGCTCGTGGTCTACGGCATCCGCCTCATCAGCCGGTTCCAGCTCTGGACGCAGCCGCTCTGGATCGGCCTCAACCTGCTGCCGCTCCTCTGCATCTGGCTCTCGGGGCCGGTGCCGTTCGAAGCCTTCACCGGCTATCCCGGCCTGGAAGCCGCGGGCGCGGGCTTCGACCTGCGCCTGTTCGGGCTCGCTTCCGGCATCCTGCTGGCACTGCTGGCCCAGGTCGGCGAGCAGGTCGACTTCCTGCGGTTCATGCCGCCGCCCCAGGAGAGGGGCGATTGGCGCTGGTGGGTCGGGGTGCTCTCGGCGGGCGCCGGCTGGATCGTACCGGGGATGCTCAAGATCCTGCTCGGCGCCTTCCTCACGGTGCTGGCGCTCGGCCATGGCGTCTCGCCCGAGCGCGCCGCCGAGCCGACGCAGATGTACGCGGTCGCCTTCGGCTACGTCTCCGGCTCGCCCGGCGTCGCGCTGGCGCTGACCGGCCTGTTCGTGGTGATCTCGCAGCTCAAGATCAACGTGACCAACGCCTATGCCGGCTCGATCGCGTGGTCGAACTTCTTCTCGCGCCTCACGCATAGCCATCCGGGCCGAGTGGTCTGGCTCGTGTTCAACGTCGCCATCGCGCTGCTGCTGATGGAACTCGGCATCGACAAGACCATCGAGAGCACGCTGCCGCTCTATGCCTGCGTGGTCTCGGCCTGGGTCGGAGCGCTCGCGGCCGATCTCGCGGTCAACAAGCCGCTCGGGCTGTCGCCGCCGGGCATCGAGTTCAAGCGCGCGCATCTCTACGCCATCAACCCCGTGGGGACCGGGGCGATGGTGCTCTCGCTGCTCGCCGGCTGCCTGATCCATGCCGGCCTGTTCGGCGACGCGCTTCAGCCCTTCGCGCCGATGCTGGCGCTCGCCACCGCCTTCACCGCCGCACCCGCCATCGCCCTGGCGACCGGGGGCAAGCGCTACCTCGCCCGCGACCCGCAGACCGCCTGGGACCGGCCGGAGATCACCTGCCGGGTCTGCGAGCACCCGTTCGAGGCCGAGGACATGGCCCAGTGCCCGGCCTATTCCGGGCCGATCTGCTCGCTGTGCTGCTCGCTCGATGCCCGCTGCGGCGACCTGTGCAAGCCGCACGGACGGTTGGAGGTGCAGGCCCACGACGCGCTCGCCCGCGTGCTGCCCGCCCGCACCGCCGCCTGGATCGGCGCGCCGCTCGGCCGCTACCTCGCGCTGATGCTGACCCTGATCACGGTGATCGGGCTGATTCTCGTCATCGTCCACGCGGGTGCCGCCGCCGCGCATCCGGAGCACGCGGAAACCCTGCGCGCGGCGCTGACCAGCCTGTTCTTCATCCTGATCGTGATTCTGGGCGTGGTCGCATGGCTGTTCGTGCTGGCCCAGGAGAGCCGCCGCGTCGCGCAGGAGGAAACCGCGCGCCAGACCGCCCTCTACGAGGCCGAGATCGCCGCCCACAAGGTCACCGACGCCAAGCTGCAGCAGGCCAAGGAGACGGCGGAGGCCGCCAACCTCGCCAAGAGCCGCTACGTCGTCGGCATCAGCCACGAGTTGCGCACGCCGCTCAACGCCGTGCTCGGCTACGCGCAGTTGCTGGAAGGCGACCCGAGCATCCCGGAACCCCGCCGCAACGGCATCCGGGTGATCCGCCGCAGCGCACAGCACCTCTCGGGGCTGATCGACGGCCTGCTCGACATCTCGCGGATGGAGGCGGGGCGGCTCCAGACCCACCGCAACGAGATTCGGCTCGCCGACTTCCTCGCCCAGATCGTCGACATGGTGCGGCTCCAGGCCGAGGGCGCGGGCTTGACGTTCCGTTTCACCCGGCCGGAGATCCTGCCGGCGGTGGTGGCGACCGACGAGAAGCGCCTGCGCCAGATCCTGCTCAATCTCCTCTCCAACGCGATCAAGTTCACGCCCCAGGGCGAGGTCGCGCTGGAGATGACCTATCGCGGACAGGTCGCCGTCTTCACGATCCGCGATACCGGGCTCGGCATTCCGGAGGCCGATCTCGGCCGGATCTTCGAGCCGTTCGAGCGCGGCTCGATGCCCGCCGCGCGCGCGGCGCCCGGCACCGGGCTCGGGCTCACCATCGCGCATTTGCTGTCGCAGGTAATGGGCGGCGAGATCACCGTCGAGAGCCGGGTCGGGGAGGGCACCTGCTTCCGGGTGCGGCTGATGCTGGCCTCGGTGAACCGCCCCGCGCCCGCGGCGGTCCCGGCCCCCGCGGCGGTGATGCGGCCCGCCTTGTCCGAGCCGGGCCGCCTCGTTCTCGTCGCCGACGACGATTCCGCCCACCGCGCGCTGATGCGCGAAATTCTGGAGCCCCTCGGCTTCACGGTCGCCGAGGCGCCGGACGGTCCGGCCTGCCTCGCTTTGGCCAGGGAGCGCGAGCCGGCCCTGATCCTGCTCGACATCGCCATGCCGGGCATGAGCGGCTGGGAGGTGGCGCGAACGCTGCGAGAGACCGGCTTCACCGCCCGGATCGCGATGATGTCGGCCAACGTCCACGAGATCAGCCCGAGCCGCGGCGCGGATGCGCCGCACGACGACATCATCGCCAAGCCGTTCGACATGCAAGATCTTTTGGAGAGAATCACCGGGCTTCTGGGTACCGCCCGCCCGCTGCCCGGCCCCACCCCGGAAACCCGCCCGATCATGCGCCCCGAGCGTCCGGCCCAAGCCGCGAAGGACGATGCGGCGCGCGGAGGAACCGTGCCGGCCGAGCACGTCGCCGCGCTGCTGCGTCTCGGCCGCATCGGCCATGTGCGCGGCATCGAGGCCAAGCTCACCGAGTTGGAGACCGACGCCGCCGTGCCGCCCGCCTTCATCGCGCAGATGCGCGGGCTGGTGACGGCCTACGACATGCGCCGCTATGTCGGCGTTCTGGAGGGACTGGCCCGCGATGCCTGACACGCGGCGCGACATCGTCCTCGTCGTCGATGATTCCCCCGACACGCTCAGCTTCCTCACCGAGGCGATCGAGCGCTCCGGCGCCACGGTGCTGGTGGCGGTGGGCGGCGACCTCGCCCTCGACCTCGTGGAGGAGATCACCCCCGACATCATCCTGCTCGATGCGGTGATGCCGGGCATGGACGGGTTCGAAACCTGCCGCCGGCTCAAGGCCAAGGGCCATCTCGCCCACGTCCCCATCATCTTCATGACCGGGCTGTCGGAGACCGAGCACATCGTGAAGGGCCTGGGCGCGGGCGGGACCGACTACGTCACCAAGCCCATCGCCCCCGACGAGATCCTGGCGCGCATCCGCGTCCATCTCGCGAGCGCGCGGGCCGCGCAGAGCGCCCGGGCGGCGCTCGACACCGCCGGGCGCACCTTGTTCGCGGTCGATGCCGCGGGCGCGGTCCTGTGGTGCACGCCGCAGGCCGCGCAGGTGCTCGCCGCGCTCGGAGCGAGCGAGCCGCTGAGCCTTCCTCCGAGCGGACGCGACTGGCTGGCCAAATGCCTGGCCGCCGCCGCCGCACCCCTCACGCTCACCGACGCGCAGGGGCGAATCCACACCTTGAGCTTCATCGGCCGCACCGGGCCGGAGATCCTGCTGCGCCTCTCCGGCGATCCCGCCGCCGCCGGGCTGGAACGGCTGCGCGAGCGCCTGCCGATCACCGGCCGCGAAGCGGAGGTGCTGCTCTGGCTCTCCCGCGGCAAGTCGAGCCGCGACATCGGCGAGATCCTGGGATTGAGCCCCCGCACGGTGACGAAGCACCTCGAAGGCATCTACGCCAAGCTCGGCGTCGAGAACCGAACCGCCGCCGCGGCGGTCGCGGCGCGGCACCTGCGCGATCTGGATTGACCCGCCAAAGCACGCTCGTCATCGCGAGGTGAAGCCGAAGCGATCCAGGGCTCGTCCTGATAGAGCGCATTCCGACGAAGTGGTGACCGGTGCGTCGGAATGCGCGCCAAAACAATGACCGAGAGACGCCGGCCTGATGCAACGGGATCGGATACGGCTCCTGAGCGTCATTCCCTCGTTCGAAAACCGGCCCATAGGGCCGCCCAGGCTGCAAGGCGAAGCGGCAGGGCTCGCCCGAAGCCCGCTCAACCGCCCCGCCGAGGCGGGTTCCCGATGGGCCGGCGAGGCCCGAACACGACCTCTCGAGGCGTGAAATCGGCCATATCGCTCTTCAATTCGCGTACGGGCCGGGCATGCGACTTGAGGCGGCGCATGCAGGGGTGTACGGCGCAGGCGTCATGCCTTCGCCGCATTCCAGGGGAAAGCAGGCCGCCGTCTCGTTCGGGTAGAAATCGTGCCGCGCCCGAGGCTGCCTATGCCGATCCGGCGCACCGCCAGGAAGGCCGCGCCTCGGACCGATCGGCCGGGCCTGCGGCCATCCCGCAGGGCTGCGGCGGACCGAGTGAGCACCGCGTCACGTCGCTACGCGCCATCCGTTGAAGGGGTCATAACGCCGATGTTCCTTGCCAAGTTCTCCATGGCCAAGCCTTCCGCGCGCCCACTGCGCGTGGCCGCGTTCCTCGCCATGGCGGGCCTGGGCGCCGGCCTGGGCGGGACCGCGTTCGCGCAGAAGAAGCCGGCCGCTCCGGCCCCGGCCCCCGCGCAGGCCCAGCCGGCCGCGCCGGCCCAGCAGCAGGCCCAGGGCGCCGGCCCGCAGCTCATCAACGTGAAGTCCGAGCCGAGCCAGGCCGATTGGACCAAGGTCTGCGGCAAGGACCAGGGCTCGGGCACCGACGTCTGCTACACCACCCGCGACTTCGTGTCGGATAACGGCCAGCCGGTGCTCGCCGTCGCGGTCTACGACATGAAGAACGCCGCGACGAAGCAGGAGGTGAAGGTCGTCCGCTTCCTGCTGCCGCTCGGCCTGATGCTGGCGCCCGGCATGCGCTTCGATGTCGACGGCAAGGAAGTGACCGGCGGCAAGTTCGCGGTCTGCTTCCCCAACGGCTGCTTCGCCGAGGCCGGCGGCGTCTCGAACGAGTTGATGACCGGTTTCAAGAAGGGCACGACGCTCAACGTCCGGGTCCAGAACCAGACCCAGCGCGAGGTGGTGTTCGCGGTGCCGCTCACCGGCTTCGGCAAGGCCTTCGACGGCCCGGCCATCGACCCGAAGGTGCTTGAGGAGCAGCAGAAGAAGCTCCAGGCCGAGATGGAGAAGCGCAGCGAAGACATGCGCAAGAAGCTGGAGCAGCAGGGCTCGGCCGGCGCCGCCCCGGCTCCCGCAGCCCCGGCCGCCAACGCCGCGCCGAAGTAAGCCGCGCCGTTCAACGGATTTCGACAAGGAAAGCCCCGCCGTGCTCGCCACGGCGGGGCTTTCCCGTTCTCGGAGCAGCGGGCGCGGAACGCCCGGCCGCCCCTCGATCGCTCAAAGCGAAGTGGCAAACGCAACCGCAAGGGGCGTCGTGCGTTCGGCCAGTCCCAGATCAGCCGGGCGGCAACAGTCAACCGCCAAGTGGTCGTTAAGGATGTTTCGCCGGGCGGCCTCTGGGATAGCGGGAGCAATGGTGACGAAACGCACCGCGCAATCCCACTGCACAAGGTTAGGGGTTATTTAACGATCACGGCGGCCGCGAAGGAGCCGCAACGGAGTTCAGGCAATGAGCCAGCGCATCGACGACATCAAGTTCATGGCGACGATGACCTTCGTCACCCTGTTCGGTACCTGCCTCACGGCGCTGGTGGGCTGAAGCCTCAGCCACTCCGAGCGCCGTCCGATCCTGAGGCTCCCTTACTAGCCCGGATCCGTTAAGAAGCCGCTTCCATGTCTCCCCTCGCGGGGATGTCGCCGGGATCAGGCCCGGCCGGAAGCGTGAACCTTGCGACACATCCACGTCATCGGCATCGGAACCGGCAACCCGGAGCACCTGACGATTCAGGGCATCCAGGCGTTGAAGGCGACCGATGCGGTCTTCGCCCTCGACAAGGGGGAAGCCAAAGCCGGCCTGCTCGGCCTGCGCCGCCAGATCTGCGACCGCTACATCGCGGGACGGCCCTACCGCTTCGTCGAGGCAGCCGATCCCGAGCGCGACCGCCGCCCCACGGATTACGGCGTGGCGGTGGACGATTGGCACGCGGCCCGCGCGGCCCTCTACGAGGATCTGATCGCCGAGCATCTGCGCGAGGACGAGCGGGGGGCCTTCCTCGTCTGGGGCGACCCGTCCCTCTACGACAGCACCCTGCGCATCCTGGAGCGCGTGCTCGCCCGCGGCCGCGTCGGCTTCACCTACGACGTGATCCCCGGCATCACCAGCGTGCAGGCGCTCGCCGCCGCCCACCGCATCCCGCTGCACCGTATCGGCGAGCCGGTGCGGATCACCACCGGCCGGCGGCTTCGCGAAAGCTTGGGCGACGGTTTGGGCCAGGAGCCCGGCGCGACCGTGGTGATGCTCGACGGCGACCCGCGCTTCGAGGGGCTCGACCCCGATCTGACGATCCACTGGGGCGCCTATCTCGGCACGCCGGACGAGCTGCTCGTCGCCGGCCGGCTCGGTGACGTGGCCGAGGACATCCGCCGGGTGCGCGCGGAGGCCCGCACCCGCCACGGCTGGATCATGGACATCTATCTGCTGCTCAAACCCGCGTCCTGACGCCGCCGACGCTCCGCCCTCGCGCTGCGACATAGTGTCGAGGCGGGGAAGCCCCTGCCGCAAACGATGCGGCTCGAAACCGATTCCTTCCCGTCCTTCCATCCCCGGCGACAAGGGTCGCCTCCGGTCGCTTTTTCGCCCTGGCAAAGGCCTTGCTTCGCCGCTCTCGCGATGGACACTTCTCGGGTCGAACAAGAACCCGAACCATCCTGTGGGGGCGAATGATGGCGGCTGGCTCGCGGCGGGCCGTGCGCGGTGTTGCTTGCGGTTCGGTCGGGCTGGCCGGCGCCGTGATGGCGGGGATCCTGCTCTCCGGCCCGGGCCGGCCGACGAGCCCGCGCGGAGCGATCGATCCGGTCGGCGGCGGGCTCACGGCCCGCACCGATCTCCACGCGACCGCGCCGGAAGCGCCTTCGACCCGCATCGTCCTCGGGCCCGGCGAACGCGACATACGCCTGTCCGGCGAGTTGACCGAGGGGGCGGCCGAGCGGCTCGCCGGGCTGATCGAGGCCCACCGCACGGTCGAGCGCATCCATCTCACCAGCGAGGGCGGCCTGGTCGATGAGGGCGCGGCCATCGGCGCGCTGATCGCGGAGCACGGCCTCATCACCTACGTGCCGGATTACTGCGTGTCCGCCTGCACCCTGGCCTTCGTGAGCGGGCGCGAGCGGCTGGTCCTGGCGGAGGCGCGGCTCGGCTTCCATGCGCCCTACGAGACCGGTCCGTTCGGCGTCGAGATCGCGGCCGACAGCGCGCCCGAACGCGCCGCCTACCTCGCTGCGGGAATCAGCGCCGATTTCGTCGATGCCGCCCTCAAGGTCCGGCCGGACGACCTGATGATCCCCGACACCGACACCCTGGTGAGGGCCGGCGTCGCCACCGGCCGGGTCGATGCCTACCGCTTTCCCGATTCCACCCTCGACGACGGTGCCGACCCGGAGCGGGCCCGCACCGTGATCCTGCGCGACGTGCCGCTGCTGGATGCGGTCGAGGCCGGCGCACCGGGGACGATCGCGCCGATCGCCGCGTGGTACCTCGACGGCTATCGCCGGGGCCGCTCGGAGGGGGACGCCGTCGACGGTGTCCGCCGGATGGCCGCGCAGGCCGTGGCGCGAAGCCTCGCCGAGGCCGACCCGGCCGCCCTGACCGATCTCGGACGGATGATCCTGCAGACGATGCGGCGTCCGAGTCCGGACCGGAGGCGCATCTGCGCATGGGCCGAGGACGGGGTCGGCGCCGTGCTGACGCGGCCGCGCCTGGGCGCGGCACAGCTTGCCCAGGGACGGGCGATCCTGTCGCGGGCGCTCGGGTTGAGGGCGACGGAGGCGGCGCCCCAGCCCCTCCGGGAGGCCTCGACGAGGCAGGCCGCACTCGCGGTGGCGACGGTGGCGGCCTCACCGAATCCGGCGCGCGGGCGGGGCTGCTCGGCCCTGCGAAAAGCCTTCGCGGTCGCGCTGGCCCGCCCCATGCCCGAGGCGGCACAGGCCTTGCGCCGGCTCCTCTTCCCCGCGTCGCCGACACGCTCCCGCCCCGCGCTCGAAGCCTCCGCGCAGCCGCGATAGGAGGGCCTCACAAAACGCGCGGCCTCTGACCGTTCTCGCTCTGGCGATGACAGCGCGGCGGGGGTTTTGTGAGAGACACTCAAGCATCGTCCTGGAGACCTGATCCAGGGCGATGCTTGAGGCTCTTGTTTTCGCATCATCTTTTTCCGAAAGCCGGCAACCACCTTTCGGGACGATGCTCTAAATCCGGGCCGTCGCGTCCGTCAGTGCACCTGCCCTCGGGTGCCGCGGAGATGGCGGGCAATCTCGTGACCGACCTCGACGGCGACCTCGTCGACGAGGCGGGCCAGGGGTGGGTTGCGCAGGCCCGCCACCAATCCCTTCATCGCCGCGGCATGGTCGGCGAGACGGTTGGCCTGCCGCTGAGCTTGATGGGCCTCCGACTCGACCGGCCGGCGCCCTTCGGTCAGGTCGAAGGCGAGCCCCTGGGTCGTAAGTGCCCCCGTCTCGGGATCGCGCGCGCTTTGCCCCATCAGGCGCAGCCAGCGCGGACCGTCCGGGCCGGGCCGCGTGCGGAACTCGGCCTCGAAGGGTCGTCCGTCTTCCCCCGCCGCCCGCAGCACGCTTTCCAGCCGGATCGCATCCTCGGCCTCCACAGCCGCCAGCGCCAGCGCCAGAGGGGCTCCGGCCGCCGAGGCCGCCGGTACGGCCAGGAGCCGCGCCAGGACCGGGGACAGGGCGAGCCGGTTGGAATCCGGATCATGGGCCCAGGCACCGATGCAGGCGGAGCCGGCGAAGGCGGAACGAAGGTCAGGTTGAAGAACCGTCATCTCAGGGCACCGGCAGAACATATCCGGGCGCGCAAGACCGCAGCCTGGACGCTCGGCGAGCCCCAGGATCGACCTAAAGAAAGCGGCTACCTCGGCCGAACCAGCCGCCAATAGCAATCTCAGGTATGTTTTCTGCGACCAAACTTGCCTTAAGTTATAGTAGCGGAAGGCAACGCACCTCGTAAAGCGCTCAGGTGGCGCAACGGCGCAAATTCAACCTCAAGTCAATGAATGCGAAAGGAGGGGCCCGGCGTCGGCCTTAACGGGCGGTTAACTATGTTGGGCGAAATCCGGGTTCTGGGTGGCCCCGGGATCACAGGACCGGCAGCCCGACGAAACCGAGAGCGGTGGGGTGGCCGGCATGAAAGCAATCACATTCGTGACGCAGAAGGGAGGCAGCGGCAAGAGCACCCTGTGCATCTCGCTTGCGGTCGCCGCACAGGAAGCGGGGCACGCGGTCTGCATCCTGGAGATGGACCGGCAGGCCACGATCACCGACTGGCTCGATCACCGCACCGCCGACGGCCCCGAAGTGGCCCAGATCGACGCCACGCAGATCGACCTCGTGATGGAACGGCTGGCGGAATCGTCCTACGACTACGTGTTCATCGACACCCCCGGCATCGATTCCAACGGGACGCTCTCGGCGATCCGCGCGGCGGATCTGTGCATCATCCCCTGCCGGCCGACCCCCGCCGACTTGCGCGCCTTCAAGCCGACGCTCGCCGCCGTCTACCGCCTGGAAAAGAAGTTCGCCTTCGTCCTGAACCAGACCCCGCCGCGCTCCTACCGCATCCGCGATGCCGCCGATGGGCTCGCGGTGCTCGGCATCCTGCCCGACGTCAACATCGTGGCGCGCAACGACCATCAGGACGCCATCGGCGTCGGCCAGGGCGTCACCGAATTCAATCCGAAGGGTCAGGCCGCGGGCGAAGTGCGCCGGCTGTGGAGCTGGATCGAGCGCCGCATGCAGGCGACGGGGCAGCGGACCCGCAAGGGAGCGGCTGCAGAGACGGCCAAGGATACGAGAAAGCATGTCAAGGCCGCCTAAGCTCGACCTCGCCTCGATCGTCGCCTCCGCCGGCCCGGCCGGCGGGCCGCGGAAGGGCGGAGCCCGGTCGGCCGCGAAGGCGAACAGTCCGGCGGGCGCGGAAATCGTCCGGCTCGATCTGGCGGCCTCGGCGCCTCCGGCACGGGCCGGGACCCTCAAGGAGCGCGCCAAGCAGATGTCGGTCTATCTGGAGCCCCCGGTCTACGACCAGCTCCGGGATCTGGCCTATGCCGAGCGTACCAAGATGCACGCCCTGATGCTCGAAGCCCTCGACCTGCTGTTCAAGCAGCGCGGCGCCCGCTCCATCGAGCAGGTGCTGGGCGAGAACCCGCGCTGAGAAAACGGGACGCTGCCCTTCGCCTCACGTGGCCCGTCATGATGCGCGGCGCAGCTTTCCTCTCGCGTCCTTGCGACTGTCTGCGCGCGCAACGCCTCGGCGCTCCCGCTACCTGACCGCCCGTTCAGCCTTCCTTTACCGCGTCCGGACGATCGTCTGGGGACGGCCGGACGTCTGTTCCGGCTCGGCGTAGCGTGATCCCCTTAAGGCCCAGCTTTCCGCGGCCTTGGGGGAATCTGTGGCGTAGGCGGGGAGCGGGCGAGCGACATGACTCATGTCATGCCACGGGATTTGGCATCGATCAGGACGGCCGCGGACGCTCCGACGCGGGGTGCGATGCCGGTCCTGCGACCGGCCCTGCAGCTCCTCGCGGTCTGCGCGGTGGCGCTGACGACGGCCAACTGCGCCAACAATCCGGCCAAGCTCGCGGGCGGCGCATCCTCGGGCAGCGAGATCGATCCGAAATACGGCGTGAAGGCGAGCCGCCGCCTCTACAACGAGGGCGACGTGATCCCGAAGGGGGGCGGGCGGCGCTTCTCGGGCAAGCCCTACGTGGTGGCGGGCAAGACCTACGTGCCGCGCGAGGATGCCCGCGGCTACGTGCGCGAGGGCCTCGCCTCCTGGTACGGCAGCGCCTTCCACGGCCGGGTCACCGCCAACGGCGAAGTCTTCGACCGCCACTCCATCGCCGCCGCGCACCCCACGCTGCCGCTGCCGAGCTATGTCCGGGTGACCAACCTCGACAACGGTCATTCGATGATCCTGCGCGTCAACGACCGCGGCCCCTACCATGCCAACCGTCTGATGGACGTGTCCGAGGAGGCGGCCCGCGCGCTCGAATTCCACCGCAAGGGCACGGCGCGGGTGCGCGTCGAGTATGCCGGCAAAGCCTCCGTCGCCGGCAGCGACGATCGCAAGCTGCTCGCCACCCTGCGCACCGACGGTCGCCCCGCCGCGATCGGGCGCGCGCCGGTGATGATGGCCGATCTCGGCCCCTCCGAGCCCGAGGCCGCGCCCGAGCGGCTCGAACGCGCCTCCCGCGCACTCGCCTTCCGCCCGGCGGGCGAGCGCGACGACGATGCGCCGGAGACCGCGGCACCGCGCCCGGCCCGGCCCGCGCCGGTCGTGCTGGCCAGCGCCGCGGTCGCCGTCCCGGCGGCGTTGCAGCCGACGGCCGCCCGCGCCGCGCCGTTCCGTCCGGCTCCGGTGGCGCTCGCCGCCGCCCCGGCCAAGCCGGCGATCGAGCCGCGCCGCATGATGGCCGAAACCGGCCGCTCCGCTCAGCCGGCACAAGGCCGGCACAAGGATGCGACCGCTCCGGCCCCGACGCGCTTGGCCTCCACGCCGGTGAAGGGCATCTCCGTGCCCGTCCGTACCGCGCAAGCGGTGCCGATGAAGGCGGCGGCCACCAAGACGCCGGCCCCGCAATTCGCCGCCGCCGGAACCATCAAAGGCACGCCCAAGCCCACCGGCAAAGCCGCGGCGCCCGAACCCGCCTCGCGTATGGCGGGGATGCCGCCCAGCTCGAAGCAGGCGATCGCCAAGCTCGCCGGCACGGCGCCAACGCCGGGCACCAAGCCCGCCGCCAAGACGGCGACCAAGACGGCCGTGGCCCAGACGCCCGGCCCATCCGGCACCAAGGCGAAACGCTCCCAGGTGGCGGCGAACTGACGCGACCCCGTCTCAAGCGGCGAGGGTGAACACGCCGAGCCCGTCGCGGACCGCCTGCAGCGTGTCCGCGGTCAGGCGTTGCGCCCGTTTCGTCCCGTCGCGCAACAGGTCGAGCACCTCGTCCGGGCGCTGCGCCAACGCGGCCCGCCGCTCGCGCAGGGGCGCGAGGAAGGCGTCGAGCACGGCTTCCAGCCGCGCCTTGACCGCCGTGTCGCCGAGGCCACCGCGCCGGTAACGCGCCTTCAATTCGGCGACCGCCGCGCCATCCGGGTCGAAGGCGTCGAGATAGGTGAACACGACGTTGCCCTCGACACGTCCGGGATCGGAAACCCGGAGATGGCCGGGATCGGTGTACATCCGCCGCACCGCCTCACGGATCGCTTCCGGCGGGGCCGAGAGAGCCACGGCGTTACCCTGCGACTTGCTCATCTTGGCCCGCCCGTCGATGCCGGGCAGCCGCCCGGTCTCGGGAATCAGCGCCCGCGCCTCCGGCAGGAGGGGACGCCCGGCCTGCCGGTTCACCCGGCGGACGATCTCGTTGGTCTGCTCGATCATCGGCGCCTGATCCTCGCCCACCGGCACCAGGGTGGCGCGGAAGGCGGTGATGTCGGCGGCCTGGGCCACGGGGTAGCACAGGAAGCCGGCCGGAATGTCCCGGCCGAAGCCACGGGCCTGGATCTCCTGGCGGACGGTCGGATTGCGCTCCAGCCGGGCCACGGTGACGAGGTTGAGATAGAGCTGGGTCAGCTCGGCCAAAGCCGGCAGCGCCGATTGCACGCACACCGTCGAGAGGGCGGGGTCGATGCCGACGGCGAGATAGTCGAGGGCGACCTCGAGGATGTTGCGCCGGATGCGATCGGGATCCTGGGCGTTGTCGGTCAGAGCCTGGGCATCGGCGACCAGTACGAATTGCCGGTGCGTCGCCTGGAGCGCGACGCGGTTCCTCAGGCTGCCGACGTAATGGCCGAGATGCAGCGGGCCGGTGGGGCGGTCGCCCGTGACGATGACGGGACGCGGATCACAGGTTTCGGGATTCATGGGGGGCAGCTCCTGAGAAGTGAGCCGCCGTGAGGAGAGACTTGCCGGAATGACGCTGCCTGCCGCTTCACGGCGGCAGGGTTCGTCTGTCATGACCGAACGATGCCGCTCCCTAAAGGGAGCGCCACCAGAGCGAGACGGGCCTTTGCACAGCGTCGGTCATGCCGCCTCGTATCACCGCCGGGGGATTCAACCAAGGCGGGAAACGCTACTCGGCCTTGGCATTCACCTCGAGCTTGTCGAGGACCGCCGCCGGGGTCGGGGCGGTGCTGACATCGACCATGCCGAGACCCTCGCCGCTCTTCGCCTTGGCGCTGATCGAGAGGGTGCCGGGCTTGGCCACGAACTTGCCCATCGCCGCGCCGATCGCCTTGGCGGCCGCCGAGTTGCCGAGGATCACCGGCACGCCGATCACGCTCGCCGCCACGTATTCCTTGCGCAGTTCGTCGGGCTTGAGGCTCAGCACCTTCGCCTGGGCGTCGATGAAGCGTTCGAACAGGCCGCCATTCTCCAGCGTCAGGTCCAGCGCCTTGGCGGTGGCCGAGAGCATGGCAAAGCCCGAGACCGCGGCATCCGGGTCGAACACCTCGGGGCCGATGCCGCCGAGCGTGGCGGCAAGGTGGAGGCGACCCATATTCTTGCCGGAGAGCGACAGCGCCTTGAAGCTCAGTTCCCGCTTGTCCTCGCTCCAGGCGGTGTCGGCCGTGGCGTCGAGATCGAGGTCGCGGTAGCCGTAGAGGCCGAGCGAGCCGAGACCGGGAACGCCCTCGACGGCGGAGGCCGGCATAGTGAGGCCGGTGAGCGTGAAACGGGTCTCGGTCGGCACGCCGTCCTTGGGCGGCCCGAAGCTCATGCTGGCGCCGCGCAGGCCGATATGGAGCGGCGGGAGCGGAACAAGCTTCGCCGCCTTGAGCGGATCGCCCGAGGCGGCCGGGGGCGACACCGCGACCTGCGCGAGATCGAGCCCGAGATCGGACAGGGTCAGCGTACCGATGACCGGGGTCAGGCGGCGCAGCTCCGCCTCCTGCAGGTCCGGCGCCGGAGCGGCCCCCTTCCCGAGATCGGTGCCGGCGGGGAGCGGTGCCTTGGCGAGGCGGCGCAGGGCGGCGATGGTCGGCTCCAGGGAGAAGCCGGTGAGCGAGAGGCGGGCGATCTTGCCCTGCGCCTCCTTGGCGCCGAAGCCGATCTCGGCGAGCGTGATGCCGGCCTCAGCTCCGCCCGCATAGCTCATGCGGCCGATGCTGAAGGAGAGCGGGTCATCGCCCTTCACCTCCTTCACGGTCAGGTCCGTCGCCTCGAGGCTGCCGACCGAGACCGATTCGGCGAGATCGGCGAGCAGGCCGGCCGAGCGGGCGCGCTTGGCCCGGTCGTCCTCGGCCAGGCCGCCATCGCCCAACGCCTCCACGGCACCGCGCCAGGTCGCCGGCGTCTGGCGCCCGGCGAGGTCGCGGCCGGTCAGGCGGGCGATCGACACCGTGGTGCCGCGCTCGTCGATGAAGGCGATGCTTTCGACGGCGAGCGCCACGTAGAGGCGCTGGAGCGGGCTGCCCGCGTCGCCGGCCTCGCTGTAGAGGCGCGCCAGCGCGGTAAGATCGACCTCCTCGGCGCGGATGCGGCCATAGCTGCCGCTGCCCGCCTGCGGCGCGCCCTCGACGGTGAGCGTCGCACCGGCCGCGGTCAGTTCGCTGATGCGCCCCGCCCGGATCGTGCGCGCGGCTACGTCGCGGTAGGTCACGACTTGGCGCCGGTCGCCGTCGCGGCGCTCGACGCGCAGTTCGGGCATGGTGAGGCTGCCGGCATCGAGGCGTTGAAGCCGGGCCGGCCAGAGTTCCCTGACCGGATCCTTCGCATCCTTGGCGTCGGCCTTGAAGATCGCGAGCAGGTCGTCGCGGGAGAGGCGCGTGCCGCTCACCGTCACCTTCGGCGCGGTGACGAGCGTGTCGCCGAAAGCGAGGCTCACGTTGTCGAGCACGAGATCCTGGACCGCGGACGCCGCCTCCTGTGCCACGGCCGGCGCCAGGGGCGCGGGCCCTGTCAGCAGCGCGACCGCGCAAGCCGAGGCGAGCAGTGCCCGCATGAGAACGGGACGGCGCGTCGATGACGTCATGGCTGGATCAGATCGCAGGCTGGCAGGAGATCGGAGAAGGGCCGTGAGACTTCCATCCCTGCCGGTTTTCCACAGGCGTGGCAATTGCGCCGGTGCCACGGCGCCGCCGCTTCGCGCCCGATCGTCGGGTCGGGCTCGCCTCAGATCGCGAAGGAGGTGCCGCAGCCGCAGGAGGCGGTGGCGAGCGGGTTCTCGATCTTGAAGGACTGGCCGATCAGGTCGTTCACGAAGTCGATGGTCGCGCCGCCCATATATTCGAGCGAGACCGGATCGACGAGCACGGTGGCGCCGTCGCGCTCGATCACCACGTCGTCGCCCTCGCGGGCGCTGGTGATGTCGAAGGCATAGGAGAAGCCCGAGCAGCCGCCGCCGTTCACGCTGATGCGCAGCGACGAGCCGGGGGGCTCGGCACCCATGATCTCGTTGATCCGCTTGGCGGCGCGGGCGGTGAGGTTGATGTCGGCCATCGTGGCGCGGCCCCGTTTCTCGAACCGGTGTCGTGAAGGTAAGAGCCCGCGATTGCCGCGGGCTTCACCCCACCCAAGATATGGGGTGCGAGGGCCGGCCGCAACGCGGCTGCGGAAGGAAGGGCTGTGCAGGTGCGGCAGAACGGCGAGCGCTGGCGGGCGCCCTACGCCACCGATCCGGCGGCAACCCGCGGGCGGCTGATCCCCGAGGCGTTCTCGCCCACCCGCAGCGACTTCCAGCGCGACCGCGACCGGATCATCCACTCCACCGCCTTCCGGCGGCTGAAGCACAAGACGCAGGTCTTCGTGCATCACGAGGGCGACCATTACCGCACGCGGCTCACCCACAGCCTGGAGGTCAGCCAGATCGCCCGGGCGCTCGCCCGCGCGCTCGGCCTCGACGAGGATCTGGCCGAAGCGCTGGCGCTGAGCCACGACCTCGGCCACACCTGCTTCGGGCATACCGGCGAGGACGCGCTGCACGCCTGCATGGCCGATTACGGCGGCTTCGACCACAACGCCCAGGCTTTGCGCATCGTCACCCGGCTGGAGCGGCGCTATGCCGGCTTCGACGGCCTCAACCTAACCTGGGAGACGCTGGAGGGGCTGGTCAAGCATAACGGCCCGCTCCTCGACGCCTCCGGCGCGCCGGTCCGGCGTTACGCCGCCGACGGCATCCCGGCGGCTTTGCTCGAATACAACGCGACCAACGACCTCGAACTGTCGCGCTTCGCCGGCCCGGAGGCGCAGGGCGCCGCGCTCGCCGACGACATCGCCTACGACGCCCACGACCTCGACGACGGCCTGCGGGCCGGGCTGTTCGATCTTTCCGACCTCACGGCCGTGCCGTTCCTGAACGGGCTGCTCGACGAGATCGACACCCTGCATCCCGGACTGGAGCCGTCGCGGAAGATCCATGAGTTGGCGCGCCGGGTCATCACGCGCTTCGTCGAGGACGTGATCCGCGAGAGCGAGGCGCGCATCGCCGCGCTGGCCCCCCGCAGCGTCGGCGACATCCGCGCCGCGCAGGAGCCGGTCATCGCCTTCTCGCCGGCCATCGCCACGGCGGATGCGGACATCAAGCGCTTCTTGTTCGCGCGGATGTACCGCCACCCGGAAGTGATGGCGGTGCGGGCCAAGGCCGCGACCATCGTCGACGACCTGTTCTCGGCTTTCCGCGCCGACCCGGCGCGGATGCCGGCCGAATGGTCGGAGGGGCTGGAGAATGCCAGCGAGGCCCGTCTCGCCCGGCGCATCGCCGACTACATCGCCGGCATGACCGACACCTACGCGGTGCTGGAGCATAGCCGGCTGTTTGCGGCGACGCCCAACCTGCACTGGAGCCCGCCGAGCCGTGGCCTTCCGCTGACGGAGCCGTGAGGCGCCGCCAGCGGCAGGCTCACGATCTCATTCGCAGACGCAGCCCGCGCCGTAACCGGTGTTGTAGATGGGGGCGTAGCCGGTGGTGACGGGCGCGTAGCCGTAGCCGTAAGCAGGCGCGGCATAGCCGCCGTAACCACCCCAACCGTAGCCACCGCTCAGCGCGCCGCCGGCAAGTCCGAGGCCCAGCCCGAGCCCGGCCCCGGCCAGACCGACTCCGGCCCCCGCGAGGCCGATGCCGGCACCCCGTCCGTAGCCGTAGCCGCGGCCATAGATGCCGCGCGCGGCGTATCCGCGATATCCGAAGCCGCGATGCCCGAAGCCGCCGCGATGGCCGGCGAACCCACCGCGATACCCACCGACGCGGCCGGCCTGACCGAAGCGGGCACCATAGCCGTGATGGCCGTAGCCGCCCTGATGGCGGCCACCGCCGACATACCCGCCATGACCGCCGAACTCGCGGGCCTCGGCGGTTGCGGGTGCGAGGATCAGGGTGGCGAGGGCCGTGGCGGCGAGGGCGAAGGACTTCATCGGGGCAAACTCCATGCAGGATCTTGGCAGGATCTCGCCACGACAACGCCGCCGTTCGCGCTCTGCGTGCAACGCTGCATTCTACCGAGAGAGTGCCTTTTCCCTGCGCGAAAGGCGGCAGGGGACAAGGGATAGGGCCAAATGACGGAGGACCGATTGAGCGCCGACCGCACAACCCTGCGCGACACCCGCGCCGCCTATCCCCGGCTCGTGCCGCTGACGACGCGCTGGGGCGACAACGACGTCTACGGGCACGTCAACAATGTCGTCTACTACGCCTTCTTCGACACGGCGGTGAACGGGATCCTGGTGGAGGCGGGCGCCCTCGACATCGCCCGCTCCCCCGTCATCGGCCTCGTGGTGGAGACGGGCTGCCGCTACTTCGCCCCGGTCGCCTTCCCCGACCGGATCACCGCGGGCGTACGGGTGGCCCATCTCGGCCGCACCAGCGTACGCTACGAGATCGCGATCTTTCGCGATGACGCGGCGGAGGCGGCCGCGCAGGGCCACTTCGTCCACGTCTACGTCGACCGCGCCACACGCCGGCCGGTCCCGCTGCCGGAGCGGCTGCGGGCCGTACTGGCGGAACTCGCGGCCGTCCGGAGGGAGGCGCCGTGACACTCCCGCCCGCCATTGCTATGCCGCCCCGGACGGTTCCGGCTGCCCGACGCGCGGGTCGGCCGGCACGCGGTAACGACGAACACCTGAGCCTCATGAACATCTTCGCCCTCTTCGAGACGCGCGTGCGCGAGGCGCTCGAATCCCTCACCCGCTCCGGCCGGCTGCCCGAGGGGCTGGACCTGTCACGCGTCGTGGTCGAGCCGCCGCGCGACGCCGCGCACGGCGATCTCGCCACCAACGCCGCCCTGGTGCTGGCCAAGGAGGCCAAGCAGAACCCGAAGGCGCTCGGCGAGGCGCTGGCCGAAGAGTTGCGCACCGATCCCCGCATCGTCGAGGCGAGTGTCGCGGGCCCCGGCTTCATCAACCTGCGGCTCGCGCCGGAGGTTTTTCAGGATGTGATCCGGGCGGCGCTCGGCGAGGGCGAGAACTTCGGGCGCGGACAAATGCCGGGCGGCCCGGTCAACATCGAGTACGTCTCGGCCAACCCCACCGGGCCGATGCATGTCGGCCACGGGCGGGGCGCGGTGTTCGGCGATGCGCTCGCAAACCTGCTCGCCGCCGCCGGCCGGCCGGTGACGCGGGAGTACTACATCAACGATGCCGGTGCGCAGGTCGATGTGCTCGCCCGCTCCGCCTACCTGCGCTACCGCGAGGCGCTGGGCGAGACGATCACCATCCCCGAGGGTCTGTACCCCGGCGACTACCTCAAGCCGGTCGGTATGAGGCTGGCGCAGACGCACGGCCGGGCGCTCCTCGACCAGCCCGAGCACGAATGGCTGCCGCTGGTGCGCCGCTTCGCCATCGACGCGATGATGGCGATGATCCGCGAGGATCTCGCGGCGATCGGCATCCGCCACGACGTGTTCTTCTCGGAAGCCACGCTCCAGGGCGAGAACGGCGGCCAAGGGGGCAACAAGGTCGCGGAGCTGCTCGACGCGCTGCGGCAGAAGGGCCTCGTCTACGAGGGGCGCCTGCCGCCGCCCAAGGGCCAGTTGCCCGACGATTGGGAGGACCGGGAGCAGACCCTGTTCCGCTCGAGCCAGTTCGGCGACGACGTGGACCGGGCACTGCTGAAGTCCGACGGCTCCTTCACCTACTTCGCCTCCGACATCGCCTACCACCGCGACAAGTGGCTGCGCGGCGCCAACGAGCTCATCGACGTGCTCGGCGCCGACCATGGCGGCTACGTCAAGCGGATGCAGGCCGCGGTGAAGGCGGTCAGCGACGGGCAGGCCCGGCTCGACGTCAAGCTCTGCCAGCTCGTGCGGCTCTTGCGCGCAGGCGAGCCGGTGAAGATGTCGAAACGCGCGGGCGAGTTCGTGACGCTGCGCGACGTCATCGACGAGGTCGGCCGCGACGCGATCCGCTTCATGATGCTCTACCGCAAGAACGACGCGACGCTGGATTTCGACCTCGCCAAGGTTGTGGAGCAGTCGAAGGACAACCCGGTCTTCTACGTGCAGTACGGCCACGCCCGCCGCTTCTCGGTGCTGCGCCAAGCCCGCGAGGCGCTGCCGGGCGAGGATTTCTCGCCCGCGGCGCTGCTGGCCGACGCGGACCTGTCGGTGCTCACCGATCCCGGCGAGATCGAGATGATGCGCCTGATTGCTCAGTATCCGCGGGTGCTCGAATCAGCGGCGGCGGCGCACGAACCGCACCGAATCGCCTTCTATCTTTATGAAACGGCCAGCTCGCTGCATAGTTTCTGGAACAAGGGCAAAGACTTGCCGCAATTACGGATTGTTAATCCAACCGACAGAAAGTCTACCCGGGCCCGCTTGGCCCTCGTGGAGGCCTTGGGCGGCGTTCTTGCCTCCGGCCTCGCGGTTTTGGGCGTCTCCGCACCCGATGAGATGCGGTGACCGAGGACGGCTGTTGAGAGGATGAGGCCATGACGGGACACGCTTCGCGCGCGACGGTCGATTTCGATGCCTTCGAGCGCGAGCTGCGTCAGACGTCGCAGGATGCGATCCGGGCGAAGGCGCCGCAGGCCGCTCCCAAGGGCGACCCGCTCGCCGAGCTTGCCCGCATCGTCGGGCAGGACGATCCCTTCCGCGCCCTGCTGGAAGCGCGGGAGAAGGGCGCCGCCCAGGAGGCGGCTCCGGTGACGCGCGCGTCGGAGACGGGCCGTCCGGCCCGCGTCGAGCCGACCTTCGTGGACGAACCCGCCCACGACCCGGCCCGGACTCAGGCGCATGCCGAGGTGCATGGCCAGACCCTCGGCCAATCCCAGAGCCCGGCGGACGCCTTCGACCAGTATCTCGCCTCCGTCGAGCAGGGCATGTACGCCGACGGCACGACCGATCCGGCGGCCTTCGCCGAGGCCGACGAGAATTACCGGACGCGGCCTGCGGACCGTCCGCGCGCCCGCAACCGCCTCGTCCAGGTCGGCGCCGGCCTCGCCGTGGTCGCCGTCTGCGTCGGCGGTGCCCTGGCGTGGCGCGGCACCCATGGCGGCGGCAGCGGCGGCCCGATCACCGTGCTCGCCGACAAGACCCCGCTGAAGGTGCAGCCCACAGCGACCGACGGCGTCGAGATTCCCGATCAGAACAAACAGATCTACGACCGCAACGCCAAGGACGGTCAGATCAAGATCGTCAACCGCGAAGAGCAGCCGCTCGACGTCAACCAAGCCGCCCGCACCGCGGCCGCCCGCAGCGACGGCGGCGAACCGGGGCAGGGAGGGGCGACGCCCGGCGGCACGTTGTCCGACACGTTCGGCGAGCCGCGCCGGGTGCGCACCGTCTCGGTCAAGCCGGACACCCCGGTCCACCAGCCGCCGGCGCCTCCGGCCGAGACCGCCCAGGCACCGGTCTCGGCGATCCCGACCATGACGATGCCCGACACCGCTGCGAGCACCGCGACGCCGTCGTCGGAGCCCCGCCGTTCCGCGTCGCGCACCCTGGCCACGGCGCCGGCGACCACGCCCGTCGCCGAAGCGCCGCCTGAGCCGCAGGCCACGCCCGCCGCGCGTCCGAAGGCCCCGCAGCGCGTCGCCTCCGTCTCGCCCGAGACCACCGCCAGCACCTCCGAGCCGGCCCCCGCCTCCGCGGCGCTCACGGCGCCGGTCAGCGGCTACTCGGTTCAGCTCGGCGTGCGCGGCAGCGAGAGCGAGGCGCGGGCCGCCTTCCGCGAGATGCAGGGCAAGTACAGCCAGCTCTCCGGCAAGCCCGAGCTGATCCGGCAGGCCGAAGTGAACGGCAAGACCCTGTTCCGCGTCCGCGTCGGGCCTCTCGCCAAGAACGAGGCGTCCAGCCTGTGCAGCGCGCTGCAGGGTGCGGGCGGCCAGTGCTTCGTCGCCAAGAACTGAGCTGACACCGCGCGTGTTATCGGCCGGCTTCGGCACATGCCCGGAACCGGCTCGTCTGCGCGCATCCCATCCGCCCCCTCGTCCTGAGGTGCCCGCGTCAGCGGGCCTCGAAGGATCCTCCGGATCCCGCGCGATCCCTGGAAGATCCTTCGAGGCCGCTTCGCGGCACCTCAGGATGAAGTCGTGAGTGGGATCGAGTCCGTGCTCGCCCCCCGCGATTGCTGCAAGCCCTCTCGCCCGTTTCGCCCCATCCGAGGAACGCCGGCCCCATGACGTCCGCCAGCATGACCTCCGCCAGCACGCCCCGCGCCGTCATCCTCGGCTGTTCCGGCCCGACGCTGACGCCCGAGGAAACCGCCTTCTTCCGCGATCTGCGGCCCTGGGGCTTCATCCTGTTCAAGCGCAACATCGGCACGCCGGACGACGTGCGCGCCCTGACCGCCGCCTTGCGCGAGACGGTCGGGCGGGCGGATGCGCCGATCCTGATCGATCAGGAGGGTGGGCGGGTGCAGCGCATGGGCCCGCCGCACTGGCCGAAATATCCCGCGGGCGGCCGCTTCGGCGCCCTCGGCGACGCCGCCGCGGCGATGGCCCGGCTCGGCGCCCGGCTGATGGCGCACGACCTCGCGTCGGTGGGGATCAACGTCGATTGCGCGCCGATGCTCGACGTTCCCGTCGCGGGCTCGGACAACATCATCGGCGACCGGGCCTACGGCGACACGCCGGAGCGGGTGATCGAACTCGGCCGCGCCGTGGCCGAAGGGCTGATGGCGGGCGGCGTGCTGCCGGTCATCAAGCACATTCCCGGTCACGGCCGGGCGACCTGCGACAGCCATCTCGACCTGCCCGTGGTCGAGGCCGACCGCGTCAGTCTGGGCGAGAGCGATTTCCGCCCGTTCCGGGCGCTGGCCGACCTGCCGCTCGCCATGAGCGCGCATGTGGTGTTCACCGCCCTCGACCCCGAGCGGCCCGCCACCCTGTCGGAGCGCGTGATCCGCGAGATCGTGCGGGGCGAGATCGGCTTCGACGGCCTCCTGATGACCGACGACCTGTCGATGCACGCGCTTGAGGGCCCGTTCCGCGAGCGGACCGAGGCGGCCTACCGCGCCGGCATCGACGTGGTTCTCCATTGCAACGGACGCATGGAGGAGATGCGCGCCGTCGCCGAAGCCGCGGCGGATCTCGCGGGGGAGGGCGCGCGCCGGGCCGGGGCCGCGCTCGCCCGCCTCGCGCCTCCGGACGCTCTCGACGTCGCCGAGGCGCGTGCCCGCTTCGATGCGGCCTTCGCGATCGCATAACAGCGATCTCATCGCCTCTTTTCCGGCCTCGAACGCCGGCAGCCGCCTCCGCGGCCTTGGCGTTCGCTCTGCGGGGCGCTTTTCGCGCCCGACGGCCTGACGACACGCCCGGCAACGAGGCGGAGTGCGACAAAGAAGGGCAAGCGCTGCGCAGCCTTTGCCCGCTTGTGCGCCCTGCACTGCTTGTGTTCGCGCCACTCGATCCCTAGGTTCGCCCCAATTCAAGTGGAGGCGCCGCCGGAGTTGGTGCGGCGTAGGAGGTTGCCATGGGCAGCATGAGTGTCTGGCACTGGGTCATCGTGGCGGTCGTCGTCATGCTGCTGTTCGGCCGCGGCAAGGTGTCGGAGCTGATGGGCGACGTCGCCAAGGGCATCAAGGCCTTCAAGAAGGGCATGGCCGACGACGAGACCCAGCCGAATACGGCGACGAGCGTTCCCCCGGTGAGCCCGAACGATCCGGTCCGCACGCTGCCGCACCAGGGCGCGCCGGGCACCGCCCCGCAGCCGCCGCATGTTCAGCCGCACGTCCAACCCCATGTGCCGGCGGGCGACCATAAGGCCGTCTGACCGACGGGCTCGACACGGGGCGTGCAAAGGGGCGCGTAAGGGCTGCGCCGGCTTTCAGGCACGGTTGAAGATCGGCTCCGGGCAGGATAGCGCGGGCCGCACGCCCGTCCTGGACAGGCGCGGCCCCGCGGGACGGACGACGCAATGCTGGACATGAGCTGGGGCGAAGTGATGCTGATCGGCGGCGTCGCCCTGATCGTCATCGGACCCAAGGATCTGCCGAAGGCCCTGCGCACGCTGGGTCAGATCACCACCAAGGTCCGGCGCATGGCCGGCGAGTTCCAGTCGCAGTTCAACGAGGCGATCCGCGAGGCGGAGCTGGAAGAGGTCCGCCGCGACGTCGAGGGCGTCAAACGCACCGTCGATTCCGCGCGCCCGACCTTCAACCCCGTGGACACCATCCGCAACGAGATCCGCAGCGCGGTCGAGGGCCGTCCCGGGTCCGGCAGCAAGGATGCTGAGGCGAAGGATGTCGATGTGAAGGACACCGGCAGCTTCGACGTGCCCCGGCCGACGCCCGGCCAGCAGGCCGAGCAGATGCACGGGGCTCCGGCACACGCCGCCGTCGAAACCTCTTCCACCCCCCGCGGCACCAAGCCCGAGACAGGCCCGACTCCATGAGCGACGAGCGCGATGAGGCCGAGATCGAGGCCTCGCGGGCACCCCTTCTGGAGCACCTGATCGAACTGCGCTCGCGACTGATCAAGTCGCTGATCGCGTTCATCGTGATGTTCTTCGGTTGCTTCTTCTTCTCGAAACAGATCTACAACATCCTCGTCTATCCCTACGTCTCGATCGTGGGGGCGCAGAATGCCGAGCTGATCGCGACCCATTTCCTCGAACAGGTCTTCACCAACATCAAACTCAGCGTGTTCGGCGCGGGCTTCCTGGCCTTTCCCGTCATCGCCACGCAGGTCTATGCCTTCGTCGCGCCGGGCCTCTACCGCAACGAGCGCCAGGCCTTCCTGCCCTATCTCGTCGCGACGCCGATCTTCTTCCTGCTCGGTGCGCTCGTCGTCTTCTTCCTGGCAATGCCGCTGCTGATCCAGTTCTCGGTCTCGCTCCAGCAGATCGGGCAGCCGGGCGAGGCGACGATCAAGCTCCTGCCGAAGGTCGACGAGTACCTCTCGCTGATCATGACGCTGATCTTCGCCTTCGGGCTCGCGTTCCAGATGCCGGTGATCCTCACGCTTCTGGGCCAGATCGGCGTGATCGACGCGGCCTTCCTGCGGGAAAAGCGGCGCTACGCCATCGTGCTGGTCTTCGTCGCCGCCGCGGTGCTGACGCCGCCGGACGTGATCTCGCAGCTCTCGCTGGCGATCCCGATGCTGCTTCTCTACGAGGCCTCGGTGTTCTCGGTCTCGCGCATGGAGAAGATCCGCGCCGCCCGGCGTCGGGCGCAGGGGATCGAGGACTGAGCGAGGGCTGATCGGCGCGCCAGTCGGACCCGGCGTCTGAGGAGAATATAAGCAAGATTGCGCATCACCATTTTGCGCGCAATCTTGAAAGGCTCCGGCCCCGCGCCACCCTTCTCCGACCTCAAACGGAGAAGATCTCATGTTCCAGACGATGCGGACCGCCCTAGCGGTCGCCGCCCTGACGACGCTGGCGGGTACGGCCCAGGCGGCGGAGCTTCAGCGGGTGCGCGGCACCATCGAGAAAAGCGACGCCGGCACGGTCACGATCAAGACCACCGACGGCACCTCCGAGACGGTGCAGGTCGGCGGCGCCAAGTTCGCCTGGGTGGTGAAGTCGAGCCTCGACCAGATCAAGGAAGGCACCTTCATCGGCACCGCCACCAAGGGCGAGAACCCGATGACGGCGCTCGAAGTGGTGCTGTTCCCCGAATCCATGCGCGGCACGGCCGAAGGCCATTACGGCTGGGACGCGATCCCCGACCACACGGCGGGCGGCGGCGGGCCGGTGGTGAAGAGCTCCATGACCAACGGCACCGTGAAGGCCGGCGGCGCCGGGGCAAGCGGCGCGCCGAAGGTCAAGAGTTCGATGACCAACGCCACCGTGGCGAGCAGCAATGCCGGCTCCGGCAGCGGCGGCGAGCGCACGCTCACCGTGACCTACGACAAGGACGGCTCGAAGACGATCGTGGTGCCGCCCAAGGCTCCGATCGTCGCCTTCGACCCCGCCGACAAGTCGATCCTGACGCCGGGCGCGAAGATCTTCGTGGTCGCGGCCAAGGACGGCGGCAAGCTCGAAGGCAAGCTCGTCGCGGTCGGCAAGGACGGCCTCACCCCGCCGATGTAAGCTGCGTCACGACCGTCCCTGGCTTGGCGCCAGGGACGGCCACAGGGGCCGCGCCGCCGCCGTGGCGGCAAGTCCGAGGCCCAGAAGGGAGACGGCCGCAGCCAGGGCCGGCAACTCCGAATACCCCGCCCCCAACGTCAGCGCCGTGCCTCCGAGCCAGGCGCCGAGCGCGTTGCCGAGATTGAACGCTCCCTGGTTCAGGGTCGAGGCGAGGTTCGGGGCGTCGCTGGCCGCCTCCACCACCCAGACCTGAAGCGGTGAGACCAGGGCGAAGGCGAGCCCGCTCCACAGCACCAGCACCGCCAGTGCCGGCCAGGTGAAGGGCGCGACCAGCGAGAACACGACGAGCACGGCGATGAGGCCGGCAAAGCTGCCGAGCACCGTGCGCATCAGGCTGCGGTCGGCGAACCAGCCGCCGGCGAGATTGCCGATCGTGAGGCCGAGACCGGCCGCGAACAGCGCCCCCGTCACGCCGCCGGGCGTCAGATGCGTCACGGTGAGCAGGAACGGCGCGATATAGGTGAAGACGGTGAAGAAGCTCACCGAGGACAGGGTCGAGACCAGCATCGGCCGCAGCACCGGCCAGCGCCCGAGCGCACGGAACTCCCGTGCGAGGCCGCCCCGCGTGCCGGGCATTCCGCCGGGCAGGGCGAGCGCGATGGCCGCCCCCGCCACGACCCCGATGCCGACCACCGCCCAGAAGGTCGAGCGCCAGCCGAACGCCTGACCGAGCGCGGTTCCGAGGGGCACACCGAGAACGTTGGCGAGCGTCAGCCCGGCGAACATCAGGGAAACGGCCTGCGTGCGCTTCTCCCGCGGCACGAGGTTGCGCGCGACGATGGCGCCGATGCCGAAAAAGGCGCCGTGGGCGAAGGCGGTGGCGACCCGCGCGGCCATCAGCCATGCGTAGCTCGGCGCCAGGGCACAGGCGAGGTTGCCGAGAATGAACACCGCCATCAGGGCGAGCAAGGCCGCTTTGCGCGGCAGGCGCGCGGTCGCCATCGCCACGAGCGGCGCGCCGATCACAACACCGAGCGCGTAGCCGGACACGAGGTGGCCCGCCTGCGGAATCGTGACGTCGAAGTCGCGCGCCATCTCCGGCAGGAGGCCCATGATGACGAACTCGGTGGTGCCGATGCCGAAGGAGGCGACGGCGAGCGCGAGGATCGGCAGGGATGCCATGCAGAATGCTCCGGGCAGCGCGTGTGTTGCGCCGCAATACAAGCGCCGCAACATGGTCATCTCGGGCGGACGCGACAGGCGCATGATCGGGAGGCAGACCTGCACTCAGGTCAGAACGACCGCGCCAGAGGGCTCCAACCCCGGCCCGGACGATGGGCCCCTTCGATGCCCCCTTGATGCCCCCCTTGGAGCGACCACAGGCCACGGACGAGCGCAAAAAGAATCTCTCTGCCTTGCCGCGCGAAGCGAGAGAACCGTCCTCCGGTCCAGGAAAACAACGCAAAAACAATCCGTTGATTTGCCCCACCCCAAGTCTTTAAATTTCATGACAACAACGCCCCAACAACGCTCCGCAGCCCTTCGAAGATTTGAGGCTTGAGACACTCCTTCAGGAGGTTTCTGGCACCGCTCTTCCATGGCCGCGGCCCTGCCTCGGATCATTCGCGATGCCCGCACGGATCGTTGCCTTCTCCGGCAACACGCACCGCCCCTCCCGCACCCGCACCCTGGTCGAGGCGGTGGCCGCCGAATTGTCGCGCCAACGCCCGATCGACCTGAAGGTCTACGATCTCGTCGATGCCGGCACCGGCATCGCGGTCGCGAGCCGTTCGGCCCTGCCGCTGCCGGCGGCGCGGATCGTGGAGGCGATCGAGACGGCCGACGCGCTGATCATCGGCTCGCCGGTCTACAAGGGCAGCTATGCGGGGCTGTTCAAGCACCTGATCGACTTCGTCGCCCCCGAGGCGCTTGCGGCCAAGCCGGTGGTGCTCACCGCGACCGGCGGCGGGCCGCGCCATGCGCTGGTGGTCGAGCACAGCTTGCGCCCGCTCTTCGGCTTCTTCTCGGCGCAGACCGTGCCGACCGCCGTCTATGCCGGCGACACCGAAATCGCCGAGGGCCGGGTCGCCGACGAGATCGTGCGGGCCCGTGTGGCGCAGGCCGCCGCCGAACTCGCCCGGCTGCTCGACGTCGCGCAGGTCGTCTCGGCACCGCTGGCGACGGCCGCGACGCGCTGAGATGACGATGCTCGACCGTCGCCGCCTCCTTGCGGCCGGCCTCGCCTTGGCCGGCACCGCGCTTCCGCTCCGCCTTGCCCGCGCAAGCGAGCCGAGCGTGCTGCGCATCGGCTACCAGAAGAACGGCATCCTCGCCGTCGCCCGCGAGCAGGCCGCGATCGAGGCCGCGCTGAAGCCGCAGCGCGTGAGCGTGCGCTGGGTCGAGTTCTCGTTCGGGCCGCCGCTGCTGGAGGCCCTGAATCTCGGCGCGATCGATTTCGGCCAGACCGGCGACGCGCCGCCGATCTTCGCCCAGGCCGCGGGTGGGAACCTCGTCTACGCGGCGGCCCAGCCCAACGGCG
Organism: Methylobacterium sp. AMS5; assembly: GCF_001542815.1. GTDB lineage: Bacteria > Pseudomonadota > Alphaproteobacteria > Rhizobiales > Beijerinckiaceae > Methylobacterium. The sequence goes on from NZ_CP006992.1 coordinate 3,587,990, forward strand.
GCTCGGGCTCGGCGATCCTGCTGCCGAAGGGCTCCCCGATCGCCACGCTCGCCGACCTCAAGGGCAAGCGCGTCGCCTTCGCCAAGGGGTCGAGCGCGCATAACCTCACCGTCGCCGCGCTGGAGAAGGCGGGACTGTCCTATCGCGACATCACCCCCGTCCTGCTGGCGCCGGCCGATGGCGCGGCCGCCTTTGCCGGCGGCACGATCGACGCCTGGACGGTGTGGGATCCCTACTTCGCCATCGCCGAGGAAGGGCAGGGCGCGCGCATCCTCGTCCAGGCCCCGGACATCACGCCCACCAACAATTTCTTCCTCGCCAACAAGGTTTTCGCCGAGGAGCGGCCCGAGGTGCTGAAGGCGGCCATCGCCGCGCTAGGCACCGTCGCGGTGTGGTGCGAGGGCAATCGTCCCAGCGTCGCGGCGAGCCTGTCGAAGATCACCGGCGTACCGCTGGCTGCCACGCGCCGCGCGGTGGATCGCATCCGCTTCGTCATCGCGCCGATGGATGCGGCGGTGACCGCCGAGCAGCAGCGCATCGCCGACCGCTTCCACGCCATTGGCGTGATCCCCCGCTCCGTGCGCGTGTCCGACATCGTCTGGACGCTGCCGGCACCCCCCAACAAGACCCAGAACAACGGATGAGCCGAACCATGGCCGATTCCGCCACGATCCAATCGCTTCCCGGCCGCGCGCACCGCGCCGAGGCCGCCGCGCCGCTTCAACGCAAGCCCCTGCGCCTGCCCACGGGCCGGCTGCTGCCCTGGCTGCTGCCGACTCTCGTCCTGGCCGGCTGGCAGGCGGCGGCCTCGTTCGGGCTCGTCTCGACGCGCTTCATGCCCGCGCCGCTCGACGTCGCCGCCGCCGGCTGGCGCCTCGCCCAGACCGGCGAACTCTGGGAGAACCTGTGGGTCAGCTTCGCCCGCGCGGCCGCCGGCTTCCTCGTCGGCGGCGGCATCGGGCTGAGCTTCGGGCTCGCCAACGGCCTGTCGAACCTCTCGGAAAAACTCACCGACACCACGTTGCAGATGGTGCGCAACATTCCGCACCTGTCGCTGATCCCGCTGGTGATCCTGTGGTTCGGCATCGACGAGGGGGCCAAGCTCTTCCTCGTGGCGCTCGGCGTGTTCTTCCCCGTCTACGCCAACACCCTGCACGGCATCCGCTCGGTCGATCCGCAACTCATCGAGATGGGCCGGGTCTACGGCATGAACCGGCGCGAGCTGTTCTGGCGCGTGGTGCTGCCCGGCGCGCTGCCCTCGATCTTCGTCGGCGTGCGCTACGCGCTCGGCATCATGTGGCTGACGCTGATCGTCGCCGAGACGATCTCGGCCAATTCCGGCCTCGGCTACATGGCGATGCAGGCCCGCGAGTTCATGCTGGTCGATGTCGTGGTGCTGGCGATCCTGATCTACGCCGGGCTGGGCAAGATCGCCGACAGCCTGACCCGGGCGCTCGAGCGCACCTGCCTCGCCTGGAACCCGGCCTACCGCAACGCCTGATCTTATCTGTCCGCGCGTCATTCTTCCGCGAGTGAGTTCCATGTCCGCTGCCACCGCCCTGCGCGTCGAGGACGCCCCCGCGCGCCCTCGCGACGCCGGCCTTGCCATCACCCTGCGCGGCCTCTCGAAAAGCTTCGACGGGGGCGCCCCGGTCATCCGCGGGCTCGACCTGCACGTGCCCGCCGGGCAGTTCGTGGCCGTGGTCGGCCGCTCCGGCTGCGGCAAGAGCACCCTGCTGCGCCTGATCCTCGGTCTCGAGGAGCCGACCGCCGGCCGCGTCACCGTCAACGGTGGTGACGGAAACAGCGCGACCCAATCCAGGAAAATCATGTTCCAGGAGCCGCGGCTGCTGCCCTGGGCGCGGGTCGCCGACAACGTCGCGGTCGGGCTCGGACGCGAGATCGGCCGTGCCGAGCGGCGCAAGCGGGCGCTCGCCGTCCTCGACGAGGTCGGGCTGGCGGAGAAGGCCGGCAACTGGCCCGCGACGCTGTCGGGCGGCCAGCGCCAGCGGGTGGCGCTCGCCCGCGCCCTGGTGAGCCGCCCGGCGCTGCTCGCCCTGGACGAGCCGCTCGGGGCGCTCGACGCCCTCACCCGCATCGAGATGCAGGCGATGATCGAGCGGATCTGGGAGTCCCAGGGCTTCACCGCGATCCTCGTCACCCACGATGTCGGCGAGGCGGTGGGACTCGCCGACCGCATCCTCGTGGTGGAGGAGGGGGCCATCGCGCTGGATGTCGCCGTGGACGTGCCGCGCCCGCGCCGCCGCGGCGACCCGGCGCTGGCCGAACTCGAAGGCCGCATCCTCGACCGGCTTCTCGGCCACCGCGCCTGACTTTTTTGCGATTTCCGGAGCGTATTCCATGAGCGTACAGACCGACGGCAAGACCGACGTCCTCTGGTTCCTGCCCACCCACGGCGACGGCCGCTATCTCGGCGCCGCGGAAGGCGCGCGCGACGTCTCGCTGCCCTATCTCCGTCAGATCGCCCAGGCGGCGGACGACCTCGGCTATTACGGCGTGCTGCTGCCGACCGGCCGCTCCTGCGAGGATTCCTGGGTCGTCGCCTCGGCGCTCGCCCCGCTGACACAGCGCCTGCGCTTCCTCGTCGCCGTGCGCCCCGGCCTGCAGGAGCCGTCGATGGCCGCGCGCATGGCCGCGACGCTGGACCGGATCTCCGACGGGCGCCTCCTCATCAACGTCGTCACCGGGGGTGATCCGGTGGAGTTGAAGGGCGATGGCGTCTTCCTCGATCACGACGAGCGCTACGTCGTCACCGACGAGTTCCTGCACATCTGGCGCGGGCTGATGGCCGGCGAGACCGTGAACTTCGAGGGCAAGCACCTGCGCTCCGAGAACGGCCGAGTGATCTTCCGTCCCGTCCAGGCGCCCTATCCGCCGCTCTATTTCGGCGGCTCCTCGCCCGCCGGCATCGAGGTCGCGGCCGAGCATTGCGAGGTCTACCTCACCTGGGGCGAGCCCCCGGCCGGCGTCGCGGAAAAGATCGCCAAGGCCCGCGAGGCCGCCGAAAAAAAAGGCAAAACCTTCTCTTACGGCATCCGCCTGCACGTCATCGTGCGCGAGACGGAAAGCGAGGCCTGGGAGGCGGCCGACCGGCTGATCTCGCGGCTCGACGACGCCACCATCGCCCAGGCACAGGCGACCCTGAAGCGCCAGGATTCCGTCGGCCAGAGCCGGATGATGGCGCTGCACGGCGGCGACCGGAACAAGCTCGTGGTCTCACCCAACCTCTGGGCCGGCGTCGGCCTCGTGCGCGGCGGGGCGGGAACGGCTCTGGTCGGCTCGGCCGATCAGGTCGCCGACCGGATGAAGGAGTACATCGATCTCGGCATCGACCGCTTCATTCTCTCCGGCTACCCGCATCTGGAGGAGGCCTACCGCTTCGCCGAACTCGTCTTCCCGAAGCTCCCCCTGCGCGCCACCACCGGCACGGCGCCGAGCACGGCGCGCAACAACGGCCCGTTCGGCGAGGTCATCGCCAACGACATCGTGCCGACCCGCCGCGTCAGCGCCCACTGAGCAGAAAGGTTCGCCGATGCCCGCCCGCGCCGTCACCGCGCCTTCGCTGCTGCCGCGCCTCTGGCTGGCGCTCGCCGCGCTGATCTTCGTCAGCCTCACGCTCGCCGCCCATGCCGACGAGCGGGTGGTGCGGGTCGGCTACCAGAAATACGGCACGCTGGTGCTGCTGAAGGGCCGCGGCAGCCTGGAGCCTAAACTCAAAGCGCTCGGCTACCGGGTGCAATGGTCGGAATTCCCTTCCGGCCCGCCCTTGATGGAAGCGCTGAACGCGGGCGCCGTCGATTTCGGCTCGGCGGGCGAGACCCCGCCGATTTTCGCCCAGGCCGCGAGCGACGTCCTGGCTTACGTCGCCCACGAGCCCGCCGCGCCGAAGGGCGAGGCGATCCTGGTTCCGAAATCCAGTGCCGTGCAATCGGTGGCCGATCTGCGCGGAAAAAAGGTCGCGCTCAACAAGGGCTCGAACGTCCACTACCTGCTGGTGCGGGCCCTCGAGGCGGCGGGTCTGACACTTGCCGACATCACCCCGGTCTACCTCGCACCCGCCGATGCGCGGGCGGCGTTCGAGCGCGGTTCGGTCGATGCCTGGGTGATCTGGGACCCTTACTTCGCGGCAGCCGAAGCCGGCGGCAACGCCCGGGTGCTCGCCGACGGCACCGGCCTCGTGCCGAACCACCAGTTCTATCTCTCCTCCAAGAGCTTCGCCGCCGAGAACGGCCCCGCGCTCGACGCCATCGTCGCGGCGATTGCCGAGGTCGATGCCTGGGCGGGGGACAACACCGACGCGGTGGCCAAGGAATTGAGCCCCTCCGTCGGCATCCCGGCGCCGATCCTGAGCATCGCCCTCAAGCGCCAGACCTATGGCATCCGCCCCCTCGACGAGGCGGTGACGAAGGAGCAGCAGCGCATCGCCGACACCTTCCACGGGCTCAAGCTCGTGCCGAAGACGGTCGATATCGCCGGCGCCGTGCGCAAGCCGGGAAGCTGATGTTTTCCCGCAATCGCCTCATCCCTGCCCCCTCCCGATAAGGGAGAGGGGAATGCCGCCGAGAAAACCCGAAAAGCCCCCCATGAACCGCCGGTCCGCCTCCCGTCTCGTCCTCGCCGGTCTCACCTTCGGCCTCGCCCTCGGTCTCACCCCGGCCGCGGCGGAGGAATCCACCCTGCGCATCGGCTATCAGCGCTCCTCGGCGCTGATCTCGCTGCTGCGCGAGGACGCGACCCTGGAAACGGCCCTGAAGCCGCTCGGCGTCAGCGTGTCCTGGCACGAATTCACCAGCGGCCTGCCGATCATGGAGGCGCTGAATGTCGGCCGCATCGACGTCTCGGCGGACGTCGCCGACACCGTGCCGGTCTTTGCACAGGCGGCGAATGCCCGGATCACCTACATCGCGCAGGAAGCGGCCTCGCCCGAGGCGCAGGCAATCCTGGTGGCGGGCGATTCCCCGCTCAAGACGGTGGCCGACCTCAAGGGCCGCAAGGTCGCGGTCACCAAGGGCGCCGGCAGCCACTATCTGCTGCTGGCCGCGCTGAAGGCGGAGGGGCTGCCCTTCAAGAGCATCAATCCGGCCTATCTCACCCCGGCGGACGGGCGTAGCGCGCTGGCGGGCGGCAGCGTCGATGCCTGGGTGGCCTGGGACCCGTTCCTCTCCGCCGCGCAGATCCAGGCGGGTGCGCGCATCCTGCGGGACGGCACCGGGCTCTCGGCCTACAAGCGCTACTACCTCGCCTCCGACGCCTACGCCGAAAAGCGCGCCGACGTGCTGACCCTGCTCGTCGCCAAGCTGCGCGAGGCCGGGGCCTGGGTGAAGGCCGACCCGGATGCGGCCGCCGCGCGGCTGGGCGCCCTGTGGAAGATCGAGCCCGAGATCGTCAAACAGGCCAATGCCCGCCGCTCCTACCGGGTCGAGCCGGTGAACCGCGCGGGGCTGTCCGAGCAGCAGACCATCGCCGACGCCTTCCGCGCCGAGGGGCTGCTGCCCCGCGCCGTGGATGCATCCGCGCTGCCGGTCTGGGAATCGCCGTCACGCTGACCCGAGGGAGTTTCACGCTAAGGGATCGAAGACGATGACCCGTCAGGCGAGCCTGCCCCCCATCGCGGTGATCGGCGCGGGGTTCAGCGGCACCATGGCCGCACTCCAGCTTCTCGAGACCCTGCCGCCGGAGCAGCCGGTGCTGCTGTGCGAGCGCGGGGGCAGCTTCGCGCGCGGGCTCGCCTACGGCACCGGCAACCCGGCCCACCTCCTCAACGTGCGCGCCGCCAATATGAGCGCCTTTCCCGACCGGCCGGGCCATTTCGAGGAGTGGCTCTCCGGCGCCGATCTCGGCGAAGGCGTCGTGACGACGTCGGCCGGCACCTTCGTGGCGCGGGGCCATTACGGCAGCTATCTCACCGACCTGCTGACCGCGGCCGTCACCGGGCCGGGGGTGCCGCGCCTGCGCCTCGTCAACGACGCGGTGGTCGATCTGGAGCCGCGGGCCGGCGGCTTCCTGCTGCGCACCGAGGGCGGGCAGACCCACCGGGTCGCCGGCGCCGTGCTCGCCATGGGCAATCTGGCCTCGGCGGCGCCCAAGAGCCGCCACAGCCTCGACCCCTGGGCCCCGGACAGCTTCGGCCGCCTGCACCCGCACGCGCCGGTCCTCATCGTCGGAACCGGCCTCACCATGCTCGACGCGGTGGCGAGCCTGCGGGCGCAGGGCTTTACCGGCGCGATCCTCGCCCTGTCGCGCCGCGGCCTGCTGCCGAACGCCCACGCCCCCACCGGCCTCTGGCCCATGCCGGACCTGAGGCCGGCCGACTTCGCCTCCCTGAGGCGGCTCCTCGCCCGCATCCGCTCGGACGTCGCGCGAGCCGCGGAGCTCGGCGTCGGCTGGCACGGCGTCATCGACGCCCTGCGTCCGCTCACCGATACGATCTGGCGCAGCCTGCCGCCGCAGGAGCAGGTCCGATTCCAGCGCCACCTGCGCCCGTTCTGGGATGTGCACCGCCACCGCACCGCCCCACCCGCCGCGCAGACCATCGCCGACGAGATCGCCCGCGGCGCCCTCACGGTGCGGGCCGGGCGCCTGATCGAGATCGAGGACGAGGCCGCGCAGGCGGTGGTGACGCTGCGCCTGCGCGGGGCCGAGCGCCCGGAGCGCCTCGCCGTCCAGGCGATGATCGATGCCACCGGCTTCGGCCATCTCCCGCAGAGCCGCGACCCGCTGCTGCGGCGGCTGCTCGATCGGGGCCTCGTGCGTCCCGGCCCGTTCGGGCTCGGTCTCGATGCGGGCGTGGATTACCGGGCGGTCCGCGACGCGGCCGGGGAGGGCGGGGGACCGCTCTGGATCCTCGGGCCGCTCCTGCGCGGCGTCCTGTGGGAATGCACCGCGGTGCCCGACATCCGCAACGAGGCGGCGGAACTGGCCGGCCTCGTCGCCGCCGCCCTCGACCGCGCCGCCGCGGCGTAGCGCAGCCTCGTTCAAGTCGTCCAACGAATCGTCCCGAAGCGGCGGAGAGCCTTGCCTCTCCGCCGCCTCACGCATTCGTGAGGGACGGCGCGTTGCCTGTCCGATCGCCCGGCATCCCCCGCTCTCGCCGCAAACCGTTGATCAACCTGAGGTTTCATGGCGGCGGACGCCACCTTTCGCACGCCGGCTCACAATCCGGAATCGTTCTAAAGAGCTTGCTACGAGTTTGGACCTGTTCTAATCAAGGGTGGTGACGGCGGGACGTGCGGGGGCCCGAACGCCCCCCACGACGGACCCGCCAACGAGCAACGATCGAACGAAAACCGGAGAGAGATCATGGCCACCTCGAGCAACGCCGCCTGCCAGAGCTGCCGCTTCTTCGACGACCACAAGACCAACGGTGCCCAGGCCGCGGGCGACCAGGGCCTGTGCCGTTTCAACCCGCCGGTGAGCCAGCCCGACCCGCAGAGCCAGGGCCTGTGGCCGGTCGTCGCCTCTAAGGATTGGTGCGGCCACTTCACCGCCGACCTCGCCCCGGCCGAGTAAGTCGCGCCTCGCCCGAAGTAATCCGAAAGGGCCGGTGCCACAGGCACCGGCCCTTTTCGCATGGGGCGTGCGACGACCGGCAAATTGCGTCGGAACCGCCCCGCGGCGGTCATGATCCGGTCACCTTCCGATTCGATGGCTGCGGCGAAGGGGCAACGGTCCGTGCGCGGGCCGCCCCATCGTCAGGATGAACGGTGCGGCCCGGACTCGCCGCCGCGCCTGAGTGGGGATGTTTGCATGATCTTCGGACCGATCGGTGCGCGTGCGCCTTTCCTCCGCACCGGCCGCGTCGCGGCCCTCGCCGCCGGCCTCGCCGCCCTGGGCGGTCTGTCGGTGCTGCCCGCCTCGGCCGCGGCGCCCCAGCATGACCCGAGCGGCACCTGGCTGACGCAGGACGGCAAGGCGCGCATCCGCGTCGAGAAGTGCGGCCCGCAGGAGAAGAACCTGTGCGGCTACGCGGTGTGGCTGAAGACGCCGCTCAACGACGAGGGCAAGCCGCGGGTCGATTTCCGCAACCCCGATGCGAAGAAGCGCACCCGCGCCGCGCTCGGGCATCAGCTCATCCTCGGCCTCAAGCTGAACGAGGATGCCCATTACGAGGGCAAGATCTACAACGCCGAGGACGGCAAGTTCTACGACGTCACGGTCTGGTCGGACGAGCCGGAGGAACTGACGGTCAAGGGCTGCCTGATCGCCTTCCTGTGCCAGTCGCAGACCTGGAAGAAGGTCACCGACACCCAGCCCGGCCAGCTCACCGGCCCGACCAACGGCCCGAACGGGCCCCGCGCCGACGCCGAATGGACCCCCAAACCCGCCCCCGGCACGGCCGCCAGCGCGCCCGCCGCCACCGGCAGCGCAGGCCCCGCGACGAAGCCGGCGCCGAAGCCCGCCGCCCCCAAGACTCCGGCGGCGCCGGCCCCCGCGCAGTAAACGGCTGCACGAACGGGTCACATGACCGCTGCGGCAGGCATGCCGGACGAGGCGAAAGCCCCATCCGGTATGCCTTGTGATGACGGATCGCTTTCGGCCCCCCGGCGAAAGCAGCTCAGGTCGTCGGGGTCGCCACCCGCTGGCGCAAACCCGCGATCACCGCCTTCAGCATCTCGGCGCTCGCCTCGTCGGTGAAGCCGCCGGGCGCGCGCGCGGCGTAGATCCGCTCATGCACGAAGGCGAGCTTGGCGATCACCGACGGCGTCAGCGTGAACGGATAGAGCGGCGGCTGCCCCATGGAGCGGCTGAGCGAGTTCACGGCGTAGGTGAGCGGGATCCACGCCTCGACCACCCGCTCGAAGTCCGGCGTCTCGTAGGGATCGAAATCGATGCAGGTGGCCGGTGCCGCCGGCTCCGCCTTGGCCCGCAGCTTCGGCTTCAGGCGGATCTCGAAAGCGCTGGCGGTCTCCAGCGTGTCGATGATGTGCAGGTAGTGGGCGAAGGTCTCGGCGAAATCCTCCCACGGATGGGCGGTCGCGTAGGACGAGACGAACGACTCCTCCCAGTGCGGCGGCGGCCCCTCGGCGTGATGGCGCTGGAGCGCGGCTCCGTAATCGGCGCTCTCGTCGCCGAACAGGGCGCGGAAGGTCGGCAGGCTCGCGTCGAAGCGCACCAGCAGGTTCCAGAAGTAATGCCCGATCTCGTGGCGAAAGTGGCCGAGCAGGGTGCGGTAATACTCGCCGAACAGCTTGCGGCGACGCTCCCGCTCGACGTCGTCGGCCTCGGCAATGGATAGGGTGATGAGCCCATCGAGATGGCCGGTCATCACCGGCGGTCCGGCGGATTCGGCGAGGAAATCGAAGGCGAGCCCGTCGGAATATTGCTCCCGCGTCACCAGCGGGAGGTCGAGGCGCAGGAGCGAGTAGAACAGCCGGTGCTTGGCCGCCTCGATCCGGCGCCAGCGGTCGAGATTGGTCCCGACGCCCAGGTCCGGCACCATCCGGTTGTGGCGGCAGGCGACGCAGAAGGCCTCATCGGATTCCGCCGGCACCATCCAGTTGCAGGCGTCATGGGCCGCATTGGCGCAGAGGCGGTACTTGCGACCGGGATGGGCGTAGGCGCGGAACAGCGGCCCGCGCTGATCCTCTCCGCTGGGCTCCAGCGCCGAGATTTCGTGCCGGTCGCAGACATAGCCGAGCCGCCGCTGGCAGCTCTCGCAGGCGGTGCTCTCGAACGACAGCGGCTGGTCGCAGGCTTGGCACTGGAAGATTTTCATGGGAGGCCCCCGCTCCGGCCGTCGCGGGGTTCTTACAAGAACCGGGCCGCACCGTCGCTCCCGCGGCCTCCGCCCTAACCAAGGGTGTGAGCCGGACGAAGTTCCATGCCGGCCGGCGGCCACTGCACGGTTCTTGCTATTCCGATTGCTCCTTCCGGCCGCCTGAACTGTAGTAAGGCATGCAACCGGCGGCCGAGCGCACCGCCCCGTCCAAGACAATCGCAGAAGCCTTCGGAGCCTCCGTGTCGATCCAAGCCGCCCTGCACCACGTCACGCATTACCGCTACGACCGGCCGATCGCGCTGGGGCCGCAGACGATCCGGCTCCGCCCGGCGCCGCATGCGCGAACCCGTGTGCCGGCCTACGCGCTGAAGGTGACGCCGGAGAACCACTTCATCAACTGGCAGCAGGATCCGGCCGGCAACTGGCTCGCCCGGCTGGTCTTCCCGGAAAAGACCACGGAACTGCGCATCGAGGTCGATCTCACCGCCGACCTCGCGGTCATCAACCCGTTTGACTTCTTCGTCGAGCCCTACGCCGAGCGCCATCCCTTCGAGTACGAGGCGGATCTGAAGGTCGCGCTCGCGCCCTACCTCGTTCTCGACGACGCGCACGGGCCGGAGATCGACGCCTTCCTCACGCGCATTCCCGAGGAGACCCACACGGTCACCTTCCTCGTGGCGCTCAACGCGCTGCTGCGGGCGGAGGTGAATTACGGCGTGCGCATGGAACCCGGCGTGCAGACGCCGGCCGAGACGCTGAATCTTCAGAGCGGCTCGTGCCGCGATTCCGCGTGGCTGCTGGTGCAGGTGCTGCGCCGGCTGGGCTTCGCTGCCCGCTTCGTCTCGGGCTACCTGATCCAGCTCGTCCCCGACACCACCGCCGTGGACGGCCCGGCCGGCACCAAGACCGACTTCACCGACCTGCATGCCTGGGCCGAGGTCTACCTGCCCGGTGCCGGCTGGATCGGCTTCGACGCGACCTCGGGCCTGCTCACGGGCGAGGGGCACATCCCGCTCGTGGCCACCGCGCATTACAACGCCGCCGCACCGATCTCCGGGCTCGCCGAGCCGGCCAAGGTCGAGTTCGCCTACGAGATGACGGTCAGCCGCGTCGCCGAGGCGCCGCGCATCACCAAGCCGTTCTCGGACGAGGTCTGGACCTCGATGGACGCGCTCGGCGAGCGCATCGACGCGGATCTGGCCGAGCAGGACGTGCGCCTGACCATGGGCGGCGAGCCGACCTTCGTCTCGGTGGACGACTTCGAATCCCCCGAATGGAACGTCGCCGCCGTCGGGCCGACCAAGCGGGGCTTGGCCGACCAGCTGATCCGCCGCCTGCGGAACCGCTTCGCACCCGGCGGCATGCTCCATTACGGCCAGGGCAAGTGGTATCCCGGCGAGAGCCTGCCGCGCTGGGCCTTCGCCCTCTACTGGCGCAAGGACGGCGTGCCGATCTGGAAAAACGCCGAGCTGATCGCCGTCGAGGACGGCCCGAAGACCGCCGCCATCACGGATGCCGAGCGGCTGATCGGCACGCTCGCCGAGCGGCTCGAACTCGCCCGCTTCGTCTTCCCGGCCTACGAGGACGCCGTCCATTGGCGGACCCGCGAGAGCGAGCTGCCGGTCAACGTCACGACCGCGGAACCGCAAACCGGCAGCCTGGAGACCGATGCCCGGTTCAGGCGTGTGTTCGGGCGCGGCCTCGACGCGCCCGTCGGCTACGTGCTGCCGCTGGCCAGCCTCGCGGCGGGGGAGGGCCGTGCCTGGATCTCGGAGACCTGGAAGTTCCGCCGCGGCGGCGCCTACCTGAACCCCGGCGACTCGCCGCTGGGCTTCCGCCTGCCGCTCGGCTCGCTTCCCCACGTTCCGCCGGATTCCTACCCCTATTACCACCCGCAGGACCCGCTCGAGGCGCGCGGCGACCTGCCCGTCGAACCGGGTGGTCCCCGGGACGCCCCCCTGCCGAAGGGCGCGGACCGGGCCAACGGCGCCGGCATCGAGGGCGTGGCCGTGCGCACCGCTTTGTCGGTCGAGCCCCGCGACGGCGTGCTCTGCGTGTTCATGCCGCCCGTGGAGCGGGCCGACGACTACATCGACCTCGTCGGACATCTCGAACGCGCCGCCGAGACCATCGGCCAGCCGATCCACATCGAGGGCTACGAGCCGCCCTACGATCCGCGTCTCTCGGTCATCAAGGTCACGCCCGATCCCGGCGTGATCGAGGTCAACGTCCACCCCGCCGCCTCCTGGCGCGAGGCGGTCGACATCACCCGCGGGCTCTACGAGGAGGCCCGGCAGACGCGCCTGGGCGCCGAGAAGTTCATGATCGACGGGCGCCACACCGGCACCGGCGGAGGCAACCACGTCGTGCTCGGCGGCGCGACCCCGTCCGACTCGCCGTTCCTGCGCCGGCCGGACCTCTTGAAGAGCCTCGTGCTGTTCTGGCAGCGGCATCCGTGCCTGTCCTACCTGTTCGCCGGGCTCTATGTCGGCCCGACGAGCCAGGCGCCGCGCATGGACGAGGCGCGCCATGACGGGCTCTACGAATTGGAGATCGCGCTGGCGCAGGTGCCGGAGCCGGATGGGGCCAACATCCCGCACTGGCTGGTGGACCGGCTGTTCCGCAACATCCTCGCCGACGTCACCGGCAACACCCATCGCGCCGAGATCTGCATCGACAAGCTGTTCTCGCCGGACGGCGCCACGGGCCGGCTCGGCCTGCTCGAATTCCGCTCCTTCGAGATGCCGCCGGACGCGCGCATGAGCCTCGCGCAGCAGGTGCTGTTGCGGGCCATCGTGGCGTGGCTCTGGCGCGAGCCGCAGACCGGCGGCTGTGTCCGCTGGGGCACGGCCCTGCACGATCGCTTCATGCTGCCGCATTTCCTCTGGGCGGACTTCCTCTCCGTGCTGGAAGACCTGCGCGGCGGCGGCTACGACTTCGACCCTCAGGCCTTCGCAGCTCAACGCGAGTTCCGCTTCCCCGTCTTCGGCCGGGTGGAGCAGGGCGGCGTCGGCCTCGAACTGCGCCAAGCGCTGGAGCCGTGGCACGTGCTGGGCGAAGAGGGGGCCGCCGGGGGAACCGTGCGCTTCGTGGACGCATCCGTCGAACGACTCCAGGTGAAGGTCGAGGGCTTCGTCCCCGGCCGGCACGTCATCGCCTGCAATGGCCGGCGCCTGCCGATGACGCCGACCGGCGCCAGCGGCGAGGCGGTCGCGGGCCTGCGCTTCAAGGCGTGGCAGCCGGCCTCCTCGATGCACCCGACGATCCCGCCGCACGGGCCGCTGACCTTCGACATCTTCGATGCCTGGAGCGGCCGTTCGATCGGCGGCTGCCGGTACCATGTCAGCCATCCGGGCGGGCGCAACTACGACAGCTTCCCCATCAACGCCTACGAGGCGGAAGGCCGCCGCCTCGCCCGGTTCGAGGCCATGGGCCACACCCCCGGCCGCCTTGCGGTACCGGCCGAGGAGCGCACGGGCGATTTCCCCCTGACCCTCGACCTGCGCACACCCGCACCCCGATGAGCGCATCTGCCGCCCTCGCGGACGGGCCACCGCCCGACGCCTCCGCCTGGGCGGCCGACGACCCGGCTGCACGCATGCGCCGCTGGACGGAGGGCTACGTGCCCCGCCCCGGCCTCGCCGACGAGTTGGTCGATGCAGGGGGCAACCTGCGCGGCGGCTGGCCGCGCTTTCTGGAGCGCCTCGCCCGGCTCGACGACCGCGAGGTCGCCGCCCGCTTCCTCTCCGCCGAGCGGCATATCCGCGACGCGGGCATCTCCTACCGGGTCTACGGCGACGGGCGCGAGCACCCCTGGCCGCTGGGCTCGCTGCCGCTCGTCATCGATGCCGCCGACTGGGCGGAGCTGTCGGCCGGGATCGTCCAGCGCGCCGGTCTGATGGAGCGTATCGTCGCCGACATCTACGGCGCGGGCCGGCTCGTCGCGGAAGGGTTTCTGCCCGCGGGCGTGGTCGCGGGGCATCCCGAGTATCTCCGGCCCGTCCACGGCATCGCTCCGCCCGGCGGGCGCTGGCTGCCGATCTACGCCGCCGATGTCGGCCGCGGCCCCGACGGGCGCTGGCAGGTTCTGGCCGACCGCACCCAGGCACCCTCGGGCCTCGGCTACGCGCTGGAGAACCGGATGGTGCTCGCCCGCGCCTTCCCGGACCTGTTCGCCGACCTCCATGTCGAGCGCCTGCCCGGCTTCTTCCAGGCGTTCCGCGCCGGATTGGCCGCCGCCTGCGCCCGCAGCGACCCGCGCATCTGCCTTCTCACCTCGGGGCCCTACAGCAGCACCTATGTCGAGCAGGCCGCGCTCGCGCGCTATCTCGGCTTCCTGCTGGTGGAGGGCGACGACCTCGTGGTGCGCGACGGGCTCCTGCATGTCCGCACCATCGCCGGGCTGAAGCGCACCGATGCGGTCTGGCGCCGGATCGATGCCGACTATCTCGACCCGATGGAGCTGCGCTCGGATTCGCGCCTCGGCGTGCCCGGCATCCTCCAGGTGCTGCGCCGCGGTGGCGCCGTGGTCGGCAACATGCCGGGCTCCGGCGTGCTCGAATCGGCCGCGCTCGCGCCCTACCTGCCGGCCATCGCCCGGCGGCTCACCGGCGAGGAATTGCAGCTGACGGGGCCCCGCACGTGGTGGTGCGGCGATCCGGACGGCCTCGACCACGCGCTGGCCAACCTCGACCGCCTGACGCTCCGCCCCGCCGCCACCCCGGTGCGCGGCCCGGAGCGCGACGCGATGCTGGCCGGCCCCGCGCTCGACGCCGCCCGTGCCCGCGCCGTCGCGGCCCTCCGCGAGCGGCCGTTCGACTGGGTGGCGCAGGAACCCGCGCCGCTCTCGACCATGCCCGCGTGGCAGGACGGGCGGCTCGTCGCGCGCCCCTTCGTCATGCGCGTCTTCGCCGCCGCCACGCCCGACGGATGGCGCGTGCTGCCGAGCGCCTTCTGCCGCGTCGCCGAGCACGAGGGCGCCGACCCGAGCGAGATGCGCGCCGGCATCCGCTCCGCCGACGTCTGGGTTCTGTCCGACACGCCTGTCGATACGCCGACCCTGGTGCACACGAGCGCGCCCCGCATCCGCCGCATCGCCGGCCACCTGCCGTCGCGGGCGGCCGACAACCTGTTCTGGTTCGGGCGCTACCTCGAGCGGGCGGAAGCGGTGATCCGCCTCGTCCAGGCCCATCTCGGCGTGTTCAGCGAGGCGATCGCCGCCGACGCCTCGGGCGAAGAGGGTGCGCCGACGGCGCTCGCCATCCGCGCGCTGCTCAAGGATTGGGGCGCGGTGAGCGCGGTCGATCTCCCGCCCGCGGCCGTGGCCGGGGAGGCGCTCTCCGGCAAGACGCTTCCCGGCAAGACGCTCCACGGCTCGGGCCTCGCCCATGTGCTGGAGGCCCGGCGCATCGCCGCCTCCCTGCGCGAGCGGCTGCCGGCCGAATCCTGGCGGGCTCTGGCCGACCTGCGCGACACCCTGGCCTATACGGAAGCCTGGGCGCCGACCGAGGCGCAGCTCTTCGGCAAGGCCGAGCGGGCGCTCGGCCATCTCGCCGCGCTCACCGGCCTGATCCACGAAAATATGGGCCACGCCGCCGGCTGGCGCTTCGCCGATATGGGCCGGCGCATCGAGCGGGCGATCAACACCTGCGGCTTCGCGCTCCGCTTCTGCGGCGAGGAGGCCGGCGCCGAGGATCTCGGCGTGATGCTCTCGCTCGCCGATTCTCAGATCGCCTACGGTGCCCGCTACCTCGTCGGCGTGAGCCGCGATGCGGTGTGCGACATGGCGGTGCTCGACCCCCACAATCCCCGATCCGTCGCCTACCAGCTCCAGGCGATGGTGGCCCATCTCGAAGCCCTGCCGGCGCTCGCCGCCGACGGACTGCCCGAGCCGCACCGCCGCCGGGCGCTGGCGCTGGCCAGCACGCTCCAGACGGCGGAGGCCGCCGCGTTCGACGCCGAGGCCCTGGAGCGGTTCGAGACGGATCTGGAGGGCCTGGCCGACGGGATCGCCGGCCGCTACTTCCCCAACGGTCCCGATGCCCTGCGGCCCGAGAAGCTTACGGGTCTCGCTTGATCTACAGCCTGCGTCACCTGACGACCTACCGCTATGCCCGGGCGGTCCGCTTCGCGCGCTGCAACCTGCGCCTTCGCCCCCGCGACGGCGAGGGGCAGCGGGTGCTGGAGAGCGCGCTTCACGTCACGCCCACGCCGAGCAGCCGTCTCGAGCGGCGCGACTTCTTCGGCCTCGACACGCTGACCCTGACCCTCGACGAGCCCCACCGCGAATTCACCGTCGAGGCGGTCTCACGGGTCGCCGTGGAGCGGCCGGCCCCGCCGCCGCCCGAGTCGGGCGCGGCCTGGGAGGCCGTGCGCGCGGCCGCCTTGGCGCTGCCCTCGCTGGGGCCGGACGGGCCGGCGCATTTCCAGTTCCGCAGCCAGCGGGTGCCGCTCGAACCGGCGGTGACGGACTATGCCCGCGCCAGCTTCCCGCCGGGGCGCAGCGCCTATGGCGGTGCGGTCGAGCTGATGCAGCGCATCCGCGACGACTTTCGTTTCGACGCCAAGGCGACCACCGTCTCGACGCCGCTGGCGGAAGCCTTCGCCCTGAGGGCGGGCGTCTGCCAGGATTTCACCCACGTCATGATCGCCGGCCTGCGCGGGCTCGGCCTGCCGGCGGCCTATGTCAGCGGCTACCTGCGCACCCGGCCGCCGGCCGGGCGTCCGCGCCTGCGCGGGGCGGATGCCAGCCACGCCTGGGTCGCCCTCTGGTGCGGGCCCGAGACGGGCGCGGGGGAGGGTGGCTGGATCGGCCTCGACCCGACCAATGCCTGCGTCGTGCGCGACGACCACATCGTCGTGGCGCGCGGACGCGATTACGCCGACGTCGCCCCCATCGATGGCATGGTCGCCTCCGCCGGGGAGCAGAAGCTCACCGTCGAGGTCGACGTCATCCCCGAGGACGAGACGGCCTGAGGGCCGCGCGATCAGGCGGCGACCCTGGCGTCCCATCCCGCCATCGTCAGACGGGCGATCGCCTCCAGCTCGGCCCGGCTCGCGCCGTCGCGGGCCTGGAGCGACAGGCCACCCTGCACCGTCATGACGAAGCGGGCGAGGGCGGGGATATCGACCGGGGCACCGAATTCGCCCTCCGCTGCCGCACGGCTCAGCCGCGCCACGACGCGCTGGAATCCGAGGGCACGCGCCGCCCGCACGCTGGCGCCGAGATCCGCATGACCCTCGCCGCCGACGGCCGAGAGCATCACCATGCAGCCGCGCGGCCCCTCGGGCGCGCAGACCTGCGTCAGGGCGGCCGCGGTGTCCATCAGCAGGGCCTCGACGGCCCCGCGCGCGGTCGGGGCGGCAGCGAAGTTGTCCCAGACATGCGCCTCGTATCGCTCCCGGTAGTGGCGCAGGGCCTCCGTGTAGAGACCCTCCTTCGAGCCGAACGCCGCGTAGAGGCTCGGCGAGCCGATCCCCATCGCCGCAGTCAGCTCGGAGATGGCCGTGGCTGCAAAACCCTTGCGCCAGAACACGTGCATGGCCTGGGTCAGGGCCGCTTCACGGTCGAAGGCCCGCGGCCGGCCGCGACCGCGGCGCGGCGGCGCGTCACCAGGGGCAGGGACCGGTTCAGAATTCTGCATCGACCGTTCTATAATTCGCTTGACCCCGCCTCGCAACGCTCCTAGCCATTTATGTGTCATTCGACACAGAAAGATCAATTCATGAGCGAACTGGCAGGTCGACGCGCCCTGGTGACCGGCGCCTCCCGCGGGATCGGTGCCGCCATCGCGCTGGCGCTGGCGGAACGGGGCGCGGATGTCGCGATCACCTACGAGCGCTCGGCCGAGCGGGCTGCCGAGGTGGTCCGCGCGATCGAGGCGCGGGGCCGGCGCGGCGTCGCCATCCAGGCCGACAGCGCGGATGCCGCGGCCGTGAAGCGCTCGGTCGAGGCGGCCGCCGGGGAACTCGGCGGGCTCGACATTCTCGTGAACAATGCCGGCATCGCCCGCGGCGGTCCGCTGTCGGAGATGCCGCTCGCCGATATCGACGCGCTGCTGGCCGTGAACATTCGCTCCGTGGTGCTGGCCTCGCAGGCGGCGATCCCGCATCTCGGGGAGGGCGGACGGATCATCTCCATCGGCTCGTGCCTCGGCGAGCGTGTGCCGTTTCCCGGCGTGACGGTCTACTCGATGACGAAGTCCGCCCTGCTGTCGTTCACGCGTGGGCTCGCCCGCGAACTCGGGCCCCAGGGCATCACCGTGAACCTCGTGCAGCCCGGATCAACCGAGACCGACATGAACCCGTCCGACGGCGCGCAATCGGACCTTCAGCGCGCCATGACCGCGCTCGGCCATTACGGGCGGCCCGAGGACGTGGCCGCCGCGGTCGCCTTCCTGGCGAGCCCGGCTGCGCGGCAGATCACAGGCACCACCCTCACGGTCGATGGCGGCGCCAACGCCTGACCAACCCCGGCGGCCCGGACGCGCTCCGGGCCGCCGATCTCAGCCGGAGACGCCGGCCCGGTAGAGGCGCCCACGCTCGGTCCAGGCCACGGTGAGCAGGGCCAGCCCGCCGAGCAGGGCGTAGCCGTAGGCCACCGGCATCACGCTGCCGTCGAAGGCGTGCCCGATGACGAAGCCGCAGAAGGCGCCCAGGATCGTGGTGTAGAAGCCGAGGAACGACGAGGCCGTGCCGGCGATCGCCCCGAGCGGCTGCAGCGCCAGCGCGTTGAAGTTCGGCAGGGCGAAGCTGATCAGGAACTGGTTGAGCGCCAGCACCGACAGGAACAGCACCAGCGGCGGATGCCCCTGATAGTGCAGGCCGATGCCAACCTGCACGAGGCCGACCGCGGTGAAGGCGGTGACGCCCGCGTGGGAGAGCGTGCGCATCCCAAGCCGGCGCACGAGGCGGGAATTGATCAGCGTCGCCGCGCCCATGGCCCCGGCCACCACGCCGAAGGCGACGGGGAACAGGCCGCCGAGATGATAGAGCCCGGTGTCGAACACCTGCTGGGCCGAGCCGACATAGCCCATGATGCAGCCCGTCAGCAGGCCGAGCGCCGTGGCGTAGCCGACCGCCGCGCGGGTGCGCAGCACCGTGGCGAGCGCCTGCCCCGTCGCCCGCAACGAGAGCGGGCGGCGGTACTCGGGATGCAGCGTCTCGGGCATGCGCAGGGCGAACCACAGGGTGAGGATGCCGCCCAGCGCCAGCATCGACACGAACACCCAGATCCACGAGCCGAGCAGCAGCATGGTCGCGCCGATCGCCGGCCCGAGCATCGGCACGATCAGGAACACCATCATGATGAGCGACATCACGCTCGCCATCTCGCGGCCGGAGAAGCGGTCGCGCACGATCGCGGTGGCGAGCACCCGGCCGCCCGCCGCGCCCATGCCCTGGATGATGCGGGAGGCGAGCAGCCATTCGAAGCTCGGCGCCAGCATCGAGAGGATGCAGCCCGCGGTGTAGATGCCGAGGCTGATCAGCAGCGTCGGCCGCCGCCCGAGCGCGTCCGAGACCGGCCCGTAGACAATCTGCGCTACCCCGAAGCCGATCATGTAGACATAGACGAGGAGCTGCAGGCTGTTGGGGTCGGCGACCCCGAACCGCTCCTGGATCATCGGGAAGGCCGGCAGCAGGTTGTCGATCGACATGGCGGTGACCGCCATCATCAGCGCGACGATGCCGACGAACTCGGCAAAGCCCGGCCCCACCCAAGGGGATGGACTCGAAGGGGATGGGTTCGAAGGGGACGGACTCGCCGGCATGCCCGCGGGCACGCTCCGGGCCGCCCCCGGCGAACCGCCCGGCGAGGCCTCGGAGACCGGGCTTCCGAGGGTGGGCCGAGGGGAGGATATCACGGTCGAGGATGCTCTCAGGGGCAGCACCCGGCTTGGGACCGGGCGCAGGGGATCAAAGGGTCGGCGTGTCCTAACGCGGGGGAAGCCGGCGCTATCCCTCTCCCGAACGGGGAGGACGACGGGGAGGAGGGTTGTCTGCGACGCGGCGCCTATTTCGGCTTCCCGTCGCCTTCGGCCATCGCCGCGCTGAGCCGGGCGTAGTTCTGGGTCACGAGGGCGATGTTGGCCGGCGACGGCTTTTCGGGCTCGCCCGCCGCGAGCGCCGCCTTGATCTCCTTGACCGCTTCGGCCTTCTCCTTGGCCGGCATCGCCTTGTCGGCCTGGAGAGCCGCCAGTTGCTTCTTCAGCAACGGCGTTGCGCCGACATAGCTCTTCGTCTCGGGATCGATGCCGCCGAGCACCGCATCGACGGTGTCGCTGGCATCCTGAAACTCTTCGAGGCTCGCAAAACCGTTCCGCTTCACGATCGCCTCGGCCTGGGCCTGAGCCTGCGCCTCGGCCTTCGGATCGGGCTTGTCGGGCGCGGCGCCGGGGAGCGCCGCGAGTTCGGGCTGGGCGACGAGGAGGCCGTCGATCTGTCCTTGCGTCAGCGCGATCTCCTTGCCCGGCTCCGGCGCAGGGGCTTGGGCAGGGGCTTGGGCAGGGTCTTGGGCGGGCGTCGTGCTCTGCGGGGCGGCGGACGGCTTCGCCTGGGCGAGCGCGATGCCCGGAACCAGGGAGGCCCCTGCGAGGAGAGCGGAGAAAGAAGCGGCGAACAGGCTGCGCGATAGGGTCGTCATGATCGTCTGCCTCTGGTGTCTTGTCGGCGGCGCCGAGGAAAACCCCGCAAGCGCTGCAGCTTTCGCCCGCGCCGGGGGCTTGTCGCAGCGGGTCGCGGCGAAAGCGTGATGGCATCCGGGGGGCGGCTCGCTCCGTGCGCGACCGCATTCGCCACGCCGCAGCCGCAAAGCCGGCCTCTGCTTCGCTGCCAAGTTTCCTGCCAAGTTCGCAGTCAAGTTCGCAGTCAAGCCACTGACCATAAGGAGAACAGGAGCCCGTGAACCGTGCCACCGTGAGCCGTGCCCCTTCGCGCCCGCTGCCCGTTCGCGCAGCCTGGCTCGCCGTCGCGATCGCGCTGGCGACCCTGAGCCCAGCGCGTGCGCAAGACGATGACACGGCGCGGGCGCGGGGCCTCGTCGCCCCTTACGTCGAGGCGGGCCTGTTCGCGGGCGTCATCCTCGTGGCCCGGGACGGGCGGCCGGTCTTCCGCCAGGCCTACGGCCTCGCCGACCGCGAGTGGGAGATTCCCAACACACCGCAGACCCATTTCCGCATCGGCTCGCTGACCAAGGCCTTCACCGCCGCCGCCGTGCTGAAGCTCGCCGAGGCCGGCCGGCTCGGGCTCGACGAGTCCGTCCGGCGCTGGGTTCCGTCCGTGCCGGAGGCCTGGGCGGGGGTGAGCCTGCGCCATCTGCTCCAGCACCGCTCCGGCATCATCAATTTCACGGCGCTTCCGAACTATTACGACCAGATCGCGCGGGTCGATCACACGCCCGCGCAGATCGTGGCGCTGACGGCGGGCGACCCGCTGCTGTTCCCGCCGGGGACACGCTTCGAGTACAGCAACACCAATTACGTGCTGCTCGGGATGGTGATCGAGGCCGCCTCGGGCCTCTCCTACGAGGGGTACCTGCGCGAAAACATCCTCGCGCCGCTGGGGCTGAAGCAGACCGGCTACGACGACCTCACCGTGATCCTGCCGCGGCGGGCCGCCGGCTACCGGCGGGGGCGGGCGCAGTGGCGCAACGCCGTGCCGATGGCGGCGAGTTCGGCCTTTGCCGCGGGTGCGCTCTATTCCACGGTCGACGACCTGCTCGCCTGGGACGAGGCGCTCGCCGGCCCGCGCCTGCTCTCCGAGGCCTCGCGCGCGGCGATGTTCGAGGATCGCGGCACCGGCTACGGCCTCGGCTGGTTCGTCTCCCGCGCGTTCGGGAAACCCGGCGACAGGACGAGCGGCCACCGCGTCCTCGGCCATGCCGGCGCGATCCCCGGCTTTCTCTCGATCAACGACGTCTATCCCGACGACCGGCTCACGGTGATCGTACTCTCGAACACCGAGACCGCGCCGGCGCAGAAGATCGCCCGCGACCTCGCGGCCCTCCATCTCGGCCATTACGCGGCGCCCGAAGAGATCGTGCTGGAGGACGTGATCCTCGACCGCTACCCCGGCACCTACCGCCTCGGCCCTCGCGCCTTCCTCACCGTCGCCCGCGAGGGCCGGGGACTGACGGCGCGGGCGGAAGGGCCGGGGATGCGGGAGCCCGCCTTCCCCTTCGTGCCCGAGAGCGACCGCACCTTCGTCAGCCCGGTCGCCGACATGCGCCTGACCTTCGAGACGGAGCCCGACGGCACGCCCACCGGGGCGATCCTGCGTCGCGACGGCCGCGACCGGACCGGGCCGCGCGTGACCGCGGAGGAGGCGCGGGCCGCGCTCGCCGAGCCGCCGCAGGAGCACCGCGAAGTCGCCATCGACCGCTCCGGTCTGGCGGCGCTCGCCGGCCGCTACGCCCTGGGGCCGGGCTCCGAGATCGCGGTGACCGTCGAGGACGGGCGGATCTTCGCGCAAACCACTCGGCAGCCGCGCAACGAACTCGTCCCCGAGGGCGAGCGCGCCTTCTTCCTGCGCGCGGTCGATGCGCAGATCCGCTTCACCGCCGACGAGACCGGCCGCGTCGCCGGCCTGATCCTGCAGCAGAACGGCCTCGAGACCGACGCGCCCCGGCTGCCCGACGAGGGCGCCACGCCCCCGCTTCTTGGACAAAGGGCGGGGTCGCCAGGGGACCCGAAAAGGTCTAACTGATGGTGCCGCAGCCGCCCCCGCGGCAGGCAACAACAATTGCGAAGACAGTCAAGTCGGCGGCCGCCAGAAGCCGCGTTGGACAAAAGTCCATCTTGATCGGACGAGGCGACTGCTCTTGTCTCCCGCCAAGACGCGGCAAGACCGGCGGCAAGAGCGGTCAACGAATAAGCGCAATGGAGGAATCGCGATGAACAAGCCCGAATTCCTGGCGGATGCCAAGACGAAATCGCCGTTCTCGGCGCGCTACGACAACTTCATCGGCGGTCAGTGGGTCGCGCCGGTCAGCGGCCGCTATTTCGAGAACACCTCCCCCATCACCGGCAAGGTGATCTGCGAGGTCGCCCGCTCCGAGGCGCAGGACATCGACAAGGCGCTGGACGCCGCGCACGCCGCCAAGGATGCCTGGGGCCGCACCGCGCCGGCCGAGCGCGCCCGCATCCTCAACAAGATCGCCGACCGGATGGAGGACAACCTCGATCTGATCGCGCTGGCCGAGACCTGGGACAACGGCAAGCCGATCCGCGAGACGACCGCCGCCGACATCCCGCTCGCCATCGACCACTGGCGCTACTTCGCCAGCTGCGTCCGCGCCCAGGAAGGCGCGATCTCCGAGATCGACCACGACACGGTGGCCTACCACTTCCACGAGCCGCTCGGCGTCGTCGGCCAGATCATCCCGTGGAACTTCCCGATCCTGATGGCCGTGTGGAAGCTCGCCCCCGCGCTCGCGGCCGGCAACTGCGTGGTGCTCAAGCCCGCCGAACAGACCCCCGCCTCGATCCTCGTGGTGATGGAGCTGATCGGCGACCTGCTGCCGCCGGGCGTGATCAACGTCGTCAACGGCTTCGGCCTGGAGGCCGGCAAGCCGCTCGCCTCGAGCCCGCGCATCGCCAAGATCGCCTTCACCGGTGAGACGACCACCGGCCGCCTCATCATGCAGTACGCCTCGCAGAACCTGATCCCGGTGACCCTGGAGCTGGGCGGCAAGTCGCCGAACATCTTCTTCGGGGATGTCGCCAACGAGGACGACGACTTCTTCGACAAGGCGCTCGAAGGCTTCACCATGTTCGCCCTCAACCAGGGCGAAGTCTGCACCTGCCCGAGCCGCGCGCTCGTGCACGAGTCGATCTACGACCGCTTCATCGAGCGCGCGATCAAGCGCGTCGAGGCGATCACGCAGGGCTCGCCGCTCGATCCGGCGACGATGATCGGTGCGCAGGCCTCCTCGGAGCAGCTCGAGAAGATCCTCAGCTACGTCGATATCGGCCGCCAGGAAGGCGCCGAGTGCCTCACCGGCGGCGCCCGCGGCACCCGCGAGGGCGATCTGGCCGACGGCTTCTACATGCAGCCGACGGTGTTCAAGGGCCACAACAAGATGCGGATCTTCCAGGAGGAGATCTTCGGGCCCGTCCTCTCGGTGACGACCTTCAAGGACGACGCGGAGGCGCTCTCCATCGCCAACGACACGCTCTACGGCCTCGGCGCCGGCGTGTGGACCCGCGACGGAACCCGCGCCTACCGCTTCGGCCGCGCCATCCAGGCCGGCCGCGTCTGGACGAACTGCTACCACGCCTACCCGGCGCATGCGGCCTTCGGCGGCTACAAGCAGTCCGGCATCGGCCGCGAGACCCACAAGATGATGCTCGACCACTACCAGCAGACCAAGAACATGCTCGTCAGCTACTCCTCGAAGAAGCTCGGGTTCTTCTGAGCTTTTATTCCGGAAAAAGTTCGAGACCGACTTCAGCCCCGGCCGCAAGGCCGGGGCTTTTTGATGTGCGAGGACGGCGTGCGGGCTCAAAGATGAAGCCGCGGGGATGCGGTACACGCGCATGGGACCGGTGGGCTGGGTCGGGCAGATCGATCACGTCCGCGTCTATCTGAGCGACGCGGACGGCGAGATCGGCCGCGCCCAGGCGGCGCTGGCGGCAGGGGTGACCGCTTCGCTCGCGCGCCTTCGCGACGCGGCCTCGTCCCATCTCGACCTCTTCGTGGACAGAGCGAAGGCCTGCGGCAGCGCGCAGGAGCCCTGGTGGCTGGACGACGTCGAATTCCGCGATCACGCCGGGCAAGAGGCCGAGGAAGAGACGGTCTGCTATGCGCTCCCCTTCAGCCTGCACGGCGACGAGGGCGGCCTGTGGACGGTCGGCATGCGGGCATCCGCGGACGGACATCGCCCGTTCCGGTTCGAGCGACGGCAGGGCTGAGGCTGCGGGCGAGGCTTCGCTTGGCCTCGAATGAGAGCCCCCGGGAGTTCGAGACCGAGTTCGGCCCTGTTGCGAGGTCAGCCAAGGGAAACCTCAGCCTCATATTCAACCGCCGGTTCGACGGAGAATATTCTGCAATTCGAAATATAGGGCCACCGAACTTCTCGGACACGCTCATTATATTTCGCTGAATGACACGGATTGAGCACCGGACGCCACGTTCGACTTTACGTCCTATTATCGAACAAGGGGTAGGCACGAGCGGAAATCGGCATGGGGTGAAAGATGAAAATCAGCATCAAAGCGACACTCATCAGCATGCTTGCCATCCTGACGATCGTATCCGCCATTCAGGGAATCGTTTCGATCAAAGCCCTTCAAACGAATGGCGAGAGCACGAACGTCATCATCACCAACGCAATTCCGTCCCTCAATCAGGCGGGCCGCATCAACAGGCTCATTCTGCAAGTCAGAACCACGCAGCTGCGGTTCCTGACAGCGCCTAATGATAAAATCAGGAAAGAAGACCTCGCATTGGCGGATGAGCTGATGGAGGCGCGCGACGCAGAGATCGCCAAGTACAAGGCTCTCGTCGCCAGCAGCTCCGAACAGGCCGCCTACGACGATCTCATCCAGAAGGTCAGCGTGCTGAAGCAGGATTGGTCCAACCTGCTGCGGCTCGCCGAAACAAGCGCCGATCAGGCGCTGGTGTTGTTCCGCACGGAGAATCACACCCGCTATCGTGCCGCCGCCGCCGCCGCGACCCGGCTCGTCGATCTGAACTTCGAGGCGAGCAAGGCCGCCGGAGCGGCCGCGCAGATCCAACAGTCTCAGGCGATCGATACGGCCGTCACGATGCTGGTCGTGGGCCTCGTCGTCACGATCCTGGCCACGGCGTTCTCCATCTTCGGCGTGGCCCGGCCGATCGAGCAGATGACGGGCGCGATGCGTGACATCGCGAGCGGCGATACCGCCCGGGAGGTGCCGTCCAAGGGCCGCCGGAACGAGATCGGCGAGATGGCATCCGCCGTCGAGGTGTTCCGCACGAACCTGATCCATACGCGCCAGCTGGAGGAGGATACCGCTCTCGCCCGCGCCTCGGCCGAGGAGCAGCGCAGGGCCGGCATGCGACAGATGGCCGATCATTTCGAGACGATGGTGAGCGGGATCATCGGCATGGTGACCGCGTCCGCCAGCCAGTTGCAGGCGACGGCCCAGAGCATGTCGGGAACGGCCACCGAGACGGCGTCGCAATCCCTGACCGTGGCGTCCGCGGCCGAGGAGGCGGCGGCGAACGTGCAGACCGTGGCCGCCGCGGCCGAGGAGCTGGGCGCATCGGTTCAGGAGATCGGCCGCCAGGTGGCGAGTTCGGCGGACTTGGCCGAGAGCGCGGTCGGCGAGGCCGACCATACGGCGGTGCTGGTGCAGAACCTGTCGAGCGCCGCGGCCCAGATCAACAACGTCGTTTCGATGATCTCGACGATCGCCGGTCAGACAAACCTGCTGGCACTGAACGCGACGATCGAAGCCGCCCGTGCCGGCGAAGCCGGCCGCGGCTTCGCCGTCGTCGCGTCCGAGGTGAAGGAGCTCGCCACCCAGACGTCGCGCGCCACCGATGAGATCGCCGCCCAGATCGGCACGATCCAAGGGGCGACCGGGCAGGCGGTGGCGGCCATCGGCAGCATCGCCAGCCGCATCAGGGAGATCAACGGCGTGGCGTCGAGCATCGCCGCCGCGGTGGAGGAGCAGGGGGCGGCGACGCAGGAGATCGTGCGCAACGTCGCCCAGGCCGCGATCGGCACCGGCGAGGTGACGACGAACATCAGCAGCGTGGCCGGCGCGGCCGAGGAGACGGGCGCTGCCGCGAGCCAGGTCCTGAGCGCCGCCGCGGAGCTGTCACGCCAGTCCGAGACCCTGTCGACGGAGGTTCAGCGCTTCCTCGCCACGGTGCGAGCCGCCTGATCGAAGCACCAAGCCGCACCACCATATCCCGAGCGGCACCCGAGGCCCCCGTCGCGCAAGCGCGATGGGGGCTTCCGCAAGCGGCACGCGGTCTTGCGAACGCGCCAGGATCAAGGCCCACGCGCCCGGATCTCGCGGGCCTCGCCCCTCTCCACCAGCAGCTCGGCCGGTGTCGGGTGGCTCAGGAATCCCGTCGGGCTCGCGGTGAGCCCGTAGGCCCCCGATTGCAGCACCGCGACGAGGTCGCCCTCGGCCAGCGGCGGCAAGGGGGCTGCCCGGGCCAGCATGTCGAGGGGCGTGCAGAGCGGGCCGACGACCGCGGTCGCCGCGGGCGCACCGCCCGCATCGGTCACGGCCGCGAGGGGAAAGTCGCGCTTGACGATCTGGCCGAGATTGCCGCTCGCGGCGAGATGGTGGTGCATGCCGCCGTCGGTGATGACGAAGCGGCTGCCGCGCGACGCCTTCACCGCCAGCACCCGCGCCACGTAGACGCCCGCCGGCCCGGTGAGATAGCGGCCGGGCTCCAGCACCACGCGGGCGCTCGCCAGCAGCGGCTCGGCCCGCAGGGTGGCGATCAGGCCGGGCAGCCCGGCCCGGATCGCGCCGAGATCGAGGGCGGTGTCGCCGGAGAAGTACGGGATGCCGAGGCCGCCGCCGAGATCGATTGTCTCCAGCGGCCGCCCGATTCTGTTCGCGATCCGCGCCGCAAGTCCGAGCCCGTAGGTCCACTGGCCGAGGAGGGTATCGGCCTTCAGCCCTTGCGTGCCCGCGAACAGGTGGAGCCCGACGAGGCGCAGGTGCGGGGCGGCCTCCACCGTGTCGATGGCGGCCTCGATGTCTTCCTCGTCGAAGCCGAACGGCGAGGGCTTGCCGCCCATCCGCATCGCCCCGCCTTGCGCCGTCGCGCCGGGATTGATCCGCAGCGCCACCCGCGCGCGCGCGCCGTGACGCTCGGCCGCCGCCGCGACGCGAACAATCTCCTCGCGGTTTTCGAGATGGATCTCGCCGATGCCGCCGCCGATCACCCGGTCGAGGTCGGCCGCGCCCTTGCCTGGGCCGGCGAAGAGGATCTTTTCCGGAGGAACACCCGCTCTGATCGCGGCGTCGAACTCGGCGCCGGAAGCGATCTCGGCCCCCGCGCCCTCCTCGGAGAAGACGCGGATCACCGCCGGGTTGGGGTTCGCCTTGACTGAAAAATCCACCTCCGCGAAGCCCGCGAGTGCCGCGCACAGCGCCCGGTAGGTCCGGCGCATCGTGTCGGCGTCGTAGACGAAGAGCGGCGTGCCGAAATCCTTTGCGAGGTCGGTCAGCGGCAGGCCGCCGACCCGCAGCACGCCGCTCGCATCGCGCGAGAAGTTCTCGGCGATCAGCGCAGCGGCGAGGTCGGGAGAGACAGCCTGGGTCATGACGACCTCATGAGGGAGACTTGCCCCATCCTCAACCTTATCCTGCGGTGGCGACGCGCAGCGGCGCCCTCGAAGGGTGCTCCAGGGATCGCGCGCGAACGGGATGATCCGTCGAGGCCGCTGCGCGGCACCTCAGGATGAGGGCAGCGGATGGGAGACCATCGGCGCGCGCATCGGTCCTGGAGCATCGTCGGTCCTAGAGCAGCGTCCTGGACATTGGATCCAGGACGCTCCTCTAACTTGTTGTTTTCGCATCATATTTTTTCCGAAAGCCGGAGACCACCTTTCGGGATGATGCTCTAGATTTCCACCGCCGCGCGCTCGGCGGTGAGGCGCTTGTAATCGACCTTGCCATTGGGCGTGACGGGAAGCGCGGCGACCGCCTCGATGGTGCGGGGCACGAGATGGGGCGCCAGCGCCGTGCGGAGGCGTTGCAGCACGTCCGCCGTGCCCGGCGCGCCCTCCGCAGGGACGGTCACGGCATGGATGCGCTGGCCGAGGCTCGGATCGGGCAGGCCGATCACGGCGGCGGCGCGGAAGGCGCCCGTTTCCATCAAAGCCGCCTCGACCTCGGTCGGGCTCACGCGAAACCCTTGCGTCTTGATCATCGTGTCCTCGCGGCCGATGAACCGGAAGAAGCCGTCTTCATCCTCCACCACGAGGTCGCCGGAGCGGCAGACGAGGCCCGGCGCGGAACCGGGCGGTGGGAACGGGTCGGGCACCAGCACGCGGGCGGTGTCCGCGGGCCGCTTCCAGTAGCCCATCGAGACGGTGGGGCCTCGGTGATGCAGGATGCCGGGCTCGCCGGGCCGAGCCCGGCGCCCTTCGAGGGTGACGGCGAAGATGTCGGTCTCGGGGATGGCGCGGCCGATCGAGTCCGGCCGCCGGTCGATCTCCCCCGGCGGCAGGTAGGTCGAGCGGAAGGCTTCCGTCAGGCCGTACATCAGCACGACGGCCGTGTGCGGCAGCCGCGCGCGCAGGCGCTCGATCGTCGGCAGCGCGAGGCTGCCGCCGGAATTGGTGATCGCCCGCAGGGCCGAAAGGTCCGCCTTGGCCAGATGCGGCGCGGCCCGTGTCAGCAGCGTCCACAGCGTCGGCACGCCCGCCAGCACGGTGATGCGGTGCGCCTCCAGCGCCCGCACCACGTCGTCGCCGAGCCGGGGCGTCAGCAGCACGATGCGCGCGCCCTGCTCCACGCTCGTGAGGAGCTGGTTGAGGCCGTAATCGAACGAGAACGGCAGCACCGAGAGGAGGCGGTCTGCGGGGTTGATGCCGAGATAGGTCCGCACGATGCGGGTGCCGGCGATCAGGTTGGCGTGAGAGAGCATCACGCCCTTGGGCAGGCCGGTCGAGCCCGAGGTATAGAGGATCGCCGCCAGCCCCTCCGGCGCCGGCTCGCCGGGGACGAGGGCCGCGCCGTCATCCCCCGTCTCTCCATCGAGGATGCGCAGCTCCGCGAGGTCGTCGAGTGCCCCCTCGAGCCCGGCGGCGTGGGCGGCATCGGTCAGCAACACGCGCGCGCCGCTATCGGCGACGATGTGGCGGACCTGACGCGGGCGCAAGGACGGGTGGATCGGCACGAACACGCCGCCGGCCGCGCTCACGGAAAAAATCGCGACGCATTCGCGAATCGATTTCGGCAGCAGGATCGCGACGCGGTCGCCCGGCCGCAGGCCGAGACGCGCCAAGCGCCCCGCCAAAGCGGCGACGCGGGCCCGGAAACCGCCATAGGTGAGAGTCTCGCCCCCCTCGACGATCGCGGGGGAATCGTCCGCGCCGGCTCCGTCGAGCAGGTGGTGCAGCAGCGTCGGGGGCATGGGACGGGTCAGGCGCGGATCAGACGTCGGAACGCCGGTCGTCGATGAAATGAGCCAGCGTATCGACGCTGGCGAAATTCGCGAGGTCGAAGCAGTCCTCGTCGACCTCGACGCCGAAGCGGTCGCCGAGATGCATCATCAGGTCGAGGATGCCGATCGAATCGAGCGCGTCGCTGGTCACGAGGGACGTCTCCCCGGTGACGGCGCCGGGGGGAAGGCCCGGGTTGCGGGCCGCGATGAAGGCGAAGATCGCCTCGCGCACATCGGCCATCGACTGAACCACGGCTGGAATGCCCCTCGATCCGTCCTGTGCTGGTCTCGGGTTGCGGACTTAAGCCCAACGCAAGGGCAAGTCCATGGTGGGCGCATGGTTCATGAACGATCCCCAGACATCCGTCGCTTCGCCCTGTCTCCTTAACCGGCGATTCACGCTGCCCCCCGAGGCTTCCCGGCATTCCTTCCTGCCTGGAGTCTTCGGCCCGTGTTCGGTTCAGCCCAGAACGGCGTCCTTCTCGCCGCCCGTCTCCTCATGGCCTCGGCCCTGCTGCCGACCGGCGTGGCGCGGGCGCTCAACGTCTCCGGCTTCGCGGTGACATTGGCCGGGGCCGGCTGTCCCGCCCCCAACGCCATCGCGACGGCGGCGGTGATCGTGCAGGTGTTCGGACCGCTGGCGGTCATCCTCGGTGTGATGCCGCGGCTCACCGGGCTGGCCATGGCTGGTTTCGTGGCCGGCATGGCCGCCCTGCTGCACCCGTTCTGGCTCCATGTCGGGGCCGCCGCGGTGACCGAGCGCAGCTTCCTCCTCGCCGATCTCGGGCTGGCCGGCGCCTTCCTGATGTACGCGATGACCGGTCCCGGCGCCTGGAGCTGGCGCGGCATCTTCGGGTCCGGTGAAGCCTCGGCGCCCGCACGAGCCCCCGCCAAGGCGGCGGCCAAGGCGCCCGCGCGGCCTAAGTCCGGCGGCGTCAAGCGGGCGGGCGGCCGGGCTCCGGCGCGGGCTGCGGCGTGACCGGGACGATGCTTTGGGGCGAACCATCGGCAGGTCTCGGCACGGCCTCGGCGACCCGTCGCTGGCCGGACACCTCCGCGCCCGCATCCGGCGCCAGCCGCCGGAACACGAAGAACGAGCCCACCGAGACCGCGGCCACCGCGAGGAAGGCGAGGGAGAAATCTCCCGCCTCGATCCCGGCATGGCCGTGCCAGGCGGCGGCGCCCTCCAGCGCCAGGGCGCCGATGGAGACGCCGAGGCTGAGGGACAATTGCTGTGCGACGCTGGCCAGACTCGTGGCCGCGCTCATCTCCCGCGATTCGAGATCCGCATAGGCGATGGCGTTGACGCAGGTGAATTGCAGCGAGCGCACGCAGCCCCCGAGCAACAGCACGCCGACGATGATCCAGTGCGGGGTCTGCGCCGTGAACAGTCCGTTGGCGGAAAGAAAGGCGGACGCGACCAGCGCGTTCGTCACCATCACCCGTCGAAATCCGTAGGCGCGCAGGATGCGCGGGCCGACGATCTTGATGAGCAGGGCGCCCGCGGCCGCGGCGAAGGTGATGAGCCCGGACCGCAGCGGATCGAGCCCGAACCCGATCTGGAGCATCAGCGGCAGCAGGAAGGGGATGGCTCCGGTGCCGATGCGGAACAGGCTCCCCCCCGTCACCGCCGCGCGGAAGGTGTCGTGCCTGAGCAGGTCGAGGCGGATGAGCGGATGCTCGGTGCGCTTGGCGTGGCGCAGGTAGAGCCCGACGAGCACGATCCCGCCGGCCATGCAGGCCCAGGACACGCCGTCCGGCAGGAGGTGGCGCCCGGTCGCGGCAAAGCCGAGCATCAGAAGGGCGAGCCCGCCGCCCGAGAGCAGGAATCCCGTCACGTCGAGCGGTGGGCGCGTTTCCTCGCGGATGTCGCCGAAATACAGGGTCGCGAGGACGATGCCGGCGAGCCCGATCGGGATGTTGATGAAGAAGATCCAGCGCCAGTCGGCATAGGTGGTGATGAAGCCGCCCAGTGGCGGCCCGAGGATCGGGCCGATCAGCGCCGGGATGGTGAGGTAGGCGAGCGCCCCGACGAGTTCGGATTTCGGCACCGAGCGCAGGATCACGAGGCGGCCCACCGGCACCATCATCGCCCCGCCGACCCCCTGAACGAAGCGGGCGGCGACGAAGCCGGTGAGCGAGTTCGCGGCGGCGCAGGCAAGCGAGCCCGCCATGAACACGCACAGGGCGGCGCGGAAGACGTTGCGGGCGCCGTAGCGGTCGGCGGCCCAGCCCGAGACCGGGATGAAGATCGCGAGGCTCACGAGATAGGCGGTGAGCGCGAGCTTGAGGGCGATCGGATCGACACCGAGGCTCGCCGCGATCGCGGGCAGGGCCGTGGCGATCACCGTCGAGTCGGTGTTCTCCATGAACAAAGCGGTGGCGACGACGAGAGGGACGATCTGGGCGGGGCGCATCGGCAGGGAGAAGTGCGCGACGCGCCGAAGGTTGCGCAAGGGGTGCGCGCGAGGCGCGGCGACGTTGCACGAAGGCGACTCCGGAACCCGACGTTGCGTAGGGGCGGGATGAAACAACGTGGCTGAACGGTCACAGGCCCGCGGGATACGCGTGCCGTCCCCCGTCCAATCCTTCCGGGACCGCCGGCTTAAGGCTAGGCTTCCGCCCGAAAAGCGATGCTGTCCCGCCGGTCACGGCAGGATACGCGTCCCCGAGCGCCCCCTGGCGCCGGCCTCCATCCCGCGAAAGAGCCTAATGCCCCTGCGGTCGAACCTTCGTCCCGGCGTTTCCCGTCTCGCACTCGCCGCCGCCCTTCTCGCCGGGTTGGCCGGCTGCGGCGACGTGGTGCTCACCGACGGCGGCGCCCTCTCGCGCCGCGACCAGTTCGTGGCCAGCGACGCCGTCGCCTCCGAGTCCAAGCTGTTCATCGATCCGACCCTGCCGCAGACGGTGCGCACCGTGCGCATCGTCCCGACCGTGTTTTCCGAGGCGGTCTCCGGCCCCGGCCTTTCGCCGGTGGAACGGCGCCTGATCGCCAACGCCGCCGACCGGGCGCTCTGCTACGACCTCTCGCTGCGCTACGACGTGGTGTCGTCGGGCCGCGCCGACCTCACCGTCCGCTCGGCGATCACGCGGGTCGATCTCACCAACATTCCGGCCTCCGGCGCGACCGTCGCCGCCACGACGGCGATCTCGGTGGCCGGCCAAGTCGGCATCGGCTTCGCCAACACCCTGGGCCGGGTGCCGGTGCCGCGGCTGCCGATCGGGCTCGGCAGCCTGACCATCGAATCCGAGGCGGTCGACGCCCGCAACCGCCAGCGCGCGGCGATGATCTGGGCGGGTGCGGCCAACTCCTTCACCAACCAAGCCCGCTTCTCGGCCGCCAGCGACGCCTACGATCTGGCCGGCGAGTTCGGCCAGGATTTCGGCTCCTACCTCGCCACCGGCAAGGATCCGTTCAAGGGAGAGCTGCAGCTCCCGACCTACGACCGCATCCGCATCACCACGCTGGGCGAGGCCCCCCTCGACCCGGATTGCGAGGCCTTCGGCCGGGCGCCCGGCTTCGACGGCATCCTCGCCGACATGATCGGCCTGCCGCCGGAATGGACCGACAAGGGGCCGGGCGTCTCCGCCGCGCGCTGAGCCCCTGTCCGATCGCCTCGTTCAACATGGATTCCCTCGCCCCGCTTGCGGGGAGAGGGGGGACACTCGGCGCTTCGAAGCGGTTTCAAGCCGCCTCGAACAGCGGCACCCGGCGCATCTCCGGCACCAGTACCACGCCCTTGTCGGTGATACGGATCTGCGGGATCACCGCGAGCGGGATCAGGTTGAAGCCCATATAGGGGATGCTGCAGCCGGCCCGCTCCCAGGCGCGCTTGAGCGCCTTCACCTCCTCCGCCACCGCGCCCACGCGCTTGTCGGAGAGGAGGCCCGCCACCGGCAGCGCCACCATCGCGACGACCTGCCCCTCCTCGACGACGCAGACGCCGCCTTGATGGGCGGCGATGGCGTCGAGGGCCACCCGCATGTCGGCTTCGTTCAGCCCCGCGACGATGAGGTTGTGCGAATCGTGGCCGACGCTGCTCGCCACCGCGCCGCGCTTCAAGCCGAAGGCCGAGAGCAGCCCGTGGGCGACGCCACCGGAACGGCCGTGCCGTTCGACCACCGCGACGTGGCAGAGATCGTGCGCGGCGAGCGTCGCCGCCCAATCCGCGCCGGGGGTGAGCGCGACGCGCTCATGCGTCAGCTCGATGCCCGGCAGCGTGGTGCGGATCGCGTTGACCGTGCAGGGCCCGGCGGGCAGCGCCGGGATCAGGGCGGGAACGGGATCGGGCAGGCGGACCGTGGCGTAGGCAGGGGCCGGGTAGCGGTAGGGCCGGGCCAGCGCCTCTTCGAGACGCGGCGTCGGCCGGCGGTCCTCCACCACCTGTTGCCCGCCATACCATGTCGCCTGCGGCTTGAGATCGTCGTTCAGGAGCACGAGATCGGCCCGGCGTCCACCGCCGAGGCCGCCGACCTCACCGTCGAGGCCGTAGCGGGTAGCCCCATGCAAGGAGCCCATGGCCCAGGCCGCGGGTTTCGGGATGCCGCGCGCCACCGCCTCGCGCACCACCCAGTCGAGGCCGAACGCCAGCAGGTCGTCGGCGTCGCGGTCGTCGGTGCAGGCGCAGACCCGCTTCCAGGCGGCGCCGTACTCGGTCACGGTGCCGATGGCCTTGGGCAGCGAGTGCCAGGGCGTGGTCGGCGGCCCCCCGCGCAGAAAGATCCAGAGACCGGCTTCCAGAAGATCGTCGGCGATGTCGGCATCCACGGCCTCGTGGGTGTCGGTGACGCCGCTCGCGGCGTAGGCCGCCACGAAGTCGCGGCCGTAGACATGGCCGGAAACCGGGCGGCCCCGCTCCAGCGCGGCGCGGATGATGGCGTGCGCCCGCTCGTCCCCGCTGGCCACCGCGACGAAATCCATCTTCTCGCCGAGCCCGATCGCCTCGGGCCAGGCATCGAACAGGGCACCGATCTTCTCCGCCGTCAGGTCGCCGCCCGCGGTCTCGAGATCCGGCGTGGTGGCGGGCACCGTGCTCGGCACGGTCAGGAAGATGTTGAGGGGCGCCGCGCGGGCATCCTCCAGCATCCATTCCACGCCGTTCACGTCGAGCACGTTGCCGATCTCGTGGCTGTCGCAGACGATCGTGGTGGTGCCGTTGATCAGCGCGGCCTCGGCGTAGGCACAGGCCGTCACCATACTGCTCTCGATGTGCAGATGCGGATCGACCAGCCCCGGCGCGATCAGGCCGCCGCGCGCATCGTAGCGCGGGGCGGCGCCGCGATGGTGGCCCGCCGGCTTCACCGCGGCGATGCGCCCGCCCGCGATCCAGATCTCGCGGTCGGGCAGGATGCGCTCGGAATAGGTCGAGAGCACCCGCGCACCCGTGATCACCAGATCGGGCTCGGCGCGGCCTGCGGCGACATCGGCGAGGTGCCGCGTCATCCGGGCCAGCGGCGCGACGGAAAAGCGGGTGAGGGGTTGGGCGGTCATCGGGGCCTTCCTTGCGCGACTCTCGGGCAGGACGCGCAGGCATCGTGCCACGAAATGGAAGGCCGGACACAGCCGCCGGTGACAGGTCATTCCAAATCCGGTCGATCCCTTCGGGATGGCGGATTTGGTCGACGCTCAGGCGCCGCGCGGGCTGAGCGATACGCGCCCCGCTTCGATCAAGCGGCGCGTATCACGCCTGTTCGTCCGCCGCGTCCTTCGCGCCGGACTCGCCGCGGAAGCCCGTGGCCAGCACGTAGAGTTCGCTCGAATCCGCCCGGCTCGCCTGCGGCTTGACGTGGCGCACGGTGGCGAAGTCGCGCTTCAGCTCGGTCAGCAGATCGCCCTCGGTGCCGCCCTGGAACACCTTGGCGAGATAGGCGCCGCCCGGCGCCAGGATCTCGCGGGCGAAGACCGCGGCGGTCTCGGCGAGCCCGATGATGCGCAGGTGGTCGGTCTTCTTGTGGCCGGTGGTGTTGGCGGCCATGTCGGACAGGACGAGGTCGGCCCGCCCGCCCAGCAGCTCGGTCAGGCGCTCGGGCGCGGAGGGATCGAGGAAGTCGAGGGTGATGAAGGTCGCGCCCGGCATCGGCTCGATGTCGAGCAGATCGATGCCGACGATGCGGCCGCTGTCGCCGAGGATCCGCGCCGCGACCTGCGACCAGCCGCCGGGGGCAGCGCCGAGATCGACGATCCGCTGTCCAGGCTTCAGGAGCTTGAAGCGCTCGTCGATTTCGAGAAGCTTGAACGCCGCGCGGGAGCGGTAGCCCTCGCGCTTGGCGCGGGCGACGTAGGGGTCGTTGAGTTGGCGTTCCAGCCAGCGCTTCTGGGAGAGGGTGCGCCCGCGCCCGGTCTTCACCCGCTGCTTCAGGTCGCCGCGCAGGCCGCTCGTCCCGCCTCGCCGGTCGCTCATGGTGTTGGCCCCTGGGGTCTGCCCGGAATCGGAGTCGGAGATGTCGCAGTCGATTTCCAGCGACGGGTGAAGGCGTCTCGATGGCAACGCGCCGCGCACGAAAAAGCGAAC
This sequence comes from Methylobacterium sp. AMS5, assembly GCF_001542815.1. Lineage (GTDB taxonomy): Bacteria > Pseudomonadota > Alphaproteobacteria > Rhizobiales > Beijerinckiaceae > Methylobacterium. Next base: position 3,624,365 of record NZ_CP006992.1, read on the forward strand.
CATCGCTCTAACGCGCCACGCGCTGCGCGTGAAGGCGCGACCGTCCGCGGATCGCAAGCGCCGATTGCTCGCTGCGTGCGAAAATATCTCGCTCAGGTTGAAATCAAACTTGCGCCGATGAATCGACTCTGCAAATTATACTCAAATCAGTTGCACAGATCACATACTCAACAATAAGAGGAAATGCCCATGCAAAAAGATGAGAAATCATCCTCGTGCAGAAGCGCTGCACACAAGACATTGGAGCAATGGATTGCCGCGGTGGAAAAATTGAGTGTCGATGACACCACGCGTCTCTACACGGAAAATGCGCTTCTTGTTCCAACACTCGAAGACGGCGTCCCCAATACACCCGCAACCCGCCGCGCCTATTTCAAAAAATTTCTAAGTCAGGATTCGTTGAGCTGCAAGATAGATCTTCAAGTCGACCACGCCAGCGGAAAAGACGATGCCGTTTTAATCGGCGGCCTCTACACATTCGAAATAATCAAAAATCGCAAAAAGGAGATAATTCCAGCGAGATTTCTTTTCGTATTTGAAGAATTCGACGGGCAATGGCTCATCACGGGCCACCATTCCTCCCGACAAAAATCGGGAGACAAGACACAATTCCTGTTTTAGACGCGCAAACTGAGCTTGACCGGCAGAACCATCGACTGCTCTTTATCTCAGAACTGAACGTAGAACCGATGGAGTCCGACGGCTCCACGTTTCAGCGATACCGCCCGCGGCGCCAGACGCCGTCCTCGCGCATCATGTTCATGAGCAGGCCCTCGCGCAGGCCCCGGTCGGCGATGCGCAGGCGCTCGGACGGGAACACCCGGCGGATCGCCTCCAGGATGGCGCAGCCGGCAAGCACGAGGTCGGCCCGGTCGCGGCCGATGCAGGGGTTGTCGGCGCGCTGTTCGAGGCGGGTGTCGAGCAGATCCTCGATCGCGTCGCCGACCTCGTCGTCGCTCATCCAGAGGCCATCCACCCGGCGCCGCTCGTAGCGGGCGAGCCGCAGATGCATGGCGGCAAGCGTGGTCACGGTGCCGGAGGTGCCGAGCAGGTGGAAATAGGGCGCGGTGGCCGCGGCCGCAGCGCGGATCGCGAAGGGCGAGATGAGGTCGCCGACCTCCTCGACCATGCCCTCGAAGGTCCGCCGCGTCACCTCGGTGCCGCCGTGGCGCTCGGCCAGCGTCACCACGCCGACAGGCAGCGAATCCCAGGCGCGGATGCGCAAGGTCGGGTCGGTCGAGGGGTTGGCCGCCGCGCCGTCGAGCCACGCGATCTCGGTGGAGCCGCCGCCGATATCGAAGATCACGACCGATTCCGCCCGCGGGTCGGCGAGCGCGGCGCAGCCGGTCACGGCGAGATAGGCTTCCGTCTGCCGGTCCACGATCTCGAGGTCGAGCCCGACTTCGGCGCGCACCCGCGCCACGAACTCGGCGCCGTTGACGGCCAGCCGGCAGGCCTCGGTCGCGATCACCTTGGAGCGGGCCACCGCGCGGGACTTCATCTTGCCCCGGCAGATGCGCAGGGCCTCGACCGTGCGCTCGATCGCCGCCTCGGTGAGGCGATTGGAATTGCCCAACCCCTCGCCGAGCCGGACGATGCGGGAGAAGGCGTCGATCACCCGGAAGCCGTTGGGCGTCGGCTCGGCGACCAGCAGACGGCAATTGTTGGTGCCGAGATCGAGCGCGGCATAGGCGTCGCGCCGGCCGTGACGACCGGTTTCGTAGCGTGGGGGGAAGCTCTCGATCGGGCGTCCGCCCGTGACCGTGCGGGAACCCTCCCGCGATGTCTGCGGGTCGGCGGTGGGGCGGGCCGACACGGCGGCGGCGCTCTCATCCCTCATCGACGCGACCGAACTTCCTGGCGATGCAGCCCGGCAAGACGCCCGGCCGACGTGGCCCCAAGGCTACAGGCGTTGTTCAGGAACTGCAAAGGCTGGATGGCCGGCCTTACACGATTTGCCGCATGGATTGTCTCGCGAAAGACCCCTCAACCCGGTTCCTGCCGCGGCTTGGCACGCCCGCCGACTGTGTAGCTGCGGCCTTTCCATACGGCCCGGCCGGCACGTCCGGGGCGCAGCAGCACGTTCCACTGGATCGCCAGCGCCGTGACGACGGTGGCGGGGTGGAGGAGAATCGTCGCGAGCGGCTCGGCGACCCGGAGGGTGATCGCCGCCCGCGTCGCGAGCGAGACGATGACGGCGGCCGCGGCCATGACGGCGGGTGTCCCGGCGCCCAGCGCCAGGGCGGCGGCCAGAACGAGCCAGGGCAGGATATGGCCGCCGAACAGCAGCACCGTCCAGACCGGGAGCGAAACGGGCGTCGCCATGCCCTCATGCGCGTTCTTCGAGAAGCCGGCCCAGCTCTGCGGAAAATTTCGGTACATCCGGCAGGCCGCGAGCGCGTGGCCCGCGACGAGATCGGTGTGGAACCCTTGCTCGCGGAACAGCCGCGGCAGGCGCACGCCGTCATGGAGCGAGGTGCGGATCGCGCCGTGGCCCCCGGTCCGCCGGTAAGCCTCGCGCGCGATCAGGATCAGCTGCCCGCAGGCGGCGCCGAGCGAGGGGCGGGGCGAGGCGCGCATCAGGGCGATCGGCAGGTAGCCGAGCAGCAGGAAGTCGATCATCGGCACGGTCAGGCGCTCGCCCAGAGTCTCCATCACCTGCCGCGGCACGCCGCTGACGAGATCGGTGCCGCTCCGGACGGCATGCGCGGCGAGCGCCGCCGCGCCGTCCGGTGCCAACGTGACGTCGGCGTCGAGAAACAGCAGGCGCTCGCCCCGTGCCGCCTCGGCCAGGGCGGCGCAGGCGTGGTTCTTGCCGGTCCAGCCCTCGGGCAGGGCGGGAACGGCGATCAGCCGCAGGCGCGGATCGGTGCGGGCGATGCGCTCGACGATTTCGGCGGTCCCGTCGGTCGAGTGATCGTCGCCGACGATCACCTCGACCGGGACGCCGGAGCTCGCGAGTGCCGCCCGCACCGTGCCCTCGATCACAGCCGCCTCGTTGCGGGCGGGGATCAGGATCGAGACGAGGCCGTCGCTCGGAGTGGGCTCGGGGCTGTGCAGGATCGCGAGATTGACCGCGGCCAGCCCCGCCGGAAGCAGGGCCAGCGCGAGGGCAACGAGCGCGAGGAGGGTCAGTGTCATCGGGTCCGCGTCTCCTCGGAATCGCCGTCCCGGTGCCCCGGCTCGAAGCGGCGGCCGGTCAGCGCGGCCGCGAGCCGCCGCCACCCGTCATACACGCCGCCGACCCCGCGCCGGCCCGCCAGCAGCGTCTCGAACCGGGTGGGATCGCGGGCGATCACGTCGCCCGAGAGCCGGTCGAGGGTGGCGGTCAGCGCCGTCTCCATCCGGGCGAGCCGCTCCGGGCGGGGCAGGGCAAGCAGTTCGGCGGCGGTGAGCGGTTGACCGAAGGCGAGGAAGGCTTCCGCCCCGCGCTCGTCCCAGAAGGCGTATTCCACGGCCAGCGGCAGGAAGGTCGCCTCGGGGGCGATCTCGGTCAACCGCGCGACGCCCGGCTTCAGCCCCAGCGGGCGAACCCGCACGTCGGCGAAGCGCCCTTGCGCCGTGATCCAGATCGCGCGGTTCGGCGCACCCAGGATCGTGCGGGAGGCGGACAGGAATTGCGCACCGCCCCGCGCGCTGTCGAGATCGACGGGAAAGGCGCCCAACTTCCGGAAGATGCCGTACTTCTCCAGCATCGCGGCATCGATCGGCGCGAAGCTCTCGCGCCCCGGAAACAGCCGGTCGGCCGCGACGAGCAGGATCGCCGCATCCCACCACGCCGGATGGTTGGCGTAGATCACCAGCGGCGCCGTGCCTGTGATGCCGGCCGGAACGCCCCAGCGGGCCAGCCGCAGGGCGTTCAGGTGGCGCCGCACGAAGCGGTCGAAATAAGCGGCCATGAACCGCCAGAGCGGAGCCGAGCGCTCGGGCGGAAGCGGTTTGCCCCGCGCCATCTCGAAAGAACTCAGGCGGTCTTGCGCAGCTCCGGTTCCCCGCGGCCGCGCAGATCCTGATCGAGGGCGTCGGCGGCGATCCAACCCGACATCATCACCATCGGCATGCCCGGCCCCGGATGGGCGGCGCCCCCCGCGAGGTAGAGGCCGCGCACCTCCCGCGAGCGGTTGCCGGGCTTGAACGCGCCCATCATCCGCCCGTGCGAGGCGAGCCCGTAGATCGCGCCGTTGAGCACCTTGTAGCGGTCGTGGATGTCCTGCGGGGTGAGGTGGCGCTCGACGACGATGCGCTCCTCGAGATCCGGCATGCCGCCGGTGCGCTTGAGCTTCTCCAGGATCGTCCGGCGATAGGCCGGGAACATCTTCGACCAGTCGTGGTGCGGCCGAAGATACGGCGTGTGGACGAGGACGTAGAGCGCCTCGCCGCCCTCGGGCGCCACGCTCGGATCGGTGGAGGAGGGGGCCGCGAGGTAGGCGGTCGGGTCGGGGGCCGGCTCGCCCTTGCGGTAGATGAAGTCGAACTCCTCCTCCGGGTCGCGGGAGAAGACGAAATCGTGGTGGTTCAGGTGCTCGTAGCGCTTGTTGAGCCCGAGATAGAGCACCACGCCGGAGCAGGCCGGCTCGAAGAATTTCTTCTCGTAGGACTTGCCGACCTCGCCGCCGACGAGTTCGCGGTAGGTGCGCACCGAATCCATGTTGGAGATGACGGCGTCGTAGGGCGTGATGCCGTCGCGGGTGCGCAGGCCGCGCAGCTGGCCCGCGGCGATGTCGAGGCCCAGCACCTCGTCGGCGGGCTTCAACGTGGCGCCGAGTTCGGTCGCGAGCCGCATCAGCCCCTCGGCCACCGCGCGGGTGCCGCCCATCGGGTACCACACGCCTTCGGCCGTCTGCATGTGGGCGATGGCGCAGAGCACGGCCGGCGCGCCGTAGGGCGAGGAGCCGACATATTGCACGAAGTGGTCGAGCATCTGCGCGAGGCGCGCATCCTTGACCTTGCCGCGGATCGTGCTCGCGACGGTGGCGTGCATGCGAAGGCTGAGCACGTCGCGGAGCGTGCCGGGATTCATGTTGGCGCGGATGTCGATCGTGTCGAACAGATCCTGCACCGCCTTCCAGAAGAAGAACCGCTCCGAGACGCCGTGCAGATGCTCGGAGACTGCGATGAACTTCTTGTAGCCGTCGCCCACCCCTTGCCCGGGGGCGAACCGGTCCATGGAGGCGGCCATGGCATCGACGTCCTCGATCAGATCGACGCGCGAGCCGTCATCGAAGAAGCAGCGCCATTGCGGGTCGAGGCGGCGCAGATCCATGTAATCGTGCACCGAGCGCCCGGCCTCGGCGAAGATGCGCTCCAGCACGCGCGGCACGGTGAGGATGGTCGGCCCCATATCGAAGCGGAAGCCGCCCTCGTGCAGCACCGCGGCCTTGCCGCCCATCCAGTCGTTCTTGTCGTAGACCGTGACGCGATGGCCGCGCGCGGCCGCCACGCAAGCCGAGGCCAACCCACCGAGCCCGCTTCCGACGACCGCGACCGAAGAACCCTGGCTCATTGGAAACGCGTCTCCCGCGCGGCCTGAAAAAGAAGACCGTCAAAGCAAAGCTAGATGCGCGGCAGGGCGGGTCAACGTGCCACCCGGTCGCGCTCGGTCCATACCACGCCGCGGGCTGTGGACAGAGACGCGAGAAAATTGCCGATTTCCCGGCGCCGCTGCGCGGGTTCGAGCACGTCGGCGCCGATTCCGAGACGCCACGCGCGATGGCGGCGGGCGGCGCCCTCGCTGCCGTCGAGATCCGAAATCTCGCCGGCATAGGCCTCGACCGCGGCGTGATCGGCGGCCAGCCCGGCGGAGACGACCGCATCGGCGCTCAGCCGCAGCATCGCGGCGAGTTCGTCGAGGTCGGTTTCCGGGTGGTACTGCGTGCCCCAGAACAGCCCGCGCCCGTAGCGGATCTCGATCGCCTGAACGTCGAGCACGGCATTCGCCGCGAGCACCCGCGCGCCGGAGGGGGCGACGACGACGGCATCGCAATGGATCGCGGGTGCGTCCCAGGCAGGCGCGCGACTGGCGAGCAGCGGGTGCGCGGCCCCGTCCCCCGTGGCCGTGAGGCGCCGGGCGAAACCGTATTCCGGCCCGCGCGGGTTCTCGCCGACATCCCCGCCCGCGATCGCCGCGGCGACCTGCATGCCCCAGCACGAGCCGAACACCGGCAACCCGGCCTCCAAAGCCGCGCGCATCAGGTCGAGCTGGCGCCGCACCGCCGGCCCGCCATCGGCGAGCCGCAAGGTGGAGCCGGTGAGCACCATCCCGTCGAACCCGGCGAGATCGAACCCGATCGCGGCCTCGGCATCGGCGGGGTTCACCAGCGTGCAGGCCGCCTCGGGCGCGAGGTCGGCCACCACGGCGGCGAAGGCCTGCGAGGTGGTTTGGCCGACGGCGGACTCGCGCTTCGCACGGCCGTCGCGGTCGTTGCCGTCGGCGATCAGCAGGCGCAGCATTGCGTTGGTCATGGGGGTGGGGCGGCTCCGAAGATATCCGGGCGAGAAGACATGCGGGCGCAAGAAGACATGCAGGCCAGCGTGAATGGCCCTGCCCGATCTGCCCGGTTCCGTCGCGGAGACGGGTCGCCACGGGTCAATCCGCCTCAGACCGTTCTCCGGCCGACCACCCCGACCGCCACCCCCAGACCAACGGCCGCCAGGGTCGCCAGCACGCCCCAGGCCGGCAAGGCCGCCGCCGCGCCCTCGCCGAGGGCCGCCTGATAGGCCTCGATCGCCCAGGCGTTGGGCGTGAGCCAGCCGGCCTGCTGCAGCCAGGGAGGCATGAGGAAGCGGGGCACCATGCTGCCGCCGACCGCCGAGAGCAGCAGCACGCCGAAGGTCGCGGCCAGATGCGCCTGCTGGCGGGTCGCCGAGAGCGCGCAGGCGGCGAGCGCGAGGCCCGCCGCCATGGCCGAGACGAGGATCGAGGTGACGAGCCAGCCGATCCAGTGGCCGGACACATCGACGCCGTGCAGAAGCGCGGCGGCGGAAAAGATCAGCCCGGCCTGGACCACGCCCTGGCCGAGCAGGAACAGGAATTTTCCCAGCACGATCACCGGCAGGCCGCCGGGGCCGGCGGCGAGGCGGTCGGCCAGCCCGCCCTCGCGCTCGTCCACCAGGGAGAGCGCCCCCTGCATCGCCGCGAACAGCAGGAACACGGCGGCGATGGCGCCCGCGTAGTAGCTCACCCGCTCGTTGCCGCGCCCGCTCGCGGTGGTGCGGGTCTCGACGAGACGGGTGAAGGAGAACGGCTCCTTCTTCGCCCGCTGCTCGGCGAAGGCCTCGTCGAGGAAGGTGCGCTCGTCCGGCCCGATCTTGCCGGAGCGCTCGACGTCCGCGACGATGCGCGAGAGCACCACGTCGGGCAGCGCGTCGTTGAGAGCACGCTGGAGCTGGCCCAGCGCGATCGGCGTGGCGAGCGCCCGCGACGGACTCTCGATCAGCAGCACCGGCTGGCTCGCCGCCGCGTTCCCCTTGTCGGGGCCAGCCTTATCCGTGCCGGCGGGCGCCGCGAGGTCGCTGCGCAGCACCAGGGCCACATCGACCTCGCCGCGACGCACGGCGCGGACGGCCGCCGCTTCGTCCGCCACGTCCAGGCGCGCGATGCGAAGGGACGGCTCGGCCTCCAGGGCCGTGACGAGGCGCTGCGTGGTGGCGGTGCCCGCGAGGTCGGCGAGCCCGAGATGGATGCGGATGCGGTCGCCGATCGCGCCCGAAAAGATCGCCGCGAAGATCGCGAAGATGACGGTGGGCAGCACGAAGGCCATGGTCAGCGCCGCGCGGTCGCGCAGGAGCGAGAGCCACATCACCCGGAATGCCGCCGCGATCACGCCGCGCTCTCCCGGCCCGGACGGCCAGCGAGGCTGTCCCGGTAGAGGGTTTCCAGGCCGGGGCGGCGCACCCGGATCTCGGCCACCGGCACGCCGGCTGCCCGCAGGGCGGCAAGCAGAGCCGCGCCGTCGAGCCCGCCGGCGGCCCCGTGGTCGGCACGCCAGAACCGCGCCTCGCCCGTGAGCGGCGAGAAGCCGGAGCGCCTCAGGGCCGCCTCGGCGGCGGCGTCCGGGGGGCTCTCCAGCACCGCCTCGTGCTCGGGCGGGGCGGCCTCGAACGGGCGCATCAGCGCGGCCAGAGCGCCTTCGAGCCGGATCTGCCCGTCGGCGAGGATGGCAACGCGGTCGGCAAGTCGCTCGGCTTCGGAAAAATCGTGGGTGCTGATGACGAGCCCGGCGCCACCCGCGCGCAGGCCCGCCAGCACAGCGTGGATCGACGCGCGCGCGTCGAGATCGACCCCCTGCGTCGGCTCGTCGAGCAGGATCAGGTCGGGTTCGCTGAGCAGGCTCACGGCGATGTTGACCCGGCGCTGGTAGCCGCCCGAGAGCGTGGCGACGAGCCGCCCCGCCACCTCGGCCAGCGCACAGCGCCCGATCGCCGCCGCGACCGCCCCGCGGCGCTCCCCACGCTTCAGGCCGGCGAGCCGGGCGAACACGTCGAGATTCTCCGCGACGGTGAGGCGGGGATAGAGCGCGATTTCCTGCGGCACGAAATCGATCCGCTTGCGGGTCGCACGGTCGGCATGGGGGTCGCCGCCGAGGATGCGGACGCTTCCGGCATCGGGCTTGAGCCGCCCGGCCAGCAGGCGGATCAAGCTGGTCTTTCCGGCCCCGTTCGGCCCGAGCAGGGCCAGCGTCGTGCCCCGGACGAGGGTGAGGTCGAGCCCGCGCAGGGCCGGACGGCCGCGATAGGCGAGGGCGGCGCCCTCGACGGAGACGAGGGGCGGGGCCTCGATGTGCATCATTCGCCCGTCAGCGCCGCGGCAGCGGACGGGCGATGCGGATCCGCATAGCGGTGCCGGGTTCGTGCAGGGCGAAGCTCGCGCTGGCAAAGTCCGGCCGGGCCCGGCGCGCGACAGCGCCGGAGAAACCGTAAGGCTCCAGCGGCAGGCCGAGCGCCGTCCGGTCGAGCCGGCCGTTGCCGTTCTCGTCTTGGAAGGCGGCGACCGCCCAGACGCCCGCGGGCACGTCGGTGAAGACGAAGCGCTCGGCGCCGCCGCGGACCGGAGCGCTCCGGCCGATCGGACAGGCGGCCTCGCTCAGCCCGCCCTGACACAGGGTGACGTAGACTTCGCCCGGCCCCGGCTCGGCTCCCTCGACGATCACCTCCAGGCCTGCCGCCCGCGCCGGGCCCGTAAACGCGGCCAGCACGGCAAGGCCCGCGAGAAAAGCGGCCCGCATCAGCTCGGATCGCCCTGCGTGGCAAGCGGCGAGGTCGTCGGCAGGTCCGCCAGGATCGCGGGCGCCTTCTCCTTGGCGAGATCCTCGATGAGGAGCCGGGCGGAGATGCGCGCACCCTCGTAGATCACGGGAAGGCCGGAGCCCGGATGGGTGCCGCCGCCGACGAGGTAGAGCCCCGGCCCGAAGCGGTTATGGGGCCGGAACCACAGCATCTGCATGAGATCGTGGGCGAGGTTGAAGGTCGCGCCCTCGTGCACCGCGAACGCGTCGCGCCAATCGCGGGGATCGACCACGCGCTCGTAGCGGATGCGGCTCTCGATGTCGGGAAGGCCGAGGAGCTTCAGGCGCTCCAGAATCAGCTTGCGGTAGCTCGGGCCGACCGTCTCCCAATCGATGCCCGCCTTCAGGTTGGGCACCGGCACCAGCACGTAGAGGGCGGTGTGGCCGGGAGGCGCCATACCGCCATCGGTGAAGCCGGCATGCTGCACGTAGATCGAAGGCTCCATCGGCAGCGTGCCGCCGGTGATCTCCTTGATGTTGCGCTCGTATTCCTTGGCCAGCAGGATGGTGTGGTGGCCCAGGCTCTCGGGCATTTTGCCTTCGATGCCGAGGTAGAGCATGTAGGTCGAGCAGGAGAGGCGCGCCTTGCCGATCTTGGCGTCACGCCAGCGCGGGCGCCGCTCCTCCGGCACCAGATCGCGGATCACCTTGGCGAAGTCGCCGTTCACGACCACCGCATCGGCCTTCAGCGTCTCGCCGCCGACGACCACGCCGCAGGCGCGCTTGCCCTCGAACAGGATCCGCTCGACCGATTGCCCGAGGCGGATGTCGACGCCCATGCGGCGGGCGAGCCCCGCCATCGCCTCCGAGACCGCGCCGCAGCCGCCGACCGGGTGATAGACCCCGTGCTCGTATTCGAGGAACGAGAGGATCGTGAACAGGCTCGGGCAGCGGAAGGGGCTCATCCCGAGATATTTGGTCTGGAACGAGAAGGCGAGGCGCACCCGCGGGTCGGCGAAGTAGCGCTTGAGATCCCGGTCCACGCTGCGGCCGGGATGGAGATGGGGGAGGGCGGCCAGCATGGCCGGGCTCGCCATCGACAGGATGTTGTCGAAGGGCTGCTCCAGCACCGGCTTGAAGTAGTTCAGCTTGGTCCGGTTCTCTTCGAAGAATTTTTCGACGTTCTCGGCATCGGCGGGGGCGAGGCGGGCGATCTCGGCCTTCAGCCGCGGCACGTCGCCGGTGGCACGGATCTGCCCCGAAATGCCGCCCTCACCCTCGAAGACGAGGTTGTATTGCGGGTCGAGCCGCTCCAGCCGGACATGATCCTCCAGGCGCTCGCCGCAGGATTCGAAGATGTCGGCGAGGATCTGCGGATAGAGGAAGAAGGTCGGGCCGATGTCGAAGCGGTACCCGCCCGGCGCCTCGACGGTCTTGGTGCGCCCGCCGACGGTCGCGTCGCGCTCGATGATCGTGACATGCAATCCGGCCTTGGCCAGGAGCAGCGCCGTGGCAAGCCCGCCGGGGCCGGCCCCGACGACGATCGTGCGGCGGCCCGACAGGGTACGCAAACCTTCCCGCGACTGCAGCAACGTCCCAAAACTCCCAACCTCACATCGTCGGCGCAATCTTGGCCGGAAGCGGGCCAGGGGCAAGAGGCACGGATTGTCGCGTACCAGGGGTCTCAACAGGTTCCGGCCATCGACAGGCCGATACCGTCCGCGTTCAGGGCCGTCGCCGACGCAGCGGGAGCACGGCGGCCGCGCCGATCTGCGGGCCGGTCTCGGCGTCGAGATCGGGCACGGCGATGATCGGCGCACCGCGCAGATCCCGGCGCATGACGATGGCGCCACGCTCCTCAAGGTAGCCCAGCATGCGCCGGGCACGCCCCGCCGAGGAGGTACCGTAGGCCTCCGCGAGCGCCGCGTCGGACGGGCAGGGCGAGCCTTCGAGCGCCGTGCGGGCGATGAGCAGGAACAGCCCGGCCAGATCCTCGGGCAGGCCGGCGGCGATCTCCTGCGCCCGCTCCCAACCGGGTCCCTCGGCGGTGGCGCCCTGGACGCCGGCCCGTGCCACGGCGAGCCGCCGCTTGAATTCGGGCAGGCCCATCGCCTCGCCGCCGATCCGGCGGATGCGGCAGCGGACGGTGAAATCCTGGTAGAGGGTGGCGGGCGTGCAGGCGGCAGCGTCCGAATCCGCCAGCACCGAGGCGAGGATCTCGGCCATCGCCGCCTCGCGCTCGGCCGGATCCATCGGCTCCTCCTCCGGCAGATCGTCGCGCACCGGCGGCCGGTAATTGGCGAGTTGGACCAGCACGTCGGGGCCGGGCGCGCGGACGGGCTTCGGCCGGGGCGCGGGGAGGGGCCTTGCCTCCTCCTCGGCCGACGCCGTCATGATCAGCGCGCGCGCCTCCTCGCCCATGGTGGGCAGGGGGAGCAGGTCGGGCGCGGCGTTGCGGCTCTCGGTCACCGTCGGGCCGATGGCGATCGGCAGCGGGCGCTTCGAGAGCGCCGGGCCGAGGCCGACGAAATGGCCTCGGGCGAGGTCGCGGAACATCTCGGCCCCGCGGCGATCGAGGCCGAGCAGGTCGGCGGCGCGCGCCATGTCGATGTCGAGGAAGGTGCGGCCCATCAGGAAGTTCGAGGCTTCCGCCGCGACGTTCTTGGCGAGCTTGGCCAGACGCTGCGTGGCGATGATGCCGGCCAGCCCGCGCTTTCGCCCGCGGCACATCAGGTTGGTCATGGCGCCGAGCGAGAGGCGGCGGGCCTCGTCGGAGACCTCGCCCGCGGCGGCGGGGGCGAAGAGCTGCGCCTCGTCCACCACCACCAGCATCGGGTACCAGAGCGAGCGGTCGGCATCGAACAGGCCGCCGAGGAAGGCGGCGGCGGCGCGCATCTGGTCCTCGGCGTCGAGCCCTTCCAGCGAGAGCACGACGGAGACCCGATGCTCGCGGACGCGGGCGGCGATGCGCAGGAGTTCCGCCTCGTTGCCATCCGCCTCGATCACGACGTGGCCGTAGCGCTCGGCCAGCGTGACGAAGTCGCCCTCGGGGTCGATGATCGCCTGCTGCACGAGGCCCGCACTTTGCTCCAGCAGGCGCCGTAGCAGGTGCGACTTGCCCGAACCGGAATTGCCCTGGACGAGGAGGCGCGTCGCCAGAAGCTCCGTGAGGTCCATCATCCCGGGCTTGTCGCCGGCCCGACCCAGATCGATCTCGTAGCCCATCCCGTACCCCGCTGGCGCCCGCTGCTTCTAACATGCGCCGGCCGGCCGAGGTCCGCGAGGGCCTGAGCCGTCCACAGGCGGGAGGCCGCAGCCCTTGCCGTCATCGCGAACGGACGCGAAGCGATCCAGCGACGCGACCCATCCGGAGAGGGCGAGCGCTGGATGGCCTCGGCTCCGCCTCGCCATGACGGGGGCGGCCTGCCACGCCGCTCCGACGATGCGGATGGCACCTGATCAGAGATCGGGATCGACGCTGCCGCTGAGCGCGCGGAAGGCGCGGGACAATTCGGCTTCAGCTGCAAGCCGCTGCCCCGCCAGATGATGCAGCGCGATCGCGCCTGCGGTCGCGACGTTGAGCGAGTCGAAGCCTGGCGCCATGGCGATCCGCACGCGGCGGGCGCGGGTCATCAGCGATTCAGGCAGTCCGGGCCCCTCGGTCCCGAGCAGCAGCAGCGTGCGAGACGGCGGATCCAGGGCATCGAGCGTCTCGCTCCCGCTAGGGGTGAGCGCGAGCGGCGTCAGGGCGTGGCGTTCGGCAAGATCGAGCAGCGCCGCCCCGCTCGCCGCGCGGGCGAAGGGCACGGTCAGCGCCGCGCCGGCCGAGACGCGGATCGCCTTGCGGTAGAGCGGATCGCAGGCCTCGGCATCGAGCCAGACCGCGTCGGCGGCGAAGGCGGCGGCGTTACGAAACAGGCCGCCGACATTGTCGTGGTTGGTCAACCCGACGAGCCCGACGACGAGGGCCGGGGCAGGGGCGGGTGGGATCAGGGACTCGGGTGGAGGCTCCATGCCGCGCAGGCCCACCGCCAGCACGCCGCGATGGATCGGAAAGCCGGCCACCGCGCTCATCACGTCCTTGCCGGCGAGATAGACCGGCGGCCCGTCCCCACGCAGCACGTCCGCAAAGCCCGGCCAGCGCTCGGGCGCCAGCAGCACCGATTCCGCGGCGAAGCGGGCGCTGCCCGAGAACAGCAGCCGCAGGGTCACCTCGCCCTCGACGATGAAGCGGCCCTGCCGGCCCACGAGGTCGCGCTCGCGCACGGCCCGGTAGGCGCAGAGCCGCGGGTCGTCCGGATCGTCGATGGCAATCGGTTCGGGCAAGCGTTTTTTTAGGCGCGGCCGCCGCCCATGCGCATGGCGAGCGGATCGGCCTCTTCCTTCTTCGGCACCTTCACCAGGGCTTCGCCGTCGAGCACCACCTCGTCGCCGACGGAGCAGGTGCAGGCCAGCCGGGCGCGGCGGCGCTCGGGGATCAGCTCGGCCACCTCGACCTTCACCTCGACGATGTCGCCGATGCGCACCGGCGCGCGGAAGTTCAGGGTCTGTGAGATGTAGACCGCGCCCGGCCCCGGCAGGCGGGTGCCGAGCACCGCCGAGATCAGGCCCGCAGTGTAGAGGCCGTGGGCGATGCGGGTGCCGAAGGGCGTGCGCGCGGCGAAGTGCTCGGAGAGGTGGATCGGGTTGCGGTCGCCGGTGATCTCGGCAAAGCCCACCACGTCGGAGGAGGAGATCTCCTTCTTCAGAATCTCCGTCAGTCCGACTTCGAGATCCTCGAAATAGAGCACGCGCAGTTCGGGCAACATGGTCAACGCCTCCCCGGTCCGGATCGCCGCTCGATAGGCGGCTTGGCTGTCCTTTGGCAGATCTTTCGCCTTGCACAGCCGCGCGTGCAAATCCAGCCGGACAATGGGCCGAGAGGCCCGCCGCTGGGAAGGGTCTCGACAGGGCAGGGCGCCTCGGTCCATCACCGGCCCGCTTCGCCCCACCCTCGGGAACCCGCCGGTGCCTCGTCTGCCGCCCTCGCCGAGTCTGCGCCCGGTCGTCGCCCGCGTGGCGGCGCTGAACCTCGGCTATTTCGGCATCGAGATCGTCGTGGCGCTCGCGATCGGATCGGTGGCGCTGATCGCCGACAGCCTCGACTTCCTGGAGGATGCCGCGATCAACCTGCTGATCTTTGCAGGGATCGGCTGGAGCGTGCGCAACCGGGCGCGGCTCGGCACCCTGCTGGCCGCCATCCTGCTGGTGCCGGGCCTCGCCACGGCCTGGGCGGCCTACGAAAAATTCTCGGACTTCACCGCGCCGGCCCCCGTGCCGCTGACGCTGACCGGCCTCGGCGCGCTCCTCGTCAACCTCGCCTGCGCGCTGATGCTCGCCCGCCACCGCGACGGCCATGGCAGCCTCACCCGCGCGGCCTACCTCTCCGCCCGCAACGATGTCGCCGCCAACGTCGCGATCATGATCGCAGGAGCCGCCACCGCGCTGACCCTCTCGCCCTGGCCCGATCTCGTGGCGGCAGGCGGCATCGCCGTCATCAACGCCGATTCCGCCTTCGACGTGCTCAAGGCCGCCCGCCGCGAATGGCGTGCCGCGGCCGAGGAAGCGGCGCAGGCCCGCGCCTGACGCCTTCCGACTTCTCCCTCGAACCGACGGACGCCGTGCTGCGCCTCTTTCCCCTCTCCGACCTGCATCTCGAACGCCGCCGCCCGGAGATGATCCCGCCGCCCGAGGCCGCCTTCGACGTGCTCGTCTGCGCCGGCGACCTGCACGAGGGCCAGCCCGAAGCCGGGCTCGCCACGGTGCTGGCGCTGGCGGGCGAGCGGCCGGTGGTGCTGGTGCCGGGCAACCACGAGCACTACGCCCCGACGGGCGATCCGCGCACTGCGCCCGAACTCCTCGCCGCGCTCGAGCGCGAGGTCGCCCGGCTGAACGGGCTGGGCAGCCGCATCCACCTGCTCCAGGGCGGGCAGGCGGCGGTGATCGGCGGCGTGCGCTTCGTCGGCACCACACTGTGGAGCGACTGGTCACTCGCCGGGCGCTGGCTCACCGACGACACGCCCGACCGGCCCGACGACCCTGTCGCCTATGCGGCCGCGCGGATGACCGATCCCGTCACCGGATCGCGAGAGTACCGCGGTTCGATCCGCCGGGCCGACCGCGAGCCCTGGTCGCCGGCCGACGCGATGGAGGCCCATCTGCGCGAGCGGGCCGCTTTTTTCGAAACGCTGGCCCAGCCCCACCAGGGCCCCACGGTCGCCGTCACGCACCACCCGCCGAGCCCGCTCGCCGCCGACGCATTCCGCGACAGCCCCGGCGTGCCGTGGTGGGTGCCGGCCTTCTACGCCACCACGATCCTCGACGACTTGCCCGACGCGGACCGTCCCGATCTCTGGATCTCCGGCCACTTCCATGCCGGGCACGATCTGCGGATCGGGCGCACCCGCTGGCTCGCCAACCCGGTGGAGGGAAAGACGTTTCGCAACGATCTCATCGTCGAGGTGGGATAGCGTTCTCACGGACGAAACCCGACGCCGGCTTCGTGCGTAAGGCTCCGGCTCGCCACAGGCGGGAAAAGCCAACAAAAAAGCGGGAGATTCGCCATGAATGCCTTCATCGCCGTCGTACTCGTCTGCGCCAACGGCATCCCGCAGCAGGATTGCAACGACGAGCGGGCGAGCGAGGTGCGTAAGGTCCGCGTCGCGAACGAACTCGGCTGCACCAACGGCTGGCAGGAGATCATCGCCCGCACCGGCCTGAGGGACGAGGTCGGCAAGACGAGCTACCTCAAGACCGAGTGCCGCCGGGTGAAGGAACGCGAATAGCTTGGACCGTTGCCCCTCCGGCGTCGCCTCCGCGCCGGAATCTGCTATTCAGGCGCGGTCGAGCCCTGAAATTCCCGCGAACGGAGGGGATCGGCACAGTGTTTCGCCGATCGTCGAGAGATTGATGCGCCCGAAATCCGGACTTGCCGCCCTGCGTTGGCCCGCCCTGGGCATGCTGGCCGCCCTGTCCGTGGCCGGGCCGGTCTTGGCCGCCGCGCCCCCGGCCCAGCCGGCGGAGGGACCGGGCGGCGTCGGCGACAAGGCCGCCACCATCACCAAGCGCGCGGTCGGCAAGGCGAGCGCGGCGACCTATGCCTTCTACAAGGCGGGCCCGGCGCCCGAGGGCGGGCGGCCGGTGGCGGTGTTCCTGCACGCCTGGGGCGCGCCGAACCCGCAGGCCTACGGCGCCTGGATCGACCACCTCGCCCGCCATGGCTGGCTCGTGCTGTTTCCCCGCTTCCAAGAGGTGAACCGCACCCGGCCCTCCGACGCGCCGGCCATCGCCGCGCGCCTGCTCAAATCGGCGCTGGCGGACCTCGCAGGCGACGCCGACGCGAAGCCGGATACCGGCCGTCTCGCCCTGATCGGGCATCTGGCAGGCGCCCCGCTTGCCGCCCACCTCGCGGCGGAAGCCGCACAGGAGGGCCTGCCCGCGCCGAAGCTCGTCTACGTCGTGATGCCCGGCGGCATCGCCCGGGACGCCAAGTCCCGCGGCATCCCGCTCGGCGATCTCGACGGCATGTCGCCCAAGACCCTGTTGGTCACGGTGATCGGCGACCGCGACGCGCGGGCCGCCGATGCCGCCGCCCGGCGCATCCTGCGCGACGCCCGTTCCGTGCCGCCCGAGCGCAAGCTGTTGGTGCGGGCGCTCTCGGACGACCACGGCTTCCCCGCGCTCACCGCGACGCTCGCCTCGCCCGCCGGGCTCGACGCGGCCTATGACGGCGGCGCGATCAAGCTGCCGCCCGACCCGCCCGGCGAGAAGCCGCCGCCCTTCCGCTGGTCGGCCGACATGTCGCTTTCGGGCGAGCAGACGACCCTGGTCTCGCAGATCAACAACGCCCGCGCCGACAGCCTCGATTTCCTCGCCTTCTGGCGCACCTTCGACATGGCGGCGACGGCCGCCTTCGCCGGCAAGGATGCCCAGAGCCTGAAGAACGATCCCGCTTTCAGCGACATGCGCCGCTGGGGCGACGGCTGGCCGGTCAAGCGCCTCGGCGTCGAGATGCCGAAGGTACCGGCGACGCCCGCCGCCGTGCAGCGCTGACCGCCCGTCTTCCGCCTCGACCCGAAACCTCAAAGGATGCCGACAAGCCGATGAAGCTGTTCCACTCGCACAGCTCGCCCTTCGTGCGGAAGGTGATGGTGGTCGCCCACGAACTCGGCCTCGCCGGGCGGCTGGAGCTGCTGCCGAGCGCCGTCCACCCGGTCAAGCGCGACCGCTCGGTGCTGGCACAGCATCCGCTCGCGCAGGTACCGACCTTGATCCTCGACTCCGGCGAAGGCCTCGCCGACAGCCGGGTGATCTGCGAATACCTCGACGCGCTCGGCGGCGGCCGGCTGTTCCCGGCCGGAGGCGACGCGCGGTGGCGGGCGCTCAACGAGCAATCCACCGCCGACGGCGTACTCGATGCCGCCCTGCTGATCCGCTACGAGCTGACCGCACGTCCCGAATCCGAGCGCTCGGCCGGCTGGATCGAGGGGCAGACCGCCAAGATCGAGAGCGCGCTGGCGTGGTTCGAGGAGCACGCGGAGGCTTCGGGCGATCGCGTCGATATCGGCACGATCGCGCTCGCCTGCGCGCTCGGCTACCTCGACCTGCGTTTCTCCGATATCGCCTGGCGCGACGACGCGCCCCGGCTCGCCGCGTGGTTCGCGCGCTTCGAGGAGCGGCCCTCCATGCGCGCGACCCGTCCGCCCGTCGGATAGCCTCTTATGGGTCCTCCGGCTGGCTCGGCCCTTGCTTAGCTTGGGCCGTCCCTGCCGGGAGATCCACCATGCCCGATTTCGTCGCCGCCTCGCTCGCCTCCGCCGTCTTTTGCCTCGCGATCATCGCGCTCAATGCGCTGACCCGGCTCGCGCTCCAGGTTCCGTTCGCGCCGGACGGGCTCGCCGAGAACGGCTTTCTGCAATACGGCGGCGCGCTGGCGCTGGCCGGGACGACCTACCAGCGGGCGACGCGCCTGCCCGGACGATATGTCGGCGAGTGAACCTGCCTCTGCGGGTCGAAGCGTTCCGGTCGAGAGGCCAGTGCCTCACAAAACTCCCGGTCTCTGACCGTTGTCGTTCTGGCGATGACAGCGCGGCGGGCGTTTTGTGAGAGACACTCATCGCGCAACACGACGTTTCCGGAACACGTCGCCGACGCACGTGAAGACGGGGTGGATGATCCGCACCGTCCTCGCGGGGCGGAGCCCCTGCCATCCAAGAGCACGACCGCGGCCGGAAACGAAAAGAGCCCGCCGCGAGGCGTGCGCGGCAGGCTCCGGATCGATGAAGTGCCCCGCCCGCTGCCGGGCAGGGCCGTTTCCTGGAGCATCATCCCGAAAGGCGGCCTCCGGCTTTCGGAAAAAAGATGATGCGAAAACAAGCGCCTCAAGCATCGTCCTGGATCAGGCATCCAGGACGATGCTTTTTAGAAGTACGACTTCAGCACGCCGCGACGGCGCACGTCGAGCGTGGCGCAGTGGAACGAGCCGCCAAACGGGCCGTAGGAGAGGAACGGCGCCGGGATCGGGTCGAAGCCCCAATCCTTCAGCGCCTTGATCAGGGTCGGCTGGCTCTGGTCGACGACGATCTTCTTCTCGTCGATGGCGAGCACGTTGATCGAGGTCCAGGGCGAGCACATCGAGATCTTGCTCATGAAGCCCTCGACCGGGTCGGGGCGCGGGGCGATCAGCACGTCCCACTTCTTGAGCACCGCCGGGAGCTTCTCGACGTCGATGTAGTCGGGGTTGACCAGCACCTTGCCGGGCGCGAGTGGCATGAACGACGAATCGATATGCATCGGCTGCGGGCAGCGGCTCTCGATCTCGTGAATGCGGAAGCCGGGGCCGAGATGGCGGCGCAGCCACTCGATGCCCATCAGGTTCGTCACGTTCGAGCGGGTCACGAACAGGTCGCGGCCGCAGCGCACGAAGTCGGCGGCGTCGAAGACCGGCTCGAACTCGTTGACCGTGAACTGCATCGGTTCGCCGGCCTTCAGGTTCGGCACCCGATAATCGTAGTTGTAGAGGTCATCCGTCAATTGAGGGCGCGGTGCCGATGTCCACCGCGCGCCATTGCGAAAATATTCCTTGAACAGCGAGCGGTAGGCGTCGCCCTCGAAGTAGCGCGAGCGCCAGCACATCGGGCTCTCGATGATCTCGTCACCGATCACGAGGTACGGGTCGCGCGGGCAGGCGACACAGAAGCCGCGCGAGGTCCAGCGCGGCGCCTTGAACTTCTTCGAGAAGTCGACCGTATCCGGGCGGCGCACCTTCACGCCCTCGCCGGCCAGGATCGAGATGAAGTTGTCGAGCTCGGCCTGCGCGAGCTTCTTCATGAACTTCGGATACTTCCAGCCGGAGGCGAAGCGGTAGAACGGCTGGGCCGCCCGCGGCAGGTTGAAGATCACGGTGAGGTGGTGGGTCGGGATCGTGGCGCCGTCGAGCGAGCCGACGATCACCTCCTCCAGCGGATCCCACTCGTTCCAGGCCATCACCGGGCTACGGGTCGCGGGAGAATGTCTTCCCAGGTCGTTACGGCCCTCGTAGCCCTGCGAAAAACCCGTCGACGAGGCGTCGTCGACCAGGGCGGAATCCGCCGTGATCTGCGGCTCGCGATCCATTTGAGGCTCCCTAGAAGCGGCATCGCGCGACAATCGTCGCCAGCGGCCACCGCGGGCGCCGCTTTGCTCCCCGGTGTGTCAATCGGGTGATAGACAGGGCAGATCAAAGCTGCAACCTGCCGGAACGCTTCCCACCACCGGCTAAGCTTCGATGGTCGCTTCGGGTGGGATTTCGACAACACAAGCCTTCGCCGATGATCGAAAGAGGCTGATGAAGCGTCTCACAACACTGGCATCGATCATTGGATTGGGTACGGCGCTCGCGCTGTTCCTGTCTTCCGGCGTGTCCGATGTCACCGCCGCGGTCGTCAGCGCGGGTTGGGGGACGCTCGCCGTCGTGCTCGCCCGCTTTGCGGCGGTCGCCTGGGCGGGCCTCGGCTGGCACGCGGTGTTCCCCCGCGGCGCCGGCCCGACCCTGCGTGACTGCATCGCGCTGCGCTTCGTGCGCGAGGGCATCAACACGCTCCTGCCGGTGGCGCAGGTCGGCGGCGACCTCATCGGCGCGCGCCTGCTCACCCGCAGCGGCACGCCGGGCGGCATGGCCGGCGCCAGCATGTTCGTCGATCTGATGACCCAGGCGGTCACGCAGCTCGTCTTCACCATCGCCGGGCTCCTCCTGCTGATGCAGATCACCGGCGACGGGCCGATGGTCCGCACCGTCGCGGGGGGCGTGCTGGTCGCCATTCCGGCGCTGGCCGCGTTCTACGTCATCCAGCGCCGCAGCGGGCACCGCCTGATCGAGGCCGCGCTGAGCCGCTTCGCCGCCGGCCGCGAGTGGCGTGCGCTCGGCGCGATCGACGTGCTGTTCGAGAACCTGCGCCGCCTCTACGGCAACCGCGCCCGTGTCGGTGCGGCGCTTCTGATCCACCTCGTCGGCTGGGTCGCCGGCACCCTCGAGGTGTGGGTCGCCCTCAACGCGATGGGCTATTCCATCAGCTTCCTCGACGCGCTGGTGATCGAGAGCCTCGCCCAGGCCGTGCGCGGCGCCGCCTTCGTCGTTCCCGGCGCCATCGGAGCCCAGGAGGGCGGGCTGATCGCTCTGGGCGCCTTGTTCGGCATCCCGCCGGAGGCAGCGCTCGCCCTCTCCCTGGTCAAGCGCGTCGCCGATCTGGCCGTCGGCTTGCCGAGCCTCGCCCTTTGGAGCCTGATGGAGCGCAAGGCCGCGGCGCCTGCCGAAACCGACGGCACCGAGACGGTGCGCGAAGGGCTCGGGGCGATCCGGGCACGGCTCGGCCGCCGCTCGGGCGGTACCCCGCTCGCCCCGGCCTACGGCTTCTCCGCCGCCCGGACCCCCGCCCCCCTTTCCTCCGACAACGAAGCTGGAGCGCTCCAGAAGTGCGCCTGAACCGCCGCAGCCTCCTTGCCGCCGCCGTGGCGATGCTCGCCCTCACGGCGACACCGCACCCCGTCCGGGCCGCCGACGATCCGGCCGTGGCGCCGATCCGGCGACTCTACGCCAAGTTCGAAGAGGCGCTGAAGAACGGCGCGGGCGATCTCAAGAGCCGGCTCGCGATCGTCGGCGAGACCCTGGCCGAAACCTTCGACACGCCCGCCATGGTGCGCACCGCCGTCGGCCCGAAATGGAAGACGTTCAAGCCCGAGCAGCAGGAAGCGCTGACCGAGACCTTCGGCCGGTACTTCGTCACGCTCTACGCCAACCGCCTCTCGCAGGCGGCGGGCGGCAAGTTCCAGATCGAGCCGAAGAGCGAGGAGCGCGGGCCCAACCGCATCGTCTCGACCCGCGTCTCGAACAAGGACGGCGACGATTCGGAGGTCGATTACGTCGTCAACGCCGGCCACAAGGTGCAGGACGTGCTGCTCAACGGCAATGTCAGCGAGGTCGCCTCGATGCGGGCGAGCTTCGCCGACCCGCTCAAGGGTGGCGCCGACAGCCTGCTGAAATTTATGCGCGAACGCACCGATGGGATGCTCGCCGCCAAAGTCTCGCCCAGAGAGTAGGGCCAGAGACGAGGGATTGAGAAGCGCTCCGCCGGCCATCGATTCGGCAGGAACGAGACCACCGATAAGGCCTGGAGCCGACCGCGACCCGTTTGGGGCGGCGTCCAGGCTTCACCATCTTCAGACCGCCGCCCGCGGCCCCGCCCCAAGACAGCAGCGAGCAACGCCGCGCCATGGATCTGAACGAGCTGCCGGCCTGGATCGCATCTGTGCTTCTGCTGATGGCGCTCGCCGGTTGCGTCTATGCCCTGCTCGCGGCTTGGCTCGTCGACCGTTTCGCCGCGCGGCCGTCGCCCGCGTTCGCGGCCGATGCGCCGCGCCCCGGTGTGACGATCCTCAAACCCCTCTGCGGCCTGGAGCCGGACCTCTTCGAGAACCTCGACAGCTTCTGCCGCCAGGATTATGCCGGCCCGGTGCAGATCGTGTTCGGTGTCCAGAACGCGGCCGACCCGGCGATTGCCGTGGTGCAGCGCCTGCGTGAAGCCCATCCCGCCCTGCGCCTCGACCTCGTGGTGGATCCGAGCCAGCACGGCTCGAACCGCAAGGTCTCCAACCTCATCAACATGTCGGAGCGGATCGCCCACGCCGTCGTGGTGCTGGCCGACAGCGACATGTCGGTGAAGACCGATTATCTCGAGCGCGTCGCCGCCGCCCTGTCGCAGCCGGGTGTGACCGGCGTGACCTGCCTCTATCACGGCGTGCCGGGCGACCGGGGCCTATGCGCCCAACTCGCAGCGCTCGCCATCGACGTGCAGTTCGTGCCCAACGTCATCCTCGGCACCACCTTCGATCTCGCCCGGCCCTGCTTCGGCTCGACCATCGCGATGACGGCCGAATCGCTGGCCCGCATCGGCGGCTTCGGCGCGTTCAAGGATGATCTGGCCGACGATTACGCGATCGGCGAAGCCCTGCGCGCCGAGGGCGGCACGGTGGCGATTCCAGCCCTCACCATCGGGCATGCCTGCGTCGATACCGAGCTGTCCGGCCTGTGGCGGCACGAACTGCGCTGGAACCGCACCATCCGCAACGTCGATCCGAAGGGCTATGCCGGATCCGTCGTGACCCACGCCTTCCCACTGGCGCTGCTCGCCGCGCTGATGCCCGGCGCCGGCTCCGGCGCGCTCGCGGTCGCCGCCCTGGCCCTTACCTGCCGCATCCTGCTGTGCCTGCGCATCGAGCGGGCCTTCGGGCTCTCCCCCCACGCCTACTGGCTGTTGCCGATTCGTGACATGCTGTCCTTCATCAACTTCACCTGGAGCTTCGTCTCGGGTGCGGTGACATGGAAAGGTCACGATTACCGTGTGGTTGCGGACGGTACGCTGATTCCGGAGCACGGCCTCGGTCGCGAGTCGCGCGCGACTTCGGTCTAAGCTTCAAACCATTCGCCCTTATACATTCCAACGCTCGAGCCTTGAGGCCTTGAACCCCATGCGCACGCTCTTCCTGCAGGCCCCCACCTTCGACGGCTTCGATGGCGGCGCCGGCTCGCGCTACCAGGCCAAGCGCGAGATCAAGTCGTTCTGGTACCCGACCTGGCTGGCCCAGCCGGCGGCCCTGGTGCCGAACTCGAAGCTGATCGACGCGCCCCCGCACAACATCAAGCTCGAAGAGATCGTGGCCCAGGCCAACGATTTCGACCTCGTGGTGCTCCACACCTCGGTCCCGTCCTTCAAGTCCGACGTGAAGACCGTCGAGGCGCTCAAGGCCGCCAATCCGCGGCTGATCGCCGGCCTGATCGGCGCCAAGGTCGCCGTGGATGCCGCCGGCTCCATGGCCCAGGCCCCGTGCATCGATTTCTGCGCCCGCAACGAGTTCGACTTCACCGTCAAGGAAGTCGCCGACGGCGTGCCGATGTCGGAGATCAAGGGTCTGTCCTATCGGGACGCCAACGGCGTCGTGGTCCATAACGAGGATCGCGAGATCATGACGGACATGGACCAGCTTCCCTTCGTCACGAGCGTGTACAAGCGCGACCTCGAGATGGAGAAGTACTTCATCGGGTACCTCAAGCACCCCTACATCTCGTTCTACTCGGGCCGCGGCTGCAAGAGCCGCTGCACCTTCTGCCTCTGGCCGCAGACCGTCGGCGGCCACACCTACCGCACCCGCTCGGTCGCGCACGTCATCGAAGAGATCAAGTACTGCCTGAAGGAATTCCCTCAGACGAAGGAGTTCTTCTTCGACGACGACACCTTCACCGATAACCTGCCGCGCGCGGAAGAGATCGCCCGCGAGCTGGGCAAGCTCGGCGTGACGTGGTCCTGCAACGCCAAGGCCAACGTGCCCTACGAGACCCTGAAGGTTCTGCGTGACAACGGCCTGCGCCTGCTGCTCGTCGGCTACGAGTCCGGCAACCAGCAGATCCTGAACAACATCAAGAAGGGCATGCGCGTCGAAGTCGCGGAGAAGTTCACCAAGAACTGCCACGAACTCGGCATCGCCATCCATGGCACCTTCATCGTCGGCCTGCCGGGCGAGACGAAGGAGACGATCCAGGAAACGATCGCGTTTGCCAAGCGCATCAACCCGCACACGATTCAGGTCTCGCTGGCGGCACCCTATCCGGGCACCTTCCTCTACAAGCAGGCGGTGGAGAACGGCTGGCTCGACGTCGAGAACGCCGAACTCGTGGACGAGAACGGCGTGCAGATCGCGCCGCTGCACTACCCGCACCTGTCGCACTCGGAGATCTTCTCCGCGGTCGAGGAGTTCTACCGGAAGTTCTACTTCCGCGCCCCGAAGATCGCCTCGATCGTCAACGAGATGGTCCGCTCGCCCGAGATGATGAAGCGCCGCCTGCGCGAGGGCGTCGAGTTCTGGCACTTCCTCCGGGACCGCAAGGCCGCCGCGTAACGCCGAGCCGCCGGCTCCATCGAGCAAACAGGAAAGGCCGGGCACCCGCCCGGCCTTTCCTGCTTCCAGGGGTCCGCCCTGAACCCGCGAGAGGGCTTGCCCTCTCGACACCCGCGAGAGGGACAGAGCTTGAAGCGACTGGTCGTCACCGCGGACGATTTCGGCCTCAGCCGTGAGGTCAACGAGGCCGTCGAACAGGCCCATCGCAACGGCATCCTCACCGCGGCGAGCCTGATGGTCTCCGCGCCCGGCGCCGACGACGCCGTCGCCCGCGCGCGGCGGACGCCGTCCCTGCGGGTCGGACTGCACCTCGTGCTGGTCGAGGCGTGGCCGACCCTGCCGCCCGCCGAGCTTCCCGACCTGACGGACGCGCAGGGGCTGATGCGGCGCGACATGGAGCGGCTCGGACTCGACCTTGCCCTCAAGGCGAGCGCCCGGCGGCAGCTCGCCGCCGAGATCCGGGCGCAGTTCGAGGCGTTCCGCGCCACGGGCCTGCCGCTCGATCACGTCAACGCGCACAAGCATTTCCACATCCACCCGCTGATCGCCGGAATGGTGCTGCGGATCGGCCGCGATTACGGGATGCGGGCGCTGCGGGTGCCGCGTGAGCCGCGCGATCTGCTGCGGCGCGCGGAGCCCGGCTT
The DNA here is from genome assembly GCF_001542815.1 of Methylobacterium sp. AMS5. Lineage (GTDB taxonomy): Bacteria > Pseudomonadota > Alphaproteobacteria > Rhizobiales > Beijerinckiaceae > Methylobacterium. The sequence goes on from NZ_CP006992.1 coordinate 3,649,698, forward strand.
CCAAGCCAAGCCCGCTCTCGACACGGCGCCGTGGTCGGCCCTTCTCGCCGTGCGCGCCCGGCAGGCGGGCCTGCTGATCCCGACCCGGACCCTCGGCCTTGCTTGGTCTGGTGCGATGACCCCGGAGCGCGTCACCGCCCTGCTGCGCCACCTGCCCGACGGGCTCACCGAACTCTACACCCACCCGGCGAGTGCAGGCGGCTTCCCCGGGGAGGCCCCAGGCTACCTTTATGCCGCCGAGCGGGATGCGCTGATCGCGCCGCAGGCGCGGGAGGCCGTCGAGCGGAGCGGAGCGATCCTGGGCGGGTTTTCCGATTTCGGTCACCCGAACATATAAAAAATTTAAACGCAGTCCTTATAGGCAACATAAAATTCACGTTAACGTGAGGTTGCGAGCCCTTTCGAGCAACCTGCACATCACCTTAAGATGGATTCACTTCACCAGTGACACCTAGGGAATAGGCATGGCCTCGTATAAATATGGCTCGAATCTTACGAAGAATGAAAGCAACGAGTTTGATAAGGTCCACTCACCCGGTCAGGCCGCGCCTTTTTCGGGGATATACAAATGCCTTGGTTGCAATAAGGAGGTTGCTTCTAATCAAGGGCAACCTCTTCCACCTCAAAACCATCACCAGCACGCGACAAATCAGGGATCTGTGAGGTGGCAGCTCATAGTTTATGCCAATCACCAGGGGTGAGGGAAAGCATAAAAGAGCTGTAAGCGTCGAGAATAAATCTTACGCCTCGGGCATCGGCCGGATCAGGGAATCCTCCGGCAACGGATCGTCGAAGTCATCCGCGACGTAAGGGAAGGGATTCATGATCCCGCGCTGCCGCAGGAAAGCCTGCCCGGCCTCGAAGTCGACTCCCCCCGTGCCGCGCCGACGCGGGACGAAATCCAAAATGGGCTTCCCGTCCTGCGTGACCACGATGGTTTCTCCCCGCTCGACACGGCGAACCGGGATTTGCCGCTCAGGTTCGAGGGCTTGAATCGGAATCGTCGTCATGACGCCCAAAGAGCAAGGGCTGGACCTGGAAGGGTCCAGCCCACCTCTCATTTTACCGTCGCGTGCTCGCGGGCGACCGTGCCCGGCGGGCGGCCGGCTTCCTTGCCCTCGGGGCGGTCGGCATCCGGCCGCTTCGGCGGGGGGCCGAGGAAGGCCGGGACCACGAAGAAGGCCGCGATCAGCGTGAAGAACAGCGACAGCGCGAGCAATTCGCCCATGCTGGCGGTGCCGGGATGGCTCGACAGCATCAACGAGCCGAAGGCGGTGCCCGTGGTCAGCGCCGAGAAGAAGATCGCCCGCGTCAGGCTGGAGGCCAGCATGTCGACGACGCCGGCGCGCCACGCGATCACATAGTAGATGTGGAAGGCGACACCGACCGCCAGCATCAGGGGCAGGGCGATGATGTTGGCGAAGTTCAGTGGCATGCCGATGACCTTGAGCGCCATCAGCGTCCACAGCGTCGCCAGCACCAGCGGGCCGAGCGTCATCGCCACGTCCCAGGGTTTGCGCAGTGCGACCGAGAGCAGGATGAAGATCAGCGCGAGCGCCGTCAGACCCGCCTGCACGAAGGCGCCGAGGATGGTGTAGCTCGACTCGGTCGTGGCGATCGGCGCGCCCGTGGCGTGGGGATCGATCGTCTGCACCTCCTTGGCGAAGCGGCGCAGCACCTCGTCGTCGTTCGAGTCGCCCTTGGGGTGAACCTCGATGCGGGCACGGCCGTCGCTCGTCACCCACTCGGCCTTCAGCGGCTTGGGCAGGTTGTCGAGGGTGATCTTCTTCGGATCGAGCAGCCCGGACAGACGGCTCATCAGGGTCTTCAGATCGGTGGTGAGCGCGACGCTGGCCGCCTCGCGCTTCTCCGCCGGGGCGGCAGCGAGGGTGTCGAGGGTGCCCGACAGACGGTTCGCCGCCTTGGCGCCGGCCGAATCGCCGTTCGCGATGCTCTTCAGCGCCGCGGCCGTCTCCTTGAGCGCCTTGACGTTCTCCGCATCCGTCGGCGGGGGCGGCTTGCGCGACGGGTTGAGGGCCGGGCCGAGGAGTTGCGCCGTCTCTTGGATCGTGGCGAGCTTCTGGTCCTGATCGCGGGGCACGAAGGTGTCGATCGAGATCACCTTGGCGACCGCATCGAGCCCTTCCAGACGCTTGGAGAGGGCAGGGACCGCATCGACGTTCGGGGCTAGCACATCGATCGAGTTCGGGCTGGTGGCCGGATCCTTGATCAGGTCGAGATAGGTCGCGATCGACTCCACCTTCGGGCTGCGAAGGTGCATCGGGTTGGAATCGAAGGGCAGCTTCAAAAGCAGCGGGATGCCGGCGAGGGTGATCACGCCGACGAAGATCAACACCCACTTGCGGTGCTCGATGATCCAGTGGTCGACGCCCGCCATCCACGTCGTCTCGACCGCCCGCTTCTCGCCGCGCGGGTTGAACACCGCGATCAGGGCCGGGAGCAGGGTGAGCGAGAACAGGTAGGCCACGATCATGCCGACGCCGGCGATGAGGCCGAGTTCGGACACGCCGCGGAACTGCGTGGGCAGGAAGGCGAAGAAGCCGGCCAGCAGCGACACCGCCGCGAGCGTCAGCGACCAGCCGACGCCGCGCGCTGCACCGCGCAGAGCCGCATCGACGCTGCCGAGTTCGTAGCGGTCGGCCCGGTAGCGGACGGCGAACTGGATGCCGAAATCGATGCCGAGCCCCACGAACAGGGCGGCGAAGGCCACCGAGATCGGGTTCAGCTCGCCCACCATGATGAGCCCGAGGGCGGCTGTCACGACGAGACCCGCGAAGGTCGTGATCAGGACCGAGATGACGAGGGGGCCGGAGCGCAGCGCCAGCCACAGGAACAGGACGATCGCGGCGGTCGTCAGCGAGTAGTTCAGGAGGGCGTCGTCGGCGAGCGTCGCAAACTCGTCGTCGGCCACCGCCACCGGCCCGGTCAGGCGAATGCGCAGGCCGTGCGCCGCATCGATGTTCTGCTCGGCGGCCAGGCGCCGGATCAGTTGGGTCGCCTCGCGGCCCGGCTCCAGCGCGTTGTAGTCGAGCACCGGCTGGATCATCACGAACTTGCGGGTGTCCGTGGTCTCGTTGCGCCCGCCCGCGAGCAGGGTCTGCCACGACATGCGGGCGCGCTGCCCGTCGAGGGTCTTGCGCAGGGTCTCGTCGATCTGCCCCATCGGCTGGGCGAGGTCTTCGAGCTTGGCGTCGCCGCTCTTCACGCCCTTCACGCCGAGGGAGAGCACCCGCATCACGCCCCGGAGCGACGGGTCGGCGGCCAGCGGCCCGAGAAGGCCCTGCTGCTCGATCAGGCGCTGGGTGGTCTGCTCCAACTCCTCCTGCGACATCAGCAGGAGGCCGTTGCGGTCGAAGAACGGGCCGCCGTCGGGACGGTACACTGTCTCGATCTCGGAGCGGTGCGCCTTGAGCGCCTCGGCGAAGCGTGCGGCGGCCTCCTCGGCGATCTCCGGCGTCTCGCCGTCGATCACCGCGGCCACGAGATTCGTGCGCTGCGGGAACGCCTTCTCGAAGGCGATCTCGTCCTTGCGCCAGGAGACGCTCGGCTCGATCAACCGCTCGACATCGGTGTTGATGCGGAACAGGTGGGCGGCCGCGCCCGCGCCCGCGACCGTGAGGAGCGCCGCAGCCACCAGTACCAGCCAGCGGCGCCTGACGGAAAACGCGACGAGACGTTCGATCACGTAAAACCCTGTCTGCCTAACGATCCGACCTGTCCCCGCGTGACGACGGGCCGGGACGCCGAAGTCCCGTCCTCCCCGCGAACAGGACGCGGCGTCCTCAGCAGGCGGCGACGCGCCGAATCGATCCTCGTCTTGGCCCGCGGGACGTGACCCTCGCGAGCGATAAACCGGGCAGGGGCGCCGACGGCCGGCGACCCCTGTCCGTCGAACACGGATCGCGCGAAGAGCTTGCTCAAGCCTCCGCGCCAATCATTCGTGTCATTGGCGCGCTACCTACTTGTCCCAGCGGGGGAATGCAACGCGGCCCGGCAAACCGGTCCGATCCGGCGGCGGCGGTGCGATTGCGCACTGCAACCGGATTGCGCGGCGATATCGCTTCGCACAAGCATTCCGAACGATGTCGGCTTCAAGACGGGGTCGCGGACGCCGCACGAGAAATCGTGCAAGAATTCGTGAACGTGTTTCGCCCCGTTTCGCCCCTTGCGGCTTGTCTGTGCAGAGGAACGGTCAAAAATCTGCCGCAGAATGCGGAAATCAGACGATCATTCCCGGTTCGGATCGCGCGACCACGGGCTTCGTCCCCGAAGCCGGAGGCCGGCCGCGAGACCGGCACGACACAGTCTCTCGAAATCGCGCTCAAAGCGCGCCCTCTCGGAACAGTTCCAGCCTAATGCGCTGGAACTCCTGTCCTTCTCACGCTAAGCAGCCCGGCTAAGTCCGGAACCCGCGCATCCAAGGAGCCGCGTCTTGGGAATCCCCATACGGTACGTCGCGAAGATCGGCGGTTACATCCTCAAGCAGCACATCACGGGACGGAAGCGCTACCCGCTCGTCATGATGATGGAGCCGCTGTTCCGCTGCAATCTCGCTTGCGCCGGCTGCGGGAAGATCGATTACCCGGACGAGATCCTGAACAAGCGCCTGCCGGTGGACGAGGCGCTCGAATCCGTGCGCGAGTGCGGTGCACCGGTGGTCGTGATCGCCGGCGGCGAGCCGCTTCTCCACAAGGATCTGCCGCAGATCGTGCAGGGCATCATCGCGCAGAAGAAGTTCGCGATCGTCTGCACCAACGCGCTGCTCCTTGAGAAGAAGATCAAGGACTACAAGCCGAGCCCCTACTTCACGTGGTCGATCCATCTCGACGGCGACAAGGAGATGCACGACGGCTCGGTGTGCCAGCGCGGCGTCTACGACAAGGCGGTGGCGGCCATCGCGAAGGCCAAGGAGATGGGCTTCCGCGTCACCATCAACTGCACCTTCTTCAACAATTCCTCGCCGGACAAGATCGCCGACTTCTTCGATTCGGTGACCCGCATGGGCATCGACGGCATCACCGTCTCGCCCGGCTACGCCTACGAGCGCGCGCCGGACCAGAAGCACTTCCTCAACCGCAAAGCGACCAAGGACCTGTTCCGCGGCGTGTTCCGGCACGGCAAGGAGAAGGGCCGCGAGAAGTGGACCTTCCAGCAGTCGGGCCTGTTCCTCGACTTCCTCGCCGGCAACCAGACCTACCACTGCACCCCGTGGGGCAACCCGACCCGCACCGTGTTCGGCTGGCAGAAGCCCTGCTACCTGCTCGGCGAGGGCTATGCGGCGACCTTCAAGGAACTGATGGAAGAGACCGACTGGGATTCCTACGGCACCGGCAACTACGAGAAGTGCGCCGACTGCATGGTCCACTCGGGCTACGAGGCCTCTTCGGTGGTCGATTCGGTCAAGAAGCCGTGGAAGCCGCTGATCCACGCGATCCGCGGCATCAAGACCGAGGGCGACATGGCGCCGGAGATCTCGCTGGAGAACCAGCGCCCGGCCGAGTTCGTGTTCTCCCGCAACGTCGCCCAGAAGCTGTCCGAGATCAAAGCCTCGGGCGTCGACACCAAGCAGGAAGCCCGCAAGCGCACCGCCGCCTGAGCGACGCGCTTCCCCGCTCCCCATGAGAGACCCGCGCGGCACAAGCCGCGCGGGTCTTTTCGTTTCGACGGCGTCGCGCTGGATCGTCTTACGTCTGAAGGCGCGCCACGGCCGTAGCGATGGCTGAGCGCCCCGTGTGGCGCGCCCGCTGCACCGTCATGAGGCAAGGGGGAAGCTACCGGCGACCGAGCGCCTCGTCAGGCGGCCTTACAGCAACCCGAGACCCGGTCCGAGCTGCGCCCGGCAGCGGGCGAGCGCCGCAAAGGCCGCCGAGGAATCGCGGCCGAGCCGAATCAGCTCGCCGATCCGGGCGCGGCCGCGCAGCAGCGCACCGAGCACTGCCCGGATGTCCGGCTCGCCCTCCGGAGTCAGGGCCGAGGCCGCGAAGGCGGGCAGGGCGCGTCCTGCGGGGTCGCAGACCACCCGGATCGCTGCGAAGGGGAGGGCATGGCGGGCGGCGTAGGCGGCGGCCACATGCGATTCCATATCGACCGCCAGGGCGCCGGTGCGTGCATGCAGCGCCGCCTTGTCGGCAACGGTCATGACCGCGACCGCGGAGCCGACGAGGCCGCCCGCGACGACGCGATCCGGCGAGCCGGTCAGGCGCTCCGACAGGCAGCGGGCAAGGTCGGGATCGGCAGGGAAAAGCCGGTCCGCGTCGAGATGCGTGCCAACGACGATGTCACCCGGCCGCAGGGCGGGATCGAGCCCCCCGGCGATCCCGAAGCTGACGACCGCGCGCAGGTCACCGGGAGACCGTCGGTCGAGCGCGGCCCGCAACCGCTCGGGGTTGCCGCCGGCCTGGATCGTCTCGACGCCCGGCCCGGCGGCGATGCGGGCCTCGCGGGCCAATCCCGCGACCGCGAGGATTGCTCCCCCCGTCACCGCGCCGGACGCCACCGGGTCCTGGATCACCGCGTGACGGTGTAGATCGAGGCGCCCGCCGCGATCGGCGAGGCCACGGTCGAGAACACGCTCAGCACCTTGCCCAGCTCGGCAAACGGCGAACTCGACACATAGACGAGGTCGCGGTTCCGCATGCGGAAGCTCTGCGTCAGGAACATCCCCTGCGCGTCGCGCAGGTTCACCCGGTACACCACCGGCACTTGCGGTGAGGACAGCAGCGGCGAATTGGGCCGCAGCCGCCGCACCACCCGCCGCCGGCTCGTAGCGGAAGATGAACACGCCGGCCGGATCGGCCTGGATCTCGCGCAGGCCGGAGGCGCGCGCCAGCGCCTGCGACAGCGTCAGGCCGTCCGCCGTGAACGGCACCTCGGTGGTGTTGCCGAGCGCACCCACGGCCAGGAAGGTCTGCGGGTCGCGCACCAGGGTCAGCGTATCGTTCGGCCGCACGAAGATGTTCTCGCGCGGATTGGCGACCACCGTGGTCATCGGCACTGTGACGGTGCGGTTGCCGCGCGACAGCCGCACGAAGGTCTCGGCCACCGGAGTACGCACGCCGCCGGCCTGGGCGATGACGTCGAGCAGGCGGTCGCCGCGGCCCGACAGCGGCACGCGCATGCCCGTGGCCGCTTCGCCGGTGACGGTCACCGATTGCGAGACCGGCTTGGTGACGGAAACGAGCACCTGCGGCTGGATCGCCTTGCCGGCGAGTTCGGTCTCGATCAGCGCCTGGACGTCCTGGGTCCGGCGTCCGACGACCTTGATCCGGCCGGCATAGGGAACGGTGATGCCGCCATCGGGCCCGACCACCTGCTCGGGAATCATCGCGGACTTCGAGCCGGCGGAGAAGCGGTCGGAGACGAGCGGGCCGGAGAACAGGCCGCCGGAACCGGCTTCCCAGACCTGAACCGCCACGTAGTCGCCGACGCCGATCACCGGTTCGAGCGCCGGGCGGCTGTCACCGAAGGTGACGAGGAGGCTGTCGAGGGGGCGGGTGCGCAGGGCCTCGACGAGGGCGGGAGTGATGTCGATGATTTCGTAGCGGGCGAACAGGCCTTCGGCGGTGGCGACGTCGGCGCCGCTCTCGATCGCCGAGGTGGTCGGCCCCGCGGCCGGCAGGATGGAGCACCCCGACACCGCCGTGGCGGTGAGGAGAGCAATGGCTAGAGCGCGCATTCAGGCCGCCTGACGGTTTTTCTCATCGGGGTGGGTAGCCGAAACCGGCCAAGCTGTCCGTGGCGAGGCCGCCACACCGGGCCGGGGAGCACCGAACCGGGCCGCCTTTCCCCGCAGCCCACACCGATCCCGCCCTCTTCGGAAGCGAGGCTCGATCGAATCGAAGGCAGAGCTGGGGGGACGGAGGATGGTCCTGGCGCTCAGGTCCGCTACCTGTCTGCGTCCGGCCAAGCCGGCGCCGCCCGATCCACGACGGGGCAGGGCGTCCGGCGCAGGCCCACATCGCTCTTTCAAGGCGTTGGATGACCGTTCCCCGATCCTCCGCCCCGACCGTCCTGGTGGTGATGGGCGTTTCGGGCTCTGGCAAGAGCACGGTGGCCGCGCTGCTGGCCGAGCGGCTCGGCTGGACCTTCGCCGACGGCGACGATTTCCACACGCCCGAGAGCATTGCCCGGATGCAGGACGGGCACCCGCTCGACGACGCGGCGCGTCAGCCCTGGCTCGGCCGCATCCGTGCCTGGATCGACGCACGAATCGCGGCCGGAGAGAACGCCGTGGTCGCCTGCTCGGCCCTCAAGCGGGCCTACCGCCGGGCCCTGATCGGCGATCCCCAGCGGGTGCGCATCGTCTTCCTCGAAGGGAGCCGTGAGGTCATCCAGGACCGGATCCGGGCGCGGCACGGCCATTTCATGCCGGCCTCGCTGCTCGACAGCCAGTTCGCCGCCCTCGAACCACCCGGCCCGGAGGAAGACCCGATCACCGTCGGCATCGAGGAGGGGCCCGACGCCATCGTCGCGGCGGTCGCCACCCGTCTCGACATCCCCGCGGGCGACATCTGCGCATAGGAGAGAGCATGGCCATCGCCCTCGTCGTCTCCGACGTCGACGGAACGCTCGTCACCGACGACAAGCAACTCACGCCGGCTGCGATCGAGGCGGTGCGGCGGCTCGGCTCTGCCGGGATCGGCTTCACCCTGGCCTCCAGCCGCCCGCCGGTCGGCCTGCGCCACCTCGCCGAGGCGCTCGACCTGCGGCTGCCGCTGGGCGCCTTCAACGGCAGCACCGTCTGTACGCCCGACCTCCGGCCGATCTCGGAGCGGCTGATCCCCGAATCGGTCGCCCGCGAGGCGGCCGCGCGCCTCGATGCGGCCGGGATCAACCTCTGGGTGTTCGCGGACGGCGCCTGGAACCTGCGCGACGACCAAGCCCCCTACACCGACCTCGAGCGGCGCACCTTGCAGACGGAGCCGAGCGTGGTGCCGGACCTGTCGCCCCTGCTCGGCCGGGCGGCCAAGATCGTCGGCGTGAGCCGCGATCATGCCGGGCTCGCGCGGCTGGAAGAGGCGCTCGCGGCGGAGCTGGAGGGGCGGGCCGCCGTGCATTGCTCGCAGCCCTACTACCTCGACGTGACGCCGCCCGGCATCGACAAGGGCAGCTTCGTCGCCGACCTCGGCCGCCAGCTCGGCATCCCGCGGCAGCGAATCGCCACGCTGGGCGATGCGGCCAACGACATCGCCCTGTTTCGCGAGAGCGGATTGTCGATCGCCATGGGCAACGCCGCCCCCGCGGTCCGGCAGGCCGCCTCCGCGGTGACCTCAGGCAACAACGAGGACGGTTTCGCCCGCGCGATCAACCGGTTCGTGTTCGGGGACGCCTGAAATCGGCGCCCGCGGCCGGGCGGAGGGCTGTGCCCCATCTGCGACAGGGCTGGCGCCACGGACCTCGGCATCCGCAGGGAATTGGCCGGACTCCACGTTCCCGCCTCATTTGGCCCCGACCCAGGAGAGACAAACTGAGCCGTAACGAGTGATCCTCGCCCGGCTCCCGCGGCACCCGCCCTCTCTGGAGAGCGGGGCGCCGGCCAACGGGAGGCGGAGCGCGGCACCCAAAACGACCGGGTCCCCCATGCGTCTTGTCCTCGCCGCCCTTCTTGCCGCCGCCCCGGCGTCGGCCTTCGCCCAGGAGGCGGCACGGGACAACATCGATGCGCTGATCGCCGAGCAGGCCCGGGCCAACAAGGTGCCCGAGGCGTTCGTCCATCGCGTGGTCAAGCGGGAGAGCAACTACAACGCCCGCGCCAAGGGCGGCTCGGCGCTCGGCCTGATGCAGATCAAGCACGCCACCGCCCGCGGCCTCGGCTATACCGGCGACGCGGCCGGGCTCTACAATCCCGAGACCAACCTGAAATACGGCATCGCCTACCTCGCCGGCGCCTACCGCGCCGCCAAGGGCGACCTGGAACAGGCCTACCGCTACTACAACCGCGGCTACTACTACGCCGCCAAGCGCCTCGGCATCGACGCCACCCCGCCGGATGACGCGGGCACGACGACCGTCGCCACCGCCACGCCGCCCGCCGGCGCGAATGCCCGGTCCGCGAACGGCTTCGACGGCATGTTCACCCTGCGCGGCAGCGCGCCCGCGGTGGGCGCCCAGCAGGCGCTGGCCTACGCCGCGCCGGGCCCCGGCCCGACCGACGCCGTCGAGGTGCCGCTGCCGCCGCGCCGGCCGACCGCTCTCTCCGCCGAGCCCGTGCAGGTGGCAAGCCTCGCGCAGCCCACCGCTCCGCAGCCGCAGGCCTCCATCCCGGTGCAGGCCGTTCCCCAGCAAGCCGCCGCCCCGCAGGCTGCCGCGGCGCAGGCGATGGCCGCCGTGGACGCCGTCGAGGTGCCGCTGCCGCCGCGCCGCCCCTCCGAGACCGTGCTCGCGGCGATCCCGCGCCCGGCGATCGCCGTCGCGGCGCGCAAGCCCGCCGAGCCGGCCCCGATCCTGGAGGCCTCGGCCGCCGCCGTCACGCCTTGAGGCGATGGCCTGTCCATAGGCAAACCGGCACTCTAGCCAGTCGCCGTTCCTGCGGTTATACAGCCCGCCTCGAATCTCCGTTACTCAACGCGGTGCCATCGGCGATCCTCAGACATGAGGATGCCTTGGGCGCCCTTTTTGCCTGAGGTACACTCCCATGGCCGTTCCGAAGCGAAAGACCTCCCCCTCCCGCCGCGGCATGCGCCGCTCCGCCGACGCCCTCAAGGCCCCGACCTATGTCGAGGACAAGGACTCGGGCGAACTGCGCCGTCCGCACCACATCGACCTGAAGACCGGCATGTACCGCGGCCGTCAGGTGCTGAAGGTGAAGTCCGCCGAGGCGTAAGGAGACCGCCCGAGCGCCGACCGCCCTTCTCGGGCCGCGACGGCGCAACGGGTGTCCTGCCAGCGCTGTGAAGAACCGGCCGTCAGGCCCGTTTTGCGAAGGTCGCATTCCGCGCGTAGAGCGCGGTTGCGGCCTTCGTGCGTTCGAGGCGCGCGGGACGCAAGGCGGGATCGGCGCTGACGATCAGTTGGGTCAGAAAACCCGCCATCGGGCGGCGGCCCCGGATTCGGGGACCGGTGCCACCGGGCGTTTCGGCAACGAGGGCGCGCGAGGACGAGTCCGGACGGACGAAATGGTCCTGATCGGCACAATCGGTCTCGAAACGGTCCATTCGCGTCAAACCTCCGGCCTCGCACGCGTTCTCGTGCAAAGCCGGGGCCGACGTTAACCGGATCTTAATGATCTGTCTCGCGCCACCGGAGCATCATTCCGCAAAGCGGCTAATGCCTTCCGAGACAGGTGACGCAAAAACAAAAGCCTAGAGCATCGTCCTGGATATCGGATCCAGGACGATGCTCTAGGCGTGAAAGAAAGCGCGGGTTGGCCGATGTCGTCCGGCCGGACGCGCGGCAATGGCCGTTCTGGACGAGGCCCTACTTGCGCGCCAGCGATTCGAGGCGGGCCTGCATCTCCGCCATCTGCTTCTTCAACTCGTCGAGGTCGGTCGGCCCGCTGACGGCGGGCGCAGGAGCAGGGGCGGAGGGCGTGGTGGGCATCGTTCCCGGCGGCGGGCCGCCGGGGCCGAAGCCACCGGTGAACATCTTCATCGCATCGCCGAAGAAGGTCATGTTGGCCCGCACCTGCTCCTGCAGCGCCTGCTGGAAGGCGGAGGGGCCGAAGCTCTGGGCCATCTTCTCACGAAGGCCGTCCTGATCCTTGGCGAAGTTGGCCATGGAGAATTCGAGGAAGCTCGGCACCATCGTGCGCATGCTGTCGCCGTAGAAGCGGATCAGCTGGCGCAGGAAGGCCACCGGCAGCAGGTTGTCGTCGCCGGCCTTGTTTTCCTGCTCGAAGATGATCTGCGTCAGCACCGAGCGGGTGATGTCATCGCCCGAGCGTGCGTCGTAGACGATGAAGTCTTCGCCGTTCTGCACCATCGTCGCGAGGTCTTCGAGCGTGACGTAGGTGGAGGTGCCGGTGTGATAGAGCCGGCGATTGGCGTACTTCTTGATGACGGTCTGATGCGCCCTGCCGTTCTCGGCCATCGTTGCGACACCTCCCGCTTCGCTCATGAGTCTGCGCAAAGCTCAACGCTCCGCCATGATCGGCTGCCCGCCTCCGCAGGCTGGGCTCTACATTCGTCGGAACCAACCTTAAGGCTTTCGCGACGCGGCGAAAACAGCAATTTATCCCTGTCCCCGTAGAATCCGGCGCACTCCCGCGCGGTCGTCTGTGCGACGTTCCGCCCATGTTGTCCGTAAGCACGCTTGACTTCGCGAGGTCTGCGCTCTTCATCCGGTGAACGGCAGGCCGCGCTTCAGACATTCTGGTCTACCAAATATCGCGCCGCCGAATGAGGAGAACGTCACGATGGCAGCCAGTGAAGATATCGTCATTGTCGGAGCGGCGCGCACGCCGGTCGGCTCGTTCGCCGGCGCCTTCGGTTCCGTGCCGGCCCACGAACTCGGCGCCACGGCGATCAAGGCCGCACTGGAGCGCGCGGGCGTTTCGCCGGACGACGTGGACGAGGTGATCTTCGGCCAGGTCCTCACCGCTGCCGCCGGGCAGAACCCGGCCCGCCAAGCCGCCATCGCCGCGGGCATCCCCGAGAAGGCGACCGCCTGGGGCCTCAATCAGGTCTGCGGCTCGGGCCTGCGCACCGTTGCGGTCGGCATGCAGCAGATCGCCAACGGCGACGCCAAGGTGATCGTGGCCGGCGGTCAGGAATCGATGTCGCTCAGCCCGCACGCCCAGTACCTGCGCGGCGGCCAGAAGATGGGCGACCTCAAGCTCGTCGACACCATGATCAAGGACGGCCTGTGGGACGCCTTCAACGGCTACCACATGGGCCAGACCGCCGAGAACGTCGCCCAGGCCTTCCAGCTCACCCGCGAGCAGCAGGACCAGTTCGCGGTCCGCTCGCAGAACAAGGCCGAGGCCGCCCGTAAGGAAGGCCGCTTCAAGGAAGAGATCGTCCCGGTCACCGTGAAGGGCCGCAAGGGCGACACGGTCGTCGACACCGACGAGTACATCCGTGACGGCGCCACCGTCGAGGCGATGGCCAAGCTCAAGCCCGCCTTCGCCAAGGACGGCACCGTGACCGCGGCCAACGCCTCGGGCCTCAACGACGGCGCCGCCGCGCTGGTGCTGATGTCGGCCTCCGAGGCCGAGCGCCGGGGCATCACGCCGCTCGCCCGGATCGTGTCCTGGGCGACCGCGGGCGTCGATCCGAAGGTGATGGGCACGGGCCCGATCCCGGCCTCGCGCAAGGCCCTGGAGAAGGCCGGCTGGAAGCCTGCCGACCTCGACCTGATCGAGGCGAACGAGGCTTTCGCCGCCCAGGCTCTGGCCGTGAACAAGGACATGGGCTGGGACGACGAGAAGGTGAACGTCAATGGCGGCGCCATCGCCATCGGCCACCCGATCGGTGCCTCCGGCGCCCGCGTCCTCATCACCCTGCTGCACGAGCTGAAGCGCCGCGACGCCAAGAAGGGCCTCGCCACGCTCTGCATCGGCGGTGGCATGGGTGTCGCCATGTGTGTCGAGCGGGTCTGAGCGACCGGCTCCGGGGAGGGCGCTCGACGGCCTCCCCACACCGAACCTCAAGCTGAATTTGACGAAAACAGCTTGAGGGTTTGTGAAATTTAAATGCGATGCGGGCCCGCAGTCGCCCGGATAAACAGGCGGGGATGACGCGCGGCGCCCCGCCCCCGCGAAGGCGGTGACAGGATCGTTGCCCTGTCCGCCGCACGCCTAGCGGGTGTTTCGCGAACCGGCTTAACAATAACCCGATACGGGATCACGGAGGAAACTATGGCTCAGGAACGCGTCGCCCTCGTCACGGGCGGAACGCGCGGCATCGGCGCCGCGATCTCCAAGCGCTTGAAGGACAAGGGCTACAAGGTCGCCGCCAATTACGGCGGCAACGACGAGGCGGCCAACGCCTTCAAGGCCGAGACCGGCATCCCGGTGTTCAAGTTCGACGTCGGCGATCTCGCGAGCTGCGAGGCCGGCATCAAGGCGATCGAAGCCGAACTCGGCCCGATCGACATCCTGGTGAACAATGCCGGCATCACCCGCGACGGCGCCTTCCACAAGATGACCTTCGAGAAGTGGCAGGCGGTCATCAAGACCAACCTCGACTCGATGTTCACCTGCACCCGTCCGCTGATCGAGGGAATGCGCTCGCGCAATTTCGGGCGCATCATCATCATTTCGTCGATCAACGGCCAGAAGGGCCAGGCCGGCCAGACCAACTACTCGGCGGCCAAGGCCGGCGTGATCGGCTTCGCCAAGGCGCTGGCGCAGGAGAACGCCGCGAAGGGCATCACCGTGAACGTGGTGGCCCCCGGCTACATCGCCACCGAGATGGTGATGGCAGTGCCGGAAGACATCCGCAACAAGATCATCTCGACGATCCCGACCGGCCGCCTCGGCGAGGCCGACGAGATCGCCCACGCGGTCCAGTATCTCGCCAGCGACGAGGCCGGCTTCGTCAACGGCTCGACGTTGACGATCAACGGCGGCCAGCACTTCGTCTGATCGACCGCCAAGCGCCATGCCGTCCGGAGGCCGCCGATCCGCTCAGACGGGTCGGCGGCCTCTGCCGTTTCGCGGCAAGCGTGCTCGCTTGGCCGGAAAAAATACTTTATGCCGCCTGGAAACCTCCACCGATTGCTCTCTGAATGAACCGGCTGTGCTGCGCCTCGCGCTGATCCTGCGGCGGAACCTGCCTCGGCTGGCGGGTCTCGCGACCATCCCGCTGATCCGGGCGGTGTTCCTGCTCGCGCGGATGCTCGGCACCGACCGGGCGAGCACGGCCGGCGGCCGGCTCGCTCGCCTCATCGGCCCGTTCCTGCCCTCGCACCGCACGGCGATGGACAACCTGCGCGCGGCCTATCCGAAGGAGGACGAGCGGCGATTGCGGGCGATCGCAGGGGAGGCGTGGGACAATCTCGGACGCACGGGCGCCGAATACGCTCATCTCGACACGATCTTCGATTACGACCCGGAGAACCTCGCGACCCAGCGCATGGAGGTGCGCGGGCTCGAACAGTTCTTCGCGATCCGCGACGATGGCCGGCCGGGGCTTATTTTTTCGGCCCATCTGGCCAACTGGGAGCTGCCAGCGATCTGCGCGGAGAAGTTCGGCCTCGAGACCACCGCCGTGTTCCGGCCGCCGAACAATCCGGCCGCCGCCCAGCTCGTGCAGGAGGTGCGCCGCAAGACCATGGGGGGCTTGGCGGCCTCCGGTCCCGGCGCCGTCTTCGCGATGCAGGGCGTGGTGGAGCGCGGCGGCCATCTCGGCCAGCTCATCGACCAGCACTTCACCCGCGGCGTCGTGGTGCAGTTCTTCGGCCGGCCGGTGCTGGTCAACCCGCTGCTCGGCAAGCTCGCACGGCACCACGATTGCCCGGTCCACGGCGCGCGCGTGGTGCGCAAGGCCGGCGGGCGCTTCCTGCTCGAACTGACGCCGCCGCTCGACCTGCCCCGCGGCCCCGACGGGCTGATCGAGGTTCAGGGCGCGATGCAGGCGATGACGCGCGTGATCGAGGGCTGGGTGCGCGAGCATCCCGGCCAGTGGCTTTGGATGCACCGCCGCTGGCGGCCCAACATGCTGCCGAAGGCGAAACCCACTGAGGGGCCGCTAGAATCGTCCGCGTCGTGACCGCACCCTGCGTCTAACCGGCGGTCAGGCGTTGGCGCAGGAGCGTCGAGGAGATGCCGGGGGTATAGGGTACGACCGCGCGCATCGCTTCAGGCAAGTCGGCGCAATCGGCAAGCTTCGTGGCCAGTTCGGCCTCGTGGGCCGCGCCGAACGCGTAGAGGTCGTAGCCGAACCGCGCCATGAAGGCGCGGTCGATCACGCGGGGGCCGTCGGTGACCACTGCATCGACCCAGCGGCAGGCCGCCACGATCTCGACGCGCTCGACCAGGGTGAGAACCGGCGGGCGTCCCTTATAGGCCGCCACCCGCGCGTCGGGGACGACGCAGACCGTCAGTCGCCCGCCCAGGGCACGGGCCGCGGCGAAGAAGCGGACATGGCCGGGATGGAGCAGATCGACCACGACCTTGGCGTAGACGGACGCGCCCGCCGTTCCCGCTCCGCTCACGCCCGCCGTTCCCGCTCCGCTCACGCCCGCCGTTCCCGCTCCGCTCACGCCCGCCGTTCCCGCTCCGCTCACGCCCGCCGTTCCCGCTCCGCTCACGCCCGGCCTCCCTCCTTCAGGATTTCGTCCACGGCGGCCGCCACCCGGACGCGGGCGCAGCCGTCGGTGAACGCACCGAACAGAGCCGCCCGGCGGGCGAGGCGCGCCACCTCGTACCGGTTCGGCTCGGCGAGGGACCGGGTCACCGCCGCACGCAGCGTGTCGACCTGCTCGACGCGGGGACCGATGTCGCGCCACTGCCACTCGATCCCCTCCGCGTCGTAACTCAGCGGCGACGCGAACCGTTCGGGATTGTCGATGAGCACGATCGGGCGATTCAGGGCGAGGTAATGGAAGATCGCGCTGGAGGCGTCCGAGATCATCAGGTCGGCCCCGAGCAGGGCGGGGATCAGGTCGGAATCGGGCGGATGCAGCACGACGTTCGCGTGCCGCTCGGCGAGACTGCGCCACCTTTCGATCAGGTCCGGCGCGCTGACGGCGATATGGGGATGGGGCTTGATGACGATCCCGATCCCGGCCTCGTCCCCGCGGATCAGCGCGACGAGATCGTCGCCGAGCATCTCGGCCGATGACAGCAGCGGCGTCCAGGTTGGGGCGTAGACGATACTCACCGCGCAACCGGGGACCCGGACACCCTGCGCGCGCGGCGTGTTCCGGAACAGAAGATCGCTCTGGATCAGTCCCGTCGGAAGATAGGCCCGCCGCGGCACATGCCCCTGCGCGGTGAGGCGCTCGGCGATCGCCGCACTCGCGACGCAGACGTAATCGGCCGCGTGATACGCCATGGCCGGACCGTTCTTGCTGATAAGACCGTGCCCGACATGCAGGATCGTCGCGTCGGGCAGGCTCCGCCGCAGGACGACCGCCGTGCCGGCATCCGCGACGATGACAAGGTCAGCGCCCCGGCCCGCTGCCTCCTGTCCGTCTTCGAAAGCCGCCATCGAGAGGCGCACGACGTCATGGCGGGCCGAGAGCAGATCGGCGAGCGGATCGAGGATGGGGGCGTGCCACGCGTACTGGTCAATGACCAGGATGGAGAAGGTACCCGCTGTCATAGCCCGCCGTCCCGGCCTGATCCTCACGCCGGCCAACGGGCCCCGTCACACTGGGAGGCGCTGTCCGCTCGGGCTCGCTGTCCACCATCGTTCGCACCCGTTGCAAGACCACCGGAACCGACGCCACGGGACCGGTGAGGAAGGGTCCGAGACCGAACGTGGTCTCGGCCGATCCTGCGTCGAGGACAGGCGCGTCAGACCCACTCGCCGCGGCGCATCACCGGCACCGCCTCGCCCGAGGCGGTGATCCCATCCACGTCGATCTCGGCCGAGCCGATCATCCAGTCGATATGGATCAGGCTGCGGTTGGCGCCGCGCTCGGCGAGATCAGACTCGCTCAGACCGTCGCCGCCGTTGCGGAAGCATTTCGAGTAGGCCTGCCCCAGGGCGATGTGGCTCGCGGCGTTCTCGTCGTAGAGCGTGTTGTAGAACAACAGGCCCGAGGCCGAGATCGCCGAGGAGGCGGGCACCAGGGCCACCTCGCCGAGGCGGGCGGCGCCCTCGTCGGTGTCGAGCACCTTGGCGAGCACGTCGCTGCCGGTGCGCGCGTTCGCCTCGACAATGCGCCCCTCGGAGAAGCGCACGCGGATGTCGTCGATCAGGGTGCCCTGGTAGGAGAGCGGCTTGGTGCTGGCGACGTAGCCCTCCACCCGCGCCCGGTGGGGCGTGGTGAACACCTCCTCGGTCGGGATGTTGGCGTTGCAGACGATGCCGTTCTTGGCGGTCGTGGCGCCGCCGCACCATTCGTGATCGTCGGCGAGCCCCACGGTCAGGTCGGTTCCGGGGCCACGGAAGCGCAGGGCGGAGAAGCGGGCGCCGTTGAGCCGCTCGGTGCGGCGGCCAAGATCGCGGTTATGCGCGCCCCAGGCCGCGACGGGGTCCGGTCCGTCGATGCGCGAGGCGGAAAAGACCGCGTCCCAGAGGCGCGCGACCGCCTCGTCCTCGGGCAGGTCGGGGAAGACCGTGCGCGCCCAGGGCTTGGTCGCGGCCGAGACGATGGTCCAGTTGGTGGAGAAGCCGGCGATCAGTTCCAGCGCCGGCACGTAGGCCTGCGAGCGCGAACGGTTGGCGCGGGCGACCTTGGACGGGTCCTGCCCCGCCAGCAGGGACGGGTCGTCGCCCGAGATCGCGAGCCGGGCCGCTCCGCTCCGGTAGGCGTCCGCCATCCCGGCATAGAGCCAGCCGGCGGCCCGGTCGAACGCCTCATCGGGCGCGTGGGCGAAGCGCGCCAGCGTCGCGGCGTCGTCCGCGTAGAAGGTGGTGACCAGCGCGGCGCCGGCCTTGTAGGCCTGCTCGGTGATGGCGCGGGCCAACGGGACCGCTTCGAGCGGCGCCGTCATCACCAGTTCCTGGCCCGCTTTCAGCCCGAGGCCGACCCGCACGGCGACTTCCGCCAGCCGGTCGAGGCGCTCGGTAAAGGGGAGGGCGGCCGTGCCCGGCGTCTGGCTCATGGAATAGGTTCTCCAGGCTGTCTCGCCGCGCGCCGTCTTCCCGGCCCGCAACCGATCCCGTCAGACCGATCCCTGGCTCAAGCCGCGCGCGACCACGTGATGTCACCCAGATTTTCGCGGAAGGCAAAGCGCAGGAGGTGGTCGGAGACGACATTCTCCAGCCGTGTCAGGCCGGCCGGGTCGGGCGTGGCCACCTGCATCACCAGAGCATCGGGGCTCGCCTCGAAGGTGCAGATCCGGTCCTCGCCGAACGGAACCCGGCCCTTGTCGCCGCTCTCTTCGACCGGGAATTTGTGGCTCCAATGGCGGCAGAGCTGCTTCAGGTAGCGACTGGCTTCCGCGGTCGGCACCCGGGCCTGTGAAACGGGCATCAATGGTCTCCTTCGAAGTCGGTGCGGACGGGACGCGTGTCCCAGGATGCAGGCCGGACGACGCGCTCCCACCGCCCGCCGTTGCAGCGCGTCACCTGCCAGGAAGAGCGCACCGCACTGCAGTATGTGGGACGAGCGCCTAAAATCGTCATGCGACGAAACCGAGGCGGACCGCTCCGCCACCAGTCCCGGTAGAGGGTGATTGTCGGGTCGCAAGGGTTAACGATCTCATCATCCGGGCATCATTCCGGTTGCGCGCAAGGCTGATTCCCGGCCCTGTGACCCGGATCATGCAGCCATCTTGTGCGTTGCACAACAACCCGCCGCGGCCGCAATGCGTTCCCGCGTGCGCCCCGTCACACCCGTTTTCAGACCGGGAGAGCCGGCGGCGGATCGTCCGAGAGGGCCACCACCTTGCCCGGATTGAGCCCATCGTGTGGGTCGAGGGCGGCCTTCAACCGGCGCATCAGGTCGAGGCCGACGGGGTCGGCGGTGCGGGCGAGTTCGTCGCGCTTGATCAAGCCGATGCCGTGCTCGGCGGCGATCGAGCCGTCCATGCGCTCGACGATGCCATGAACGATGGTGTTGAAGCGGCCCCACTGGCTCAGGAACTCCGCCTTCTCCATGCCGACCGGCTGGGTCAGGTTGAAGTGGATGTTGCCGTCGCCGAAATGCCCGAACGGGCAGGGGCGCAGGCCCGGCATTACCGCCTCGCAGGCCGCACTCGCCTCGTCCAGGAAGTCGGCGAGGCGCGAAAGCGGCAACGAGACGTCGTGCTTGATCGAGCCGCCCTCCGCCTTCTGCACCTCGGGCAGCAGCTCGCGCAGGCGCCACAGGGCAGCGTCCTGCGCCGCGCTGGCGCCGATCACCGCATCCTCGACCCCTCCCGCCTCCATCGCCTCGGCGAGCAAGGCTTCCATCTCGGCACGGGTGTCTGAGCCGGGCCGGGGCGAGGACAACTCCACCAGGGCGTAGGCGGCATGGGAGCCGGAGAGCGGCGGGCGCACGTCGATGCCGTGTCTCAGCACCATCTCCAGCCCGAAGCGGGGGATGTACTCGAAGGCCGTCAGCCCGCGGTCGGCGCCGGCCCGGAGCTGCGCGAACAGGGCGAGCGCCGCCCGCGCCGAGGCGAGGCCGACGAAGCCGACGCAGGTCGAAAGGGGCTTGGGGTACAGCTTCAGGGTCGCGGCGGTGATGATGCCGAGCGTGCCCTCCGAACCGACGAACAGGTGCTTGAGGTCGTAGCCGGCGTTGTTCTTGCGCAGCGCCTTCAGCCCGTTCCAGATCCGTCCGTCGGCGAGCACGACTTCGAGCCCGAGGACGAGGTCGCGGGCATTGCCGTAGGCCAGCACCGCCAAGCCCCCGGCATTGGTGGCGAGGCCGCCACCGATCCGCGCGGTGCCCTCCGCCGCCCAGGAGAGCGGGAACAACATCCCCGCCGCGTCGGCGGCGGCCTGCACATCGGCGAGGATCATGCCGGCTTCCACCGTCATGCTCGCGCCGAGGGGATCGACCGCGCGCAGCCGGTTGAGGCGGTTGAGGGACAGCACGATCCCGCCGAAGGGCACACCGCCGCCGACGAGGCCGGTATTGCCGCCCTGCGCCACCACCGGCACCCGCGCCTCGGCGCAGGTTCGCACGGTGAAGGCGACCTCCTCGGTCGTGCCCGGCGCCACGACGGCCAGCGCATGGCCGCGATAGAGCCCGCGCGACTCGACGAGATGCGGCGCGAGATCGGCCGGATCGGTGCGCACGTGCCGACGGCCGAGCCGCTCGGAGAGGGTGGCCAGCAGGCGATCGTGGGAGAGGGGAGCGGTCATCGATGGAGGGCGGAGGCGGGGACGAACGAAGGCGTCGTCCGGTTCAGATAGGCCGGGGGAACGGCATTTGCACCGAGGGCCGAGGATGGGGAATGCTGGGAAAGGTATGCGGGGCAATGGCACGCACCGGGCGCTTGCGGGTTCTCCTTCCGCAGCGGATCGCCGCCCGATCCGACCGTGTTTGCCGTCCCACCGAAGACGAGGCTTGAGGCGCTATGCTGTCCGTGATCCCGAACCCGCCGCGCACGGCGCTGCCGATCCACGGCAGCTCCGACCTGTTTCCCGTGCGCCGGGTCTATTGCGTGGGCCGCAACTACCGGGCCCATGCCCGCGAGATGGGCGCCGACGAGCGCGACCCGCCCTTTTTCTTCCTCAAGCCGGCCGACACGCTCCAGGTCGTGCCCGAGGGCGTGACGGTCGAGCATCCCTATCCGCCCCGCACCGAAAACTACCATTTCGAGGTGGAGCTGGTGGCCGCCCTCGGCCGGGGCGGGCGCGACATCCCGGTGGAGACCGCCGGCACCCATGTCTACGGCTACGCGGTCGGCCTCGACATGACCCGGCGCGACCTTCAGGACGAGGCCAAGCGGCAAGCGCGCCCCTGGGAGCTCGGCAAGGCGGCGGATTTCTCCGCCCCCATCGGCGCCCTGCGGCCGGCGGGCGTCATCGGCCACCCCCGCTCCGGCGCGATCACGCTGGCCGTCGATGGTGCCGAGCGCCAGCGGGGTGACCTCTCCGAGATGATCTGGTCGGTGCCAGAGCAGGTCGCGCTGCTCTCGACCTATTTCGAGTTGCATCCCGGCGACCTGATCCTCACCGGCACGCCCTCGGGCGTCGGGGCCGTGCAACGCGGCCAGGCCATGAGCGCGCGGATCGAGGGCGTGGGCGCGATCGCGCTCAAGGTCGTGTGAGCGAGCCGGGGCGCGACGGGCGAAGCGCCGCCATCTACAAGGCGGGCATGATCCCGAATCTCGACCGACCCTGGCTCCACCGCCTGTCCCTGCGGGTCGCACTGTTCACGCGCGGCATGACGCTGGGCGTGCGCGGCGTCGCCATCGACGGGCAGGGGAGGGTGTGCCTCGTGCGCCATACCTATGTCGCGGGCTGGCATCTGCCGGGGGGCGGGATCGATCCGGGCGAGAGCGGCCCCGCCGCGATGGCGCGCGAGTTCCGTGAGGAGGCCGAGATCGTGGTGTCGCCCGATGCCCCGCTGCAGTTGCACGGCTTCTTCCTCAACCCAGGCGCACTGCGCCGCGACCACATCGCCGTCTACATCGTCCCGGCCTTCACGGTGACGGGCCCGAAGCGGCCGGACCGCGAGATCGCCGAGGCCGGCTTCTTCCCCCTCGACGCCCTGCCGGCCGACACCACCCGCGCCACCCGCGCCCGTCTCGACGAAATCCACGGCGGCCAGCCTCCGGCCGAGCTTTGGTGAGCCGCGCAAAAAATTCGACCTCGGCGCTTGCATCCCCGGCCGGGATAGTGTTTACCAGCGCCACCGACGGACGCGCCCACGGCGCCGGCCAGACGGACAAGAGAGCGGGTGTAGCTCAGGGGTAGAGCACAACCTTGCCAAGGTTGGGGTCGAGGGTTCGAATCCCTTCGCCCGCTCCAGTTTTCCCAACCATACAAACGACTTACAAGGCCGCCATCGCGCGGCCTTTGTCGTATTCTCGGGTCGGGTGACCCTGCACCGCCACACTGGTCCGCGCCGAGCGCAGGTTTTTCGGGCATCCTGAACCCTGAAGGAGGGCGGGTGCCATGCCTCGCAAACGCTTCACGAACGAACGGATCGCCTTCGCCCTGCGCCAGGCGGAGAACGGTGCAACGGTGGACGAGGCCTGCCGGAAGATGGGCGTGTCCGAGCTGACCTTTTAACGCCGGAAGAAGCCGTTCGTCGGCATGGGCGTGCCGGAGATCCGGCGGCTCAAGCAACGGGAAAGCGAGAACAGCAAGCCGAAGCGGCTGGTCGCCGACCAGACGCTGGACCGCTCCATGCTGCAAGATGTGCTCAAGCGAAAGTGGTGAGGCCCGCCGTTCGCCGCGAGGTCGCCGGTCACTTGCAGGTGGCCCATGGCATCAGCGAGCGTCGGGCCTGTCAGGCTGCCGGCTTTGGCCGCTCATCGCAGCGCTCCGATCCGCAGGTGGCGCTGCGGATGCCGCTGAAGGGGTCGGCCGCCGCACGGGTGCGCTACGGCTACCGACGGCTGCATATCCTGTTGCGGCGGGAAGGCCGGAAGGTGAACCACAAGCGCACCGACCGGATCTACCGGGACGAGGGCCTGTCGATCCGGCCCAAGCTGCCCAAGCGCAAACGGGCCCGGCGCTACCGGCAAGGGCGGCCGGCGATCGGAGGTCCAAACGAGGTCTGGGCCATGGACTTCATGTCCGACCGCCTGTTTGACGGGCGTCCATTCCTCCTCTGACCGCAATCGATTGCGACACGCGAGAGGCGCTCTCGCTGACATCCGAGAGCCAACGTCCGCGCTTTCCAGGTGATCGAGGCGCTGGACGCCTTGGTCCGGCTGCGAGGACGCCCCAAGAGCCGGCGGGTCGACAACGGGCCGAAGTTCGCCGGGCGCATGCTCGACCCATCGGCCGAGATGAATGGGGTCGAGATCGACTTCTCTCGACCGGGTAAGCCGACCGACAACGCCTATATCGAGTCGTTCAACGGCCGCCTATGAGCGGAGTGCCTGAACGCCTCGCGGTTCCTGTCGCTCGCGGATGCCCGCGAGCGCATCGAGGAGTGGAGGTGCCACGACAACGACGATCGACCCCACACGGCCCTGGGCGGCTTGACGCCCCGAGCCCTCGCCAACCAAGCTGTCACAGCCCGAGAACTTGCGTAGGCGGTGGACCACAAACGGGTTCAACTCCACCGCGGTCTTCGACTTCCAACTTACCGACCTTGGCATCCAGGGGCCTACCGACGCGGACAAAGCGCGCCCTAACCCTCTCAGCGATCAGCTCCGCTCGTTGTGGAAGGAGAGCGCCTGCTACTGAAGAGATTACACTGCCAATGCCTGACCGCGTTCTACCGCATTGAGCATTGCGAGGTTCGCAACTTCCCCATTCGACACCACAGGATGCACAGCATCGCCCCGCCACGCGGCCCCGGCAATGCTTGCTCAGGAGCGTATGGGTCCGACACGGAACCGGACGGCTTTCGCTGTCTGCGATCAAAGCAATCAATTCAGGCGCCCACCCGCAAAACTCGACTGCAGCCTACGCAATGGCGCTCTCGGTGTCGGCGAACTCGCTGACCTCTGCTTCATCAGTCGGACCGCGCAACTGACATATGAGTGGATGACACCACCCAAGCAAGTCGGGCAAAAAATTTCGCGACCAGGAATAAAATTCTCAGAGGGCCTGTTCATCATCGAACGTGACTATCGGTGCCTTACGGCGTGGGCTAGACGCATGGAACGAAATAGGATCAGGCCCAAGGAATTATCTGAATGGCGATGGACGGCACCGAGGTCCTGATCAAAACGGTCACCAGCGAGGAAGCGGCGATCCTCGACGCATGGGTTGATCGGCCCCCACGCGGTGGTCCAAGTTCTAAGTTAGTGCAGGGTCGGCCTTTGCTCCACGGGTCGCTTGGCCGGCGGAGCCGACCGGGTGAGCGCAGCCGGCCAAGCGGTGAAGGCCGGCACGAACACCTCCGGGGCCGGTGGTCGGTAGCCGAGCGAGGCGTGCGGGCGCACGCTGTTGTAGTGTAGACGCCAACTCTCGATCACGATCTGCGCCTCCTTGAGCGTGTAGAAGATCTCACCGTTCAAAAGCTCGTCCCGTAGTCGTGCGTTGAAGCTCTCGACGTAACCGTTCTCCCATGGCGAGCCGGGTGCGATGTAGGCTGTTCTGGCGCCGACACCGGTGATCCAGGCCTGCACGGACTTGGCGATGAACTCCGGACCGTTGTCCGAGCGGATATGGCCGGGCACGCCGCGCAGGATGAACAGGTCGGACAGCACGTCGATCACGTCCACCGCCTTCAGCTTGCGTGCGACGCGGATCGCCAGGCACTCCCGCGTGAACTCATCGACCACGTTCAGCATCCGGAACTTGCGGCCCTCGTGCGTGCGGGCTTCGACAAAGTCGTAGGACCAGACGTGATCGCGACGCTCCGCCCGCAATCGCAGGCAGGAACCATCCCCGTCCCAGATGCGGCCGCGCTTGGGCTGCCGAGACGGGACCTTCAGCCCCTCGCGCCGCCAGATCCGTTCGACCCGCTTGTCGTTGACGAACCAGCCCGCCGCCTTCAGCAATGCACCGATCTTCCGGTAGCCGTAGCGCCCGTACTGGCGAGCCAGTTCCACGAGGTCGGCTGTCAGCGCGGCCTCATCCTCTCTTCCCCGCGGCACCTTGCGCTGCGTCGAGCGATGCTGCCCGAGCGCCCGACAGGCGCGGCGCTCGGAGACGTCTAGGACGTTCATGACATGCGCGATGCAGGCGCGTCGGCGCGCGGGGCTGGTCAGTTTCCCCGAGCGGCCTCCTGCAGGATCAGCTTGTCGAGGGTGAGATCCGCAATCGCCTTGCGCAGCCGCTGGTTCTCAACCTCCAAGTCCTTCATCCGTCGAACCTGATCGCTCTTCAGGCCGCCGTACTCCTTGCGCCAGCGGTAGTAGGTCACTTCCGTCACGCCGATGGCCCGGATCGCCTCCGCCACGCTCTGGCCCTGCGAGACCAGAACATCCACCTGCCGCAGCTTGGCGACCACGTCTTCCGGCTTGTGCCGCTTCGTTCCCATCTGTCCGTCCTCATCTGGCTCAAAAGCCATACCTCAGGGCGGACCACTTCAGTGGGGGCGGATCAGGGTCGCGCTTCTGAAGGCTGGCGGCGCGCTTCAGACCGGTCGTATCCGGGAGGCCGAGCTTGAGACGCAGGCCAAGTCGGTGCTCGGGCAATTCCGCCGAGCGCTTGCCTCAGGCAGCACTGACGCGACCGAAGACGCCTATACTTCATTGTGTGAAAGCCTTGCAGACATCTCAAGGTCCCGTGCCATCCAGGGCTTCACTTCAACCGATACCGCTTCCTTCGTGTTCTCGCTCAAGGAGCCGATCTTCGACGCCCTGAGCCGGGCGTCCGGGAAGGACGCCGCACAGGTGACGGCCGGCATCTGGTCGGCGAGCAAGGTGATCGACCAACTCGGCCTCCACACGATGGAGGTCTTCCAGCAGAGCCGCGAGGAGGTGATCGGGCGCCAGAGCGAGGAGATCGCCGAACTCTCGACGCCAGTCGTGCGGCTCTGGGATGGAATCCTCGCGCTGCCCCTGATCGGCACCCTGGATAGCGCCCGAACCGGCGTGGTGATGGAGAACCTCCTCCAGGCCATCGTCGATGAGGAAGCCGAGATCGCCATCATCGACATCACCGGCGTGCCGACCGTCGACACGCTGGTGGCCCAGCACCTTTTGAAAGCCATTGCCGCCGCTCGCCTGATGGGAGCCGACTGTATCGTCTCCGGCATCCGACCCCAGATCGCCCAAACGATGGTCCACCTCGGCGTGGAGCTAAACGTGATCTCGAAGTCCACCCTGGCCGATGCCTTCGCCCTGGCGCTTCGCAGGACGGGCCGCAGCGTCGTGCGCAAGGCTCCTTCCGCGTCTGACGAGAGCCGTCGCTAGCGCCATGGACCGCATTCCGATCCTCAAGCTGGGCGGCGCGCTCATCGTCACCATTCAGGTCGACATGCACGACCGGCTCGCCGTCGCCCTGGAGGAGGACCTCACGGCGATGATTTCGCGCACCGGCGCGCGGGGCGTGCTGATCGAAATCTCCGGGTTGGAGATCGTCGATTCCTTTATAGGGCGCATGCTCGACAACATCGCATCGGTCTCGCGCGTCCTCGACGCAGAGACTGTCGTCGTCGGCATGCGCCCCGCAGTCGCTATTACACTGGTCGAACTTGGCCTGACGCTATCCGGAATCAAGACGGCCCTGAACGTTGAGCGCGGGATGGCGATGATACAGGCCCGGCTCAACGAGGAAGACGCCGAAGGCCTGAGGAGCACTCGTGGCCGTTACGAGGACTGAGCGCAAACCAATCCACTCCGGTGACGATGTCGTGCGCGTCCGCCAAGCCGTCCGGACCTTTGCGGTCGAGGCCGGCTTTGGCTTAGTCGATCAAACCAAGATCGTCACCGCCGCAAGCGAACTCGCCCGCAACACGTTGGACTACGGTGGCGGCGGCGAAGTTCGGATTGAGATTCTACAGGTGGGCCGCCGCCGTGGCGTGCGCCTGACATTCGAGGACGAGGGCCCGGGCATCCCCGACATCGGACTTGCCCTTACCGACCACTACACCACGGGAGGCGGCCTGGGCCTTGGCTTGAGCGGCGCCAAACGCCTATCCAATGAGTTTCATATCGAGTCGACCGTCGGCATCGGGACACGCGTCATCATCGCGCGCTGGAAATGAGCATGATCAGCGTCACCGTGACGGAGGCAAGCCAGGTTGCAGAAACGAGGCGCCGGGCAAGCGGGGTCGCCCTCTCATTAGGATTCGATGAGACTGCGGTCGGCCGTGTCGCCATCGTCGTGACAGAGCTTGCGACTAACCTCGTCAAATACGGGACCAACGGCGAGATCCTCATCGGAATCTTTGAGGACGAGACGGGTACGGGCGTCGAGATACTGGCGCTCGACCGTGGCACCGGGATCTCCGACTTGGCGGCAGTGCTACGCGACGGCTATTCCACCGGAGGCAGCCCCGGCACTGGCCTTGGTGCTGTCAGGCGTCAGTCCCAAGCCTTCGATATGGCCGCGTGGCCAAACAGAGGCCTCGCTGTGCTTACGCGGATCACGAGTACAGTCAGCCGGGCCTCATCCGTGGCCCCCGGTCCGGTTCCACATTTCGGAGCTGTAGGTGTGCCTTTGCGCGGCGAGGCCGTGAGCGGGGACGCTTACTGCGTCCGTCCGCACGGCAAGGGGTGGACCGTGCTGGTTGCCGACGGTCTCGGACACGGACCTCTGGCCGCACAGGCCTCAGATGCGGCCGTGCGCGTGTTTCGCGCGCACGATCATGAGCCTCCGGGTCGCATCCTTGCGTCGGTTCATGCAGGCCTTGGACATACTCGCGGCGGAGCGGTGTCGGTGGCGCGCTATGACGCCGATCGTGGGACGCTGGTGTTCGCCGGCATCGGCAACGTCGCGGGTGGCGTGATCACCGGTGGCGTGACCAAGCGCCTCGTTTCCCTGTCCGGAACCGCTGGCCTCGTCGCCCGCCGCATCCAGGAGTTCGAGTATCCCTTCACCCCACAAAGCGTTCTCGTGATGTGCTCGGATGGTATTGGAACAAGCTGGTCCCTCGAAAACTACCCGGGCCTCGTCGGCGCACATCCCACCCTCATCGCAGGCGTAATCTACCGCGACTTCGCGCGGGGGCGCGATGACGCCACGGTCGTGGTCGCCAAGGACCCGGCATCGTGAAGTGGCCTCTCGTGACGATGATGATCGCGCACGAGGATGACATCTTCACCGTGCGCCAGCGCGTCCGACGCGTGGCAGGGCAAATCGGCTTCGGCGCGCCAGACCAGACCCGGATCGCCACCGCTGTCTCCGAGATCGCGCGCAACGCCCATGACTATGCGGGCGGTGGTCGCGTTGAGCTCGGGGTCGATGTCCTAGCCGGGCGTCAAGCCCTGGTCGTGCGCATCGTCGATCAGGGACCTGGCATCGCCGAACTCTCGGCGATCCTGGAGGGCCGGTATCGTTCGGCCACGGGCCTCGGCATCGGCATCACCGGGTCGCGTCGGCTCGTGGATCGCTTTGACGTTCTCACCAAACCCGGCGACGGCACGACGGTGACGCTGGGGAAGGTCATCCCCGCTGGCCGCCCTTCGCTCACCGGACCGGCGGTCGCCGCGTTGGCGGAGGCGATGCGGGGCTGGAGCGAGGGGCCACAAGCCGCGATGCGCGAGCAGAACCGCGAATTGCTCGCCAGCCTCGCGGACCTGTCCGAACGCGAGGAGGAAGCCCGGCGCCTGAACGCCGAGTTGGCGGAGACCAACCGCGGTGTGGTCGCGCTCTATGCCGAACTGGAGACCCAGGCCGGGCAGTTGCGCGAGGCCGGCGCGACCTTGGAAAGTCAGGTTTCGGAACGCACGATCGAACTCGCGCAGGCGAACGAACGGCTCAAGGCCGAAGCCGAGGAGCGCGAGCGCATGGGGGAGAACCTGCGCCAGTCCCAGAAGATGGAAGCCGTGGGGCAGCTCACCGGCGGCATCGCGCATGACTTCAATAACCTGCTCACCGGTATCGTCGGATCGCTCGACCTGATGCAGACCCGAATGCGGCAGGGCCGTACCGAGAACCTGAAGCGCTACATCGAGACGGCCATGGCCTCGGCCAATCGCGCCGCGGCCCTGACCCATCGGCTCCTCGCCTTCGCCCGGCGCCAGCCCCTCGACCCGAAGCCGACGGACGTGAACGCGCTGATCGGCGGCATGTCCGATCTCCTCCGTCGGACCACGAGCGAAGCCATCGAGTTGCGCGTCCTCTCGGAGCCTGCCCTCTGGCCGACCGTGTGCGATCCGCACCAGCTTGAGAACGCGATCCTGAACCTCGTCATCAACGCGCGCGATGCCATGCCCAACGGGGGCGTCCTGACCATCGCGACCACCAATGGGCGGCACGAGGCGAAGGACCCGGATCTGCGGAACTCGGGACTGACATCGGAGTACGTCTGCATCAGCGTCTCCGACACGGGGACCGGCATGCCGCCCGAGGTTGTGGCGCGGGCCTTCGACCCGTTCTTCACCACGAAGCCGCTCGGCCAGGGCACGGGCCTGGGCCTGTCGATGATCTATGGCTTTGCCCGTCAGTCCGAAGGGCAGGCGCACATCGAGAGTGTCGTGGATCGCGGGACCACGGTCACCATTCGCCTTCCTCGCAACGCCGCGAGCCATGTCGAGGCGGCTCCTGCGCCGGAGGTTGGGGAAATCCCACGTGGAGCGGGCGAGACCGTGCTTGTGGTCGAGGACGAGCAGACCGTGCGGGACCTCATCGTCGAGGTCCTCCATGACCTCGGCTACAAGACCCTTCAGGCTGGGGATGGGCTCTCCGGATTACGGGTCCTCAAGTCGTCGGTGCAGATCGACCTTCTTGTCTCGGACGTCGGCTTGCCCGGCCTGAACGGACGGCAACTCGCGGATCAAGCGCGCGAAACCCGCCCCAACCTGAAGGTGCTGTTCATTACCGGCTATGCGGAAGGCGCGGCGACGCCTTCGGGATTTCTCGATCCCGGCATGGCGATGATCACAAAGCCTTTCGCGGTGGATACACTGATGTCCCGCATCAGAGAGATTATCCAAGGCAATGGCTTATAACAGAGGCCGATGGCGTGCTGGCCGCGTGACGGCTGCGTGATACGGCTTCGCCCAGAGCATCATCCCGAAAGGTGGCCTGCGGCTTTCGAAAAAAGATGGTGCGAAAACAAGAGGCTAGCCCCATCGTCCTGGATTTGATTTCCAGCACGATGCTCCGGGTGCAGCGCCCGCAGCCCATCGGCGGGTTTGACCGTCAGCCGCTGCAGAGCAACCACGCTTTCGCTGAGGAGACCGCCGGCGGATTTCAGGCACGAGCGCGCACAGGGGCGGGGCGCTCCGAGGGCTTGAGGCGAGCGCGCCAGACGGAACGCTGGACGAGATCTCCGATCACGCCTGCCAGAACTTCGGCAACGGCCTCGCTACCACGGGTATTCAGAGTTCGCTGAGACACCACAACGGAGAGTCGCCAGGACGGTGTCGGATCGACGATTGGCATGGCGACCATCTCGCCGCGCTCGATCTCCGCAGCCAGGGCGAAATGCGGCATGATGGCCGCGAAGGCCTGAGCGCGCACGAGCTCCGCGATCGCCGGCAGGCTCTCGCAATCCGTTGCGGCCAGAGCGATGTCGTGGCGTGCCGCGAGTTGCTCGATCACGGTGCGCAGCACGTTCGGGCGGCCAGGCAGCACCACTGGAAGCGCCTGCTGAAAGACCTGGCCGAACGCGATCTCGCGCCGCGCGGCCAGCGGATGAGAGGTGGGGACGATGAACATCAGGTCCTCGACCATCATCTCGGTCCAAGCCACGTGTTCGAACGCTTTGTGATCGTAGAGCAGCGCGACGTCCAGGCGTCCGGATTGGATCCACTCGTCCAACGCACCGCTCATCGCCTCGACGATATGGAGACGGATGTTGGGAAGCGCCTCCGCCATGGCCCGGTGGAGTGGCAGAGAAAGACCACGGCAGGCTGAAGTCGGCAATCCGACCGAGATTCGTCCGCTCGGGCTCGTTGCCTGTGAGCGCATGACATCCTTGGCCCGCTCGACCTCCTGCAGGATGCGCCGCGCGTGTTCGTAGAACTTCAGCCCGAGTTCCGTGGGCGTGACCCCGCGGGCGTGCCGGAACAGCAATTCGACACCGAGTTCGTCCTCAAGATTGCGCATCTGTTGGCTGAGCGAGGGCTGGGCGATCCGCAGCACCTCAGCGGCCCGAGAGACGTTCCCGCTCTCCGCGATTTGCGTGAAGTACCGAAGCTGACGAAGATCCATGGCAATCCAACCCGGGGCCTTTGTGACAAGGCGCGGAACTCCACGCCTATGTCAAACTGCTCTAAGGCCGAGCAATCTGCGCAAACTATGTGCATTACATATAAAATTTACAAGCAAAAACATAATCTTACCAGGAAATCGCTTCATCGACACTCGCCTATGAACGATGCTCATAGGAAATTCCAATGGCTCACATCGGAATTTGGTCTTTGATACCTGATGTATTCGTTGCGTAGCCTGACGGCCATAGCCTGAACATCGGGGCTGCGCCCGAGCATCGTCAGTGAATTGGAGCCCAACTCATGGTTGCGCCGAAGTATTTGCGTCGACTATTCCTGGCTGCGCCACTGGTTTTCACGACCCCAAGCTCGGCACTTGCCCAGCAGGAGCCCTGCATCGGCAACTCTGCCGCCATCACCGGCCCGGCGGCCTTCACCGGCCAAGCCATCAGAATGGGCGCCGAGATCGCCCTTGATGAGATCAATGCCAAGGGGGGCGTCCTCGGCAAGCCGTTGCGCTTCGTCCAGTATGACGACGCTGGAACGCCGCCGCGCGGCGTCGACAACACCCGGCGCGTCGCGCTTGCCGATAAGTGTACCGTCATCCTCGGCGGTTACCACTCCACCGTTTCGGTGGCTCAGGTCGAGCCGGTCCATGCCATCGGCATTCCGTTCGTCGGCGTGCTCGCGGCCAACACACAGGCCATCGAGAACGGCCGCAATCCGAACTACATGTTCCGGGTATCGGCCAAGGACAAATGGGTCGCCCGCTTCCTCGTCGAGCAGGCCGCGAAAGTCTCGAAGACCGGAAAGATCGCTTTCTTCTATGAGAATACAGGGTGGGGCAACGGTGCCGTGCCGGACGTGAAGGCGGCGATCGCAAAGGCCGGCAAAGAATTGGTCGCCACGGAGACCTTCAACTGGAACGATCAGGACATGACCGCGCAGGCGATCCGCGCGCGGGATTCGGGTGCCGACGTTGCCCTGTTCTGGGCCCTCGACCGCGAGGGCAACCAGCTCGTCCGCTCGATGGACAAGGTCGGCTACAAGCCCACCATCATCGGCGCCTGGGGCATCGCCGGCAATCTCGGCGAACTTGCCGGCCCGCTCGCCAATGGCGTCCAGGTCGTGCAGACCTACAGCTTCATGGGCGACCTCGACCATAAAGGCCAAGCGCTCTGGCAGAAGATCCAGACGAAGTACGGCCTGAAGGATCCGTCGCAGATCAAGATGGGCTCCGGCATCGCCAACACCTACGACGCCGTTCACATCGTGGCCCAGGCCATCGAGAAGGCCGGTGCCTTCGATTGGAAGAAGGTCCGCGAGGCGCTTTATCAAGTCAGATACGAGGGCTTGGTCGCGAAATACGATCCGGCTTTCGATTCTTCCGACCCGGAACGCCAGGACGCAATCCTGCCGAGCGAATACAAGCTGACGGTCTGGTCCGACGGCAAGCTCCTGCCGATTGCGCAGACCCCCTACGGCAGAACGAACTGACGGCACGCGCGCCCCCTCCCTCCTCGAAGGGAGGGGCGGGAGCGGCTCGTTCGAATCCCGATCGCCGGGTCGCCCCAACTCCGCTGAACGCCTGTCCGCTTCACACAGGGAACTCTCGCGGCAGCCATGACGACCGCCCTGCAATATACGCTCTCAGGCCTCGCGATCGGGGGCATCTACGCCCTCGTCGCGCTCGGCTTCCACATCATGTGGTCGGCCGCCAAGGCCGTGAACTTCGCCCACGGCGACACGCTGATGATCGGCGCCGTCCTCGCCGTGATGGGCATCGATGCCGGCGTGCCGCTGCCGCTCGCCTGCCTCCTCGCAATCCTGGCCGGGGCCTTGTTCGGCGTTGTGCTGGAGCGTTTCGCGGTGCGACCGTTCATCGGCACCAACGCCTCGATCGGCTGGATGCTGACCACGATCGCCGTCGGCATCATGGCCGAATCCCTTGCCACGATGCAGTTCGGCGGCTTCTCGCGCCCCTTACCCTCGCCCGGCGTTGCAGGGGCGATCTCGATCCTCGGAGCGGGCGTCTATCCGCAGGAGCTCGTCATCCCAGCCGTCGCACTGCTGGCGATGGCGGGCCTCCACGCGATGCAACGGCACACGCTCGTCGGCAGAGCGATGCAGGCGGTCGCCCACAACCGCCAAGCGGCCGCCCTGATGGGCATCAACGTCGACCGGATCGTGATGTTCTCCTTCGGCCTCGCGGCGCTGTTCGGCGCAGGGGCAGGCGTGCTCGTCGCCCCCGTGATTCAGGCTTCCGCCAGCATGGGCGTCCTCCTCGGGCTCAAGGGCTTCGCCGTCGCCATCATCGGCGGCATCACCAGTGGCCCCGGCGTCGTCCTGGCCGGCCTCGCCTTCGGGGTCATGGAGAAGTTCGTCGAGGGCTACGTTTCAACCGCGGCGCGGGAGATCGTCGGCTTCAGTGCGATGATCCTCGTCCTCGTCGCCTTCCCCCAGGGTCTGTTCGGCCGCCGGGAGATCTTCAAGGTATGAAGGCCCTCTACACCCTCGGCTTCGCGCTGCTCGCGGCCATCCTCGTTGTCGTGCCGCTCACCTCCGGCAACGAGTACGAACTTCGCTTGTTCATGCTGTTCCTGATCTACGGCGTGATCGCGGTCGGCCTGAATGTCCTCGTCGGCCTCACCGGCCTCGTCTCTCTCGGCCAAGCCGGACTGTTCGCGCTCGGCGCCTATACCGGCGCGATCCTGGCGATCCGGTTCAACCTCGACCTCGTCCTCGCAAGCATCGGCGCGGCGGTGGTGGCCGGGCTTTTCGGCGCGGCGCTGGCCTATCCGAGCGTGCGGGTGCGGGGCGTCTATCTCGCGGTGGTGACGATCGCCTTCGGCCTCATTGTCGAGAACGTTGCTATCGAGTGGCAGAGCCTCACCGGCGGCACGACGGGGCTCAGCGGCATCCCCGGCCCGAACCTCTTCGGAGTTCCGCTCTCGGGCTACGCCTTCTACGCCGTGCTCGCCATCACCCTGTTTCTCGCCACGCTGGCGGCGCACAACCTGAAGCACTCGGGCTACGGCCGCGCGATGCTGGCGGTCGCCCAGAGCGAGACGGCCGCGCGCAGCCTCGGCATCGGCGCGACGGGGATCCGCACGCTCGCCTTCGCGGTCGCGGCCATGACGGCGGGGATCGCGGGCAGCTTCTACGCCTTCCTCAACGCCTATATCTCGCCCGACATCTTCACCTTCTCGGATTCCGTCCGATTCCTGCTGATGGTGATTCTGGGAGGAGCGGCCTCGACCTTCGGACCGATCGTCGGCGCCTTCATCCTGACCTATCTGCCGGAGGTGCTGCAGCGCTTCGCCGAGTGGCAGAAATTCGCCTACGGCGCCCTGCTGCTGGCGGTGATGTTCGGCCTGCCCGGCGGCATCCTGGGTACGCTGGGCCAACTCTACGCCCGTCTGCGCCCCGGCCCGCGTGGGGTCGAGCCGGGCCAAGGCATGCCCGCCGCCGAGCTTCTCGCGAGCCGCAAGCCTACCGGCCTGGAGACCCACAGCCTCTCCGTTCGCTTCGGCGGGCTCACGGCGCTGAGCGCTGCGAGCGTTCGGGTCGCCCCAGGCGAGATCCACGCTCTGATCGGTCCGAACGGAGCCGGCAAGTCGACCTTCGTGAACACGATCTCGGGCTTCTATCGCCCGAGCGAGGGGGGCGTGCACCTCGACGGGACCGATCTTGCCGGCCTCAAAGTTCACGGCATTGCGCGGCTCGGTCTCGCCCGCACCTTCCAGAACACCGAGCTGTTCGGACAGATGACGGTTCTGGAGAATGTCATGGTGGGTGGCTTTGCCCATCACGGCTACGGCCTGACCGGCGCGATCCTGCGCACGCCCCGCTTCCGCCGCGAGGAGGCCGCCTGATGACCGATACTCCGCTTCTCTCGGTCGAGAACCTCGAAGTCCGCTACGGCGCGGCAACCGCGCTCCGCGGTGCGAACCTGACCGTGCAGCGCGGCCAGCTGGTCGCCGTGATCGGCAATAACGGTGCCGGCAAGACCTCGCTGATGCGCGGGATCACCGGCCTCGTACGACCGAGCGGTGGCCGCGTCCTGTTCAAGGGCGAGGAGGTCACGCGGCTGCCCGCCCATGCCAAGGTCGCCCGCGGTCTCGCGATGGTGCCCGAGGGACGCCTGATCTTCCCCGACCAAACCGTCGAGGACAATCTGATACTGGGTGCCTACACCCATGGCGGCCTCAAGACGGCGCGGGCGAAGCGGACGCTGGAGCGGGCGCTCGCGCTCTTCCCGCGCTTGCGCGAGCGGCTGCGCCAGCCGGCCGGCAGCATGTCGGGCGGCGAGCAGCAGATGCTCGCCATCGCCCGCGGTCTGATGGCCGAACCCGACCTCCTGGTGATCGACGAACTCTCGCTCGGCCTCGCGCCCCGCGTCGTCGAGCAACTCATTGGCGTCTTGCGCGACCTCAACGGCCAAGGCCTCACCATTCTTCTCGTCGAGCAGCTCGCATCCTACGCGCTCGCCATCGCCGACCACGCCTACGTGGTGGCGCAGGGGCGCACGGTGCGGGACGGCCCGAGCGGGCTCATTGCCCGCGACCCGGAGGTCATGGAGACCTTTCTCGGCAAGAAGAAAGCCGCCTGAGAGCGGCATCCCGCCGAACCCGATACGGCACGGCACCGGACGGTGCCGTGAACGATCCGTCACGCCCGAAAAGGACCCGCCATGCCCCAGCGCGTCGTCGATTTGAGCCTCCTGATCGAGGACAACATGCCGGCCCACAAGCTCTTCCAGCGGCCGGTGATCACCACGCATCTCAGTCACGCGAGTTCGGCCGCCCTCAATCTCGGCGTGCCGGGCGATGCGATGACCTTCCAGACGAACTTCATCGCGATGCTCGACCATGTCGGCACCCATGTGGACGCCTTCCGGCACGTCGATCCGAACGGCCAGCCGGTCGACGAGATGCCGCTGGAGCTGTTCATGGGCAAGGCGGTCTGCTTCGACCTGCGTCACATCCCCGATCTCGGCGACATCACGGTCGCCGACATGGAGGCGGCGGAGGCCAAGAGCGGCGTCAAGGTCGACGGACACATCGTCCTGCTCTGCACCGGCTTCCACGCGCGCAACTATCCAAGCCTCGACTCGGTGTGGAAGAACCCGCTGCTGACCGTGGAGGCCACCCAATGGCTGCACGAGCGCGGCTCGAAGATGCACGGTGTCGAGGGGCCCTCCACCGATAAGCCGAGCGACAACATCTTCGCTCAGCATCGCCTCTGCCGTGAACTTGG
The DNA here is from genome assembly GCF_001542815.1 of Methylobacterium sp. AMS5. Lineage (GTDB taxonomy): Bacteria > Pseudomonadota > Alphaproteobacteria > Rhizobiales > Beijerinckiaceae > Methylobacterium. Next base: position 3,686,365 of record NZ_CP006992.1, read on the forward strand.
CATGAGCCATTGGGAATGGCTGGTGAACCTGGAGGAGCTTCTGGGCAAGGGCGAGGTGCAGTTCTTCGGCGCGCCGCTGAAGTTCAAGGGCGGCTCCGGCTCGCCGGTCCGCGCTTTCGCCCTCGTCAACGACTGACGCCATTGCGGCGCCCCCTCGGGCGCCGCGCCTCCCTTGCAGAGAGTGGAGCGATGACGAGCGACCTCGACTTCATGACCGCGCTCGCATTGCGCCGCCTGATCGCGGTGCGCGCGATTTCGCCGGTCGAGCTGACGGAGCGCGCCCTCGCGCGTGCCGAGACGAGCCAAGCGTCCTTGAATGCCTTCTGCCACCTGATGCCGGAGGAGGCCCGCAGCGCCGCGCGCCGGGCCGAGGACGCTGTGATGCGCGGCGCGCCTCTCGGGCTGCTCCACGGCCTGCCGGTCTCGGTGAAGGATCTGATCGCGGTGGGCGGCCAACCCTACGCGTCCGGCTCGCGGGCCATGGCAAGCAATGTCGCCGCCGCCGATGCCCCCGCCGTCGAGCGCCTGCGTGCCGCCGGCGCCATCATCATCGGGAAGACCACCACGAGTGAGTTCGGAGCCAAGCCCGTCGGCGACTCGCCGCTCACCGGCATCACCCGCCATCCCTGGGATCTGGCGAAGACACCGGGCGGATCGAGCGCCGGCGCGGCCGCCTCGGTGGCATCCGGGATCACGCCCTTCGCACTCGGCACCGACGGCGGCGGCTCCCTGCGCATTCCCGCAGCGCTGACGGGCCTCGTCGGGTTCAAGGCGCAATTCGGGCGGGTTCCGGTCTGGCCGACCTCGGCAACGCCGACGCTGGCCCATGTCGGCGCGCTTGCTCGCAACGTCGCCGATGCCGCCTTGCTGACGACGGCGGTCGCCGGCCACGATCCGCGCGATCCCTCCGCGGTGGCCGGGCCCGTCCCGGACCTTTTGGGCGCGGTGAAAGCTTCCATCGCCGGCCTGCGGGTCGCCTGGAGCGCGACACTCGGCTACGCGCGGCCCAACCCGGAGGTCGCCGCCATCGCCCGTGCCGCTGCGATGACGCTGGCAGACCAGGGCGCGATCGTGGAAGAGGTCGAGACCGTCTTCGAGTCCGATCCAGCCGCTCTCTGGACGGCCGAGTTCTACGCCGGCATCGGCACCCGCCTGCGCGGCGTTCTCGAAAGCCGCCGCGACCTCCTGGACCCCGCCGTCGCCGACGTGCTCGACGCCGCCCTCGCTCAGGAGATGCGCGCCTACTACGAGACCGTCTTCGCGCGCTACGCGCTGCGGGACCGGATGGTCGACTTCTTCACCGGCTACGATGTCCTCGTGTCGCCGACACTGCCGATCTCGTCCTTGGAAGCAGGCAGGAACATCCCGGAGGGGCTGGAAGATCGCAGCCTCGTCTCCTGGGCCTTCTATACCTATCCTTTCAACCTCACGGGCCAGCCCGCCGCCTCTGTCTGCGCGGGGATTGCCTCGGATGGAATGCCCGTCGGCCTCCAGATCGTGGGCCGCACGCTCGGCGAATACGACGTGATGCGAGCGGCTGCGGCGATCGAGCGGACGAAGCCGCCGGGCTATAATCTTCGTCCGCTGACAGAGCCGTGAGGGGCAACCGCGATGAGGATGGTCGGGGCTGGCCCTGGTTCAACCAAAACAGAAAGTCCGTTTGTGGCGCAGAGCCGAACAGGCGGAGCGCGAATTTTTGCCCGCTTTCGGCCCTTTACGTGCGGCCGCTCAAATGGCCGCTACGAGTCCAGCCGGCTTGAAAACGATGGTTCAAGACAACTCCGACGATGATCGGCTTCTATCCATTGCAGACGAGTGCAATTTCGCAAAGTTCGTCCCGATCTATCCAACGGATAGAATTGCAATTGAAACAACAAAGCGTGGCCCAGAATATTACGCTCCCTTGGATTCCTGTGTGCTCTCAAAGAAAATTTTCGGTGCGCCGCGCATGAAGACGCCGACATCATCGGAGAGCGTCTGAGAAAGATCCTCTGGGATCGGCCAGCCATAAACGAACTTTCGGATCGCGAGATAGAAGACCTTGCCGTGTAGGGCCCAGGCCGCCTCGGCCTCCCGCTCGCTCAAGGGCACCGTGGCGAAATCCGGCAGGCCGAGATCCGCCCGGAGTTCAGCGCAGATCGGATGGATGACGCGCTCACGCACGATCTCAAGATAGCGCGGAGCGATGTCGTAGCCCTTCAGCCCCGAGAAGACGAAGATGCGCACCCAGACATAGTCGAAGATCCTCCCGGCATATTCGCTGTAGAAGCGCAGGATCCGTGCCTCCAGCGGTTGCGAGCGGTCCTGCACCAAGCCGCTCCAGGCCGGATTCCAGCGCTGCACGTAGACGTGCTCGTAGACGCGGTCGAGCAGCGCTTCCTTGGTGGGGAAATAGCGAAAGATCGCCGAGTGCGTGATGCCGAGGCTCTTGGCCAGTTCCCGTGTCTGACCGCCGAGGCCGTGCTCGGCGAAGAACTGCGCCGCTGCTTCCACGATCTGCTGCTCACGCTGTGCCGCCGGAAGGCGCCGCCGGCCGATGAGGTCGAGCGTCGGCGACTTTCCGTCCGGGGCATCCTCCAGGGTGGCGGGCGAATCCATGCTTCGTGACCGTTTGGTTATTTCGCTTGACGCGATCGTCCGCACTTGGATAGCTTGTAACCAAGCGGTCAACAACGATCGGACAAACGATCGACCGCAGCGACATGCGGCCTGTGGGAGGGACGCTCATGAAGGCTCGTGCCTTCGATTACCGCCGCGTGGCAAGCGTGGCGGAGGCGCTCGACGCCTATGCCGCCTGTGAAGGCGAGGCGCGCTTCCTCGCGGGCGGCCAGAGTCTGCTGCCGGCGCTGAACCTGCGCCTCGACGCGCCCGACCTGCTCATCGACATCGGACGGATCGAAAGTCTGCGCGGCATCGCGATTGAGGGCGACCGGCTGCGCATCGGCGCCCTGACGCGTCACGCCGAGACGCTGGCCTCCCCGCTGATCGCCGAGCATGCCCCGCTCCTGACCCAGGCCGCGGCCTACATGGCGCATCCGGCGATCCGCAATCTCGGCACGATGGGCGGCAGCCTCGCCCTGTCGGACCCGGCCTCCGAACTGCCGGCCTGCATGCGGGCGCTCGGCGCCGAGTTCGAGATCACCGGCCGTGACGGCACCCGGACGGTCGCGGCGGACGACTTCTTCCTCGACCTGTTCGAGAACGTGATCGAGCCCGGCGAGATGTTGACCGCGGTGCGCGTGCCGCTGCCCGTGCCCGGCACGCGGATGCGGTTCGAGGAAATCGCCCGGCGGCGCGGCGACTACGCCCTGGTCGGCCTCGCGGCGCATCTCGTCCTCACCGGTGAGACGGTGGAATCGGCCCGCCTCGCCTTCTGCTCGGTCGGCCCGACGCCGATGCGGGCGCCGACGGCCGAGGCGGCGCTTGCCGGCCGGCCGCTCGATGCGGCGGCCATCGCTGAAGCCACGGCGGCGCTCGCCGACGACCTCGCGCCGGACGAGGACGAGGGCTTCTCGGCGGCGGCGCGGATGCATCTCGCCCGCGTCCTGCTCGGCCGGGTGCTGCCCGCCCTGAGGGAACAAGAGACCGGGGAGATGGCGGCATGATCGAGCCGCAGCCCGTCGCCGTCACCGTCAACGGCGCCCGCCTCCGCCGCTTCGTCGAGCCGCGAGTCTCGCTGGCCGACTTCCTGCGGCAGGATCTCGGCCTCACCGGCACCCATCTCGGCTGCGAGGTCGGCGCCTGCGGCGCCTGCATCGTCAATCTCGACGGACAGCCGGTCCATGCCTGCCTGATGCTCGCGGTCCAGGCGGACGGGATGCGGATCGACACGGTCGAGGGCCTGTCGGAGTCCGGCGAACTCGCCGAATTGCAGGCGGCCTTCCACGCCCGCAACGCCCTGCAATGCGGCTTCTGCACGCCGGGCATCCTCGTGGTCGCCCGTGACTTTATCCGCGACTGCCGCGCGAGTGGACGCAAACCAACGCGAGCGGCGATCCGCGACGCGCTCTCCGGCAATTACTGTCGCTGTACCGGCTACGAAGCGATCGTCGACGCCATCGAGAGCGTCGCGGGCGCAGCCCCGATGCGGGAGGACGCGGCGTGAGTGCGGCGACCGACAGCCCGGCCCGCCACCGCGAGAAGGGCCGCTATATCGGCCGCGGCCTGCCGCGTCCGGGCGCCAAGCGCCTGCTCGCGGGGCGGGGCCGCTACACCGACGACGTGAGCCTGCCGCGCATGCTCCACGCCGCCTTTCTGCGAAGCCCCTACGCCCATGCCCGGCTCGGCGCCATCGACGTGTCGGAGGCCGCCGCGATGCCCGGCGTGCATCGGGTGCTGACGGGCGCGGATTTTTCCGCGATCTGCACGCCGTGGGTCGGAACGCTCAGCCACTTCAAGGGCATGCGCTCGGCGCCGCAACTCCCGCTGCCCCTCGAGAAGGTCGTCTGGGCCGGGCAGCCGGTGGTGATGGTGGTGGCCGAGACCCGCGCCGAGGCGGAGGACGCGCTCGAAGCGATCCAGGTCGCGTTCGAGGAACTGGAGGCGGTGGTCGATCTCGACGCCGCCCGCGCCCCCGACGCGCCCCGCATCGACGCGGACGCGCCCGACAACGTCCTGTTCCGCACCCGCATCGAGGCGGGCTCGACGGCGGAGGCCTTCGCGGGAGCGCAGAGCGTCGCGGTCGATCTGCGCTTCGGCCGGCACACGGCGGTGACGATGGAGCCGCGCGCCACGCTCGCCGATTTCGACCCGAGCGAGGAGCGGCTCACCGTCCACCAATCGACCCAGACCCCCTACCAGTTCCAGGATCTCTACGCCCGCCATTTCGGCCTGTCCGAGGCGCGGGTGCGGGTGATCGCGCCCGATGTCGGCGGCTCCTTCGGGATGAAGCTGCACGTCTACCACGAGGACATGGCGGTGGTGGGCGCGAGCCTCCTGCTCAGGCGGCCGGTGAAGTTCACCGCCGACCGGATGGAGGCCTTCGCCAGCGACATCCACGCCCGCGACCACCGGGTGCGCGCCCGCCTCGCCTTCGCTCCGGACGGCATCCTGACGGCGATCGAGGTGGACGACGTGACCGGCGTCGGCCCGTTCTCGGCCTATCCGCGCACCAGCGCGGTGGAGGGCAACCAGGTCGTGCGCCTGATCGGCGCGCCCTACCGGCTCACCGACTACCGCGCCGACCTCACGGTGGTGGCGCAGAACAAGGTGCAGATGAGCCAGTACCGCGCGGTCGGCCACCCGATCGCCTGCGCGGTGACGGAGCGCCTCGTCGATCTCGCCGCGGACAGGCTCGGCCTCGACCCGTTCGAGATCCGGCGGCGCAACACCATCACCGACGACATGTACCCGCACACCACGCCGAGCGGGTACCGGTTCGAGAAGCTCTCGCTCGCGACCTGCCTGTCGCGGCTCCACGACCTGATGGACTATCCGCGCCTGCGCGCCGAGCAGGCCGCCCTGCGCGAGAAGGGCGTCCATCGCGGCATCGGCATCGCCACCTATGTCGAGATCACCAACCCGACGCCCGCCTTCTACGGGGTCGGCGGCGCCCACATCTCGGCGCAGGACGGCTGCGTCCTCAAGCTGACGCCGGCCGGCGAGGTGCAATGCGCCATCAGCATCACCGAGCAGGGCCAGGGCAGCGAGGCGATCGTCGGCCAGATCGTCGCCGAGGGGCTCGGCGTCGATCGCGACGCGGTGCGCGTGCTCACCGGCGACACCGAGACGACGCCCTCGGGCGGCGCGACCTGGGCCTGCCGCGGCGCCGGCATCGGCGGCGAGACCGCGCTCCAGGCGAGCCGCAAGCTGAAGCGGCGCATCCTCGAGATCGCCGCGGCGATCCTGCAGGCGGAGGCCGAGGCCCTCGACATCCGCGAGGGCGCGGTGACGGATGCCGACGGCACGCCCCGCATGACGCTAAAGGAGCTGGCGAACCTCGCCTATTACCGCTCCGACCTGCTGCCGCCGGACGTCTCGCCCGCGCTCACGGTGGCGCATCACTTCGCACCGCGCGGCTACCCCTTCGCCTTCACCAACGGCATCCACGGCAGCCTCGTCGAGGTCGATGCCGAGACCGGCTTCGTGACGATCCTGAAGCACTGGGTGGTCGAGGATTGCGGGCGGGTCATCAACCCGCTGCTGGTGGACGAGCAGATCCGCGGCGGCGTGGTGCAGGGGCTCGGCGCCGCCTTCTTCGAGGAGTGCCGCTACGGCGAGACCGGCCAGCTCCTGAACGGCTCGATGACCGACTACCTCGTGCCGATGGCCTGCGAGATGCCCGACATCGTGATCGCGCATGTCGAGACGCCGACGGCGGACACCGAACTCGGCGCCAAGGGCTGCGGCGAGGCCGGCACCGCCGCCTCCTCGGGCGCGGCGCTCAACGCCGTCAACGATGCCCTGCGCCCGCTCGGCGCCAGCATCTCGCAGCTGCCGATGACGCCCGAACGCATCCTGAGGGCGCTCGACGTGATCTGAGCGCGCACATTCGATTTCGCGACGCGGGACCGCACGCACGAGTCCGCGCGACGACAGGGAGAGAACGATGAACCGACAGGGACCGGGACACGGCGCCGTCTCGCGCCGGACGCTCGTGCGGGGCATGGCCGCGGCCGGCACGCTCGCCGGGATCGGCATGCCCTTCGTCGCCCGGGCGGCGGAGCCGATCCGCATCGGCTTCCCGACGCCGGTCACCGGCCCGTTCGGCGCCGAGGCCAAGGACCAGATCCGCTCGGCAGAACTGGCGGTGAAGCAGTTCAACGAGGCCGGCGGCCTGAACGGGCGCATGGCCGAGTTGCTGGTGCGCGACGACAAGCTCAACCCCGGCGAGGCCGCGACCCGGACGCTGGAGCTGATCGAGAAGGACCGGGCCCACTTCATCGTCGGCGCCCTGTCGAGCGCGGTGCAGCTCTCGGTCAACGAGATCACCCGCTCGCGCAAGGTCCTCTACATCTCGATCAGCCAGTCCGACACGATCAACGAGGCCAAGGACTTCAGCCGCCACACCTTCCACGAGGCGCTCAACCCACACATGACCACCGCGGCGGTGGCCAAGCACGCCTTCAAGAAGGGCACGCGGGTGGCGTATCTCGCCGCCGACTACGCCTACGGCCACGAGATGCTGCGCGGCTTCAAGCGCGCGGCGGCCGCCATCGGAGCCGAGACGGCGGGCGAGATCCTGCACCCGTTCGGCGCGCCCGACTACTCGACCTTCATGCCGCGCCTGCGCGCCATGCGCCCCGACATCCTGTGCATCTGCAATTTCGGCCGGGATCAGGCCAACAGCATCAAGCAGGCCAACGATTTCGGGTTGAAGAAGGCTTCGAAGATCGTCGTGCCGGTGCTGCTGCACAACCAGCGCCTCGCGGGCGGCGCGGACGCCTTCGCGGGCGTCGTCGGCGCCAGCAACTACTACTGGGGCCTTGAGGAGACGGTGCCGACGGCCAAGGCGTTCAACGACGCGTTCCGGGCGGCCTATGCGGGCGCGGTGCCGACCGATTACGGCGCCTACGGCTACACCGCCGTGCGCTCCCTGCTGATGGCGGTCCAGGCGGCGGGCGACACCGACACGGACAAGGTCATCGCTGCGCTCGAAGCCCTCAAATACGACGTCGCCAAGGGCCCCGAGAGCTACCGTTCCTGCGATCATCAGGCGATCCAGTCGGTGCTCGTCACCGAGTCCAAGCCGAAATCCGAGATGAAGGGCGAGGTGGACCTGTTCAGGATCCTCGAGGTCGAGCCGGGCGCGGAGGCGATGCTCCGCACCTGCGACGAGCTCGGCCATCGCGCCTGACGGCAACGGGAGGCGCCCATGAATCCGGAGTTCTTCGACCTCGAACTGATCGCCATGCAGCTCTTCTCGGGCGTGGCGCTCGGCGCCGTGTTCGTGATGCTGGCGCTCGGCCTGTCGATCATCTTCGGCATGCTCGGCATCGTGAACTTCGCCCACGGCCACGTCTTCATGGTCGGCGCCTATGCCGGCGTGTTCGTGATGGAGCGCACCGGCTCGTTCTGGGCGGCGCTGCTGTTCGGCCCGCTGATGGTCGGGGCGCTCGGCCTCGTGATCGAGCGCTTCCTGATCCGGCCGCTGGCCGGGCGCTCGCCCGACGATCCGCTGCTCCTCACCTTCGGCCTCGGCTACGTGCTGGTCGAGGGCGTGCGCATCCTGTTCGGCTCGGACGGGCTGCCCTTCGCCACGCCGGAGGAGCTGTCGGGCGTGGCCGATCTCGGCATCGGCTTCTTCCCGATCTACCGCCTGTTCGTGGTGGGCGTGGTCGCGCTGGTGCTCGTCGCCCTCTGGTACGGACTGGAGCGGACGCGGCTCGGACTGATCGTGCGGGCCGGCGCCCGCGATCCCGAGATCCTGCGGGTGCTCGGGATCGACATCCAGCGGCTGTGGATGTGGGTGTTCGGGCTGGGCATCGCGCTGGCCGCGCTCGGCGGCGTGCTCGCCGCGCCGATGCGTTCGGTCAATCCGGAGATGGGCACCGTGGTGCTGGGCGAGGCCTTCGCCGTCACGGTGATCGGCGGGATGGGCTCGCTGATGGGCTCGGTCGTGGCCGGGCTGCTCGTCGGCATCGTGGTCTCGATGACCGCGCTTTTCGCCCCCGAGATGGCGAGCATCGCGATGTTCGCCTTCATGGCGCTGGTTCTGCTGGTCCGGCCGCAGGGCCTATTCGGCAAGCCCGGCCTCGGCGTTTGAGGAGCCCCGCAATGCAGACCCTCGACCAGACCGTCGCCGAGGCACCGCCGACGGTGCCGCGACGCTTGCCGATCGCGCTCGACGGCGTCTCGCGCTGGCGCGCCCCGCTGTCGATCCTCGCGCTGCTGGCGCTGCCCTTCCTGCTTCCCTCGCAGGCGCTCGCCGTCAACGTGCTGATCTACGGGCTCTACGCCGTCGGCTACAACCTGCTCTACGGCTATACCGGCCTCCTCTCCTTCGGCCACGCCGCCTTCTTCGGCACGGGGGCCTACCTCACCGGGATCGGCATCGGCGCGTTCGGCCTGCACCCGCTGCTGGCGATGGCGCTGGCGGTCGTCGCCGCGAGCGGGCTGGCACTCGCCATCGGCACGGTGTCGATCCGCTCGCGCGGCATCTACTTCGCCATGGTGACGCTGGCGCTCGCCCAACTCGTCTACTACGTCGCGCTCCAGGCCTCCTCCTGGACCGGGGGCGAGAACGGGCTTCGCGGCTTCACGGTCTCGACCATCGACCTCGGGATCGTCTCTCTCGACATCCTGAACCCGCTGACGAAGTACCTCTTCGTGCTGGCCTTCGTCGGCGCGGCGCTCGGGCTGATCTCGCGCATCCTCGCCTCGCCCTTCGGCGCGGTGATCGAGGCGATCCGCGAGAACGAGACCCGGGCCCGCGCCTGCGGCTTCGACGTGGAGCGCACCAAGCTCCTCGCCTTCGTGCTGTCCGGCCTGTTCTGCGGCCTCTCCGGGGCGCTCTCGGCGATCCACCTCTCGATCGTGCCGTTGGACAGCCTCGCCTACCACACCTCCGGCACGGCGGTCGTGATGACGCTGGTGGGCGGCGCGGGCACCTTCTTCGGCCCCTTCGTCGGCGCCCTGACCGTGCTGGTGCTGGAGGACGTTCTGAGCCTCTGGACGCCGCACTGGCAGCTCGCGCTCGGCTCCGTCTTCATCCTGTTCGTGCTGTTCCTGCCCCGCGGCCTCTGGGGCACGGCACTGGGGCGGCTCACCGCCTTGCGGGGGCGCCGATGAACCCGGTCTCGAATCCCATCCTCGAAGTCGAGAACCTCGGCCGCCGCTTCGGTGCCTTCACCGCCCTCGAAGGGGTCTCGGCCGCCTTCGGCGAGGGGCGCATCACCGCCATCATCGGCCCGAACGGGGCGGGCAAGAGCACGTTCTTCAACCTGCTCTCCGGTGCCCTCAAGCCGACGAGCGGGAGCCTGCGCTTCTCCGGCCGCGACATGGGCCGCGTGCCCCAGGCGCGCTTTGCCCATCTCGGCATCGCCCGCTCCTACCAGATCACCAACCTGTTCCCGCGCCTGACCGCCCACGAGAACGTGCGCACGGCGATCCAGGCCCGCACCCGCCGCTACGATTTCTGGAGCCGGCGCGACGCGCTCACCGGCCTCGGCATGCGCGCCGACGAGATCCTCGACGCGGTCGGCCTCTCAGGCCGCCGCGACCGGCCCGCCGCCTCGCTCGCCCACGGCGAGCAGCGGGCGCTGGAGATCGGCATCGCGCTCGCCGCCGACCCGAAGCTGCTGCTGCTCGACGAGCCCACCGCCGGGATGGGACCGGAAGAGACCAAGGAGATGGTCGCGCTGCTGCGGCGCTTAGGGGAGAGCCGCACCATCCTGCTGGTCGAGCACAAGATGAAGATGATCCTCGGCCTGTCCGAGCGGATCCTCGTGCTGCATCACGGCCGGCTCATCGCCGACGGGACGCCGTCCGAGATCCAGGCCGACCGGGACGTACGCCGGGTCTATCTCGGCCAGAGCGGCGGGTACGGCCATGCTTGAGATCGATCGCCTCGACGCGTGGTACGGCCCGAGTCACGTGTTGCACGGCCTCTCCCTCAAGGTGCGACCCGGCGAGATCCTGGCACTGGTCGGCCGCAACGGCGCGGGCAAGACCACGACCATGAAGGCCGTGATGGGCCTGATCCCGAAGGTCGCCGGCTCCGTCCGCTTCCTCGGGGAGGATCTGCTCGGGCGCCCGGCCCATGCCCGCTTTCCGCGGGGTCTGGCCTACGTGCCCGAGGACCGGCGCATCGTGCCCGGCCTCACCGTGCGCGAGAACCTGAAGCTCGGTCTGCTGCGCGCCCCGGCCTCCATCAAGGAGGGACCGGCCATCGCCGAGATCGCCGAGACCTTCCCGCGCCTCGCCGAGCGGCTCGACCAGACGGCGGTGACGATGTCCGGCGGCGAGCAGCAGATGCTCGCCATTGCCCGCGCGATGATCGCGCGCCCCAAGCTGATCCTGCTCGACGAACCCTCGGAGGGCATCATGCCGGTGCTGGTCGAGGAGATGGGCCGGCTGTTCGTCGCCTTGCGCGAACGCGGGGTGACGCTGCTCCTCGTCGAGCAGAACGTCGAGTGGGCCCTCAACCTCGCCGACCGCGCCGTGATCATCGACCAGGGCGCGGTCGTGCACGAGAGCTCAGCCGCGGCCCTGCGCGCCGATACCGCGATTCAGGATCGCTACTGCGCGGTCTGACCGCCACGACCCGTTACGGGAGGGAAGCCATGGATATCACAGGCGAGTACCGCATCGCGGCGCCGCGCGCGGCCGTCTGGGCCGCCCTGAACGACCCGGAGGTGCTCGCCCGCTGCATCCCCGGCTGCAAGGAGCTGACGCAGGCCTCGCCCGAGGAGTTGGCCGCCAAGGTCGCCCTGAAGGTCGGCCCGGTCTCGGCGACCTTCGCCGGCACCGTGCGGTTCGAGGACATCCGCGCCCCGGAGGGCTACACCCTGGTCGGCCAGGGCAACGGCGGCATGGCGGGCTTCGCCAAGGGCCGCGCCGTCGTCTCGCTCCGCGAGGAGGGCGCGGAAACCGTGCTGGCCTACGAGGCCAAGGCCGAGATCGGCGGCAAGATCGCCTCGCTCGGCGGACGCCTGATCCAGGGAACTTCGCGCAAGCTCGCCGACCAGTTCTTCGGCACCTTCGCCGCCGAACTCGGAGCGCCCGCGACCGCTTCCGAAGCGGTCGTCGCCACGCCCTGACGCTCCCGTCACCGAAGCTTCGAAAATCCGCCGGCCCGCAGGCCGGCACGGACAGGACAGAGCCATGCCTCAAGCGATTCCGCACTTCATCGACGGCGCACGCGTGCCGGGCCGTTCGGGGCGCACCGCGCCGGTCTACAACCCGGCCACCGGCGAGGAGACCGGCGCGGTGGCGCTGGCGAGCGGCGACGAGGTCGAGGCCGCGGTGGCGTCGGCCAAGGCCGCCTTCCCGGCCTGGGCTGCCACGCCGCCCCTGCGCCGCGCCCGCATCCTCAACGCCTTCCTGCGGATCGCCGAGGACCGCATCGACGAGCTCGCCGCCCTCATCACCGCCGAGCACGGCAAGGTGCTCTCGGACGCCAAGGGCGAGATCCAGCGCGGGCTCGAGGTGGTGGAGTTCGCGACCGCCGCGCCGCAACTCCTCAAGGGCGAGGTGACGGAGAACGTCGGCACCCGCGTCGACAGCCACTCCCTGCGCCAGCCGCTCGGCGTGGTCGCCGGCATCACGCCGTTCAACTTCCCCGTCATGGTGCCGATGTGGATGTTTCCCGTGGCGCTCGCCTGCGGCAACTGCTTCGTCCTGAAGCCTTCCGAGCGCGACCCGTCCCCCGCCCTGCTGGTGGCCGCCTGGCTCAAGGAGGCGGGCCTGCCCGACGGCGTGTTCAACGTGGTCCACGGCGACAAGGCGGCGGTGGACGCCCTCCTGCACCATCCCGACATCGCCGCCGTCAGCTTCGTCGGCTCGACCCCGATCGCCCGCTACATCTACGCCACGGCCACCGCCCAGGGTAAGCGCGCCCAGTGCCTCGGCGGCGCCAAGAACCACATGATCATCATGCCCGACGCCGACCTCGACCAGGCGGTGGACGCCCTGATGGGCGCGGCCTACGGCTCGGCCGGCGAGCGCTGCATGGCGATCTCGGTGGCGGTGCCGGTGGGCGAGCGGACCGCCGACGCGCTGATCGAGCGGCTGATCCCGAAGGTGCGCGCCCTCAAGGTCGGCCCCGGCACCGACCCGGACTCCGAGATGGGTCCGCTGGTGACACGCCAGCACTACGAGAAGGTGCGCGGCTACATCGACCGGGGCGTGGCCGAGGGCGCCGAACTCCTGGTCGACGGGCGCGACCTCAAGCTCCAGGGTTACGAGGCGGGCTACTTCGTCGGCGGCTCGCTGTTCGACCGGGTGACGCCCGACATGACGATCTACAAGGAGGAGATCTTCGGCCCCGTCCTCGCCGTCACCCGGGCACCCGACTACGCCACCGCCGCGCGCCTCATCAACGCGCACGAGTTCGGCAACGGCACCGCGATCTTCACCCGCGACGGCGACGCGGCGCGCGAATTCGCCCATGCGATCGAGGTCGGCATGGTCGGCATCAACGTGCCGATCCCGGTGCCGATGGCCTTCCACTCCTTCGGCGGCTGGAAGGCCTCGCTCTTCGGCGACCACCACATGCACGGGCCGGAGGGCGTGCGCTTCTACACGCGCCTCAAGACCATCACGACCCGCTGGCCGACCGGCATCCGCGCCGGCGCCGACTTCGTCATGCCGACGATGCAGTAACGCTGGCCGGTCGCTCGACATGCAGGAGGTCGAAATCGGCCTCCTGCAGGCTTTGATGCCTATCGCGGAGCTGTGTTGAGCGAACGACCGAAGAGCCTGACGTACCCTCATGCTCACGCCGATCACGTTCGAAAAGGCGCGGAATCCGATGACGCCAGGAGAACTCCGTCTACTTCGCTCGGGGGAATCGACGAACTGAGACCAAGTTGTTCAGTCCGGTTTTCTAAATTTCCGGGATCGACGAAATCATAGCGCGTGAGTTCCTGACTCTTCTCGGGCATCTCAACTGCGTCAGGCCGCGTCTGATTTCGGCAAATTCCGAAGCCGCCCGGAACGGCCAAAATAGGTCATCAGCAAAACTTCGGCCCGTTCCCAAAGATCCGCTCATGATCCAAGTGCGGACTTCATCCTCCTTTGGGAAGCTGCAAATTCAGCTGATCAGACAGAGGTTAGAGCCGTATCCGACCCCATTGCACCAGACCGGCGTCTCTAGCTCTTTGTTTTGACGCGCATTCTTTCGACGAACCGGTGGCCACTTCGTCGGAGGGCGCTCTAGCAGCTCGACACAAACGAGACTGGGGCGCAGCGGGAATTTTGTGAGGCACTCTAAACCTCTGCCGCCTCATCGGTGCGGTGCTCTACGAGGCCAAGGCCTGCCAACGCCACCAAACCCGCCGCCCTGCCGTCCCCGTGCCAAGGAGGAGGGCAGCAAATCCGCGACATTCCATTCCGGGCCGGTTCACGGCCTCGCCAATCCAACAATCACGCCATCCTGACCCACCCGGCTTTGACATCCCTCGAGGAGCGGTCAGGCCGTGGTCACCTGACGGTTCAGGCGCGCGGCAAGTTGGTCGGCGAATTTGCTGGCCGCTACCGGGAGCAGGCGTCCGCGCAGTTGCGCCAGCACGACGCTCATCGGCTCGAGGTCGCGGGCGTCGATCAAACGGCTTCGCAGGCGCGGGTCGTCCGGAATGCCGCTCGGCACCTGGAAGCTGACGACATCCTCTCGCAGGACGACGTTGCGCAGGAATTCCAGCGATCCCGATTCCACGGTCGCGCGCATCTCGACCCCGCGCCGGGCGAGCGCGTGCTCGATATGGTGGCGGATGGCGAGGGAGCGGTCGGGCAGGGCCAGGGCGTGGGCGAGGCAGTCGCGCAGCCGGATCGGCCCGTCCTCGGAGGCCAGGGGATGACGCGCCCGCATCAGGGCGCAGAGGGACTGGCGGCCGGCATAGAGCGGGTGCAGCTCCGCCGAGGGCGGTGGCTGGAGGATGAGCGCGAGGTCGGCCTCGAACGAGACGAGGGCGGCCACCGCCTGGACGTGGTCGCGCACCTGCACGGTAAAGGCGACCTGGGGAAACTGTGCCCGGTAGGTCTCAACCTCCTCCGGGATCATCCGGGTGACGAAGGCTTGACTGCAGGCAAGCGCCACGTGGCCTCGGCGCACGCCGGAGAGGTCGGCGATCTGCGAGCGCACCCGGTCGAGGTCCGCTGCCTGGTCACGGATGTGCCGCGCCAACAATTCCCCCGCCGCGTTCAGGCGCATTCCTTGTGCAAGGCGCTCGAAGATCGGCGTTCCGAGCTCGTACTCGATGTCCTGGATCTGCCGCGTCAGCGCCGAGGGCGTGATGTTGAGGCGCTCGGCGGCCCGCCGGATCGATCCGCTGCGAGCGACCTCGGCCACCGCGGTCAGGCTGCGCAGATGCTTCATCCCGGCTCTCCCGCCAGGGTGTTGCCAGAAATTCAACAATGCCGTCAAGAATTAGCACTTCCCGGCAACACCGGTGCTTTCTAGGCTCGATGCACCGGTACATGCAGGAACCGCCCGATGATCGACCGCCGCAGCCTCCTCGCCGGTCTCGGAACCGGCCTCGTCGCGAGTTCACTCCCCGGCCGCGCCGCGCGGGCGCAGGCCGCGCCGATCGTCATCCGGATGGCCTCGCTCAAGCTCATCCACTCGATCGCCCCCCACTTCTACGAGCGCTTCACGCCCGAAGGCGTGCGGGTCGAGGTCATCCCGTTCGAGAGCCCGACCGAGGGCAAGAACGCCGTCGTCACCAAGTCGGTGGATTTCGGCACCTTCGGGCTCGCGGCAGCGACGCTCGGGGCCGCGGCGGGCGAGCCGATCGTCGTGATCGCCTCCACCTGCAACCGTGGCATGGGGGTGATCGCCCGCAAGGATTCCGACATCCGGACGATCAAGGACCTGCGCGGCAAGCGCGTGGCGATCTGGCCCGGCAGCACGCAGGAGGTGTTCGCCCTGGAGCGGATGCGCATGGAGGGACTATCCGTCAAGGACATCACCCCGGTGCGCATCTCCTTCTCGGAGATGCACCTCGCGCTCGCCCGCGGCGACGTCGATGCCTATGTCGGCGCCGAGCCCGCCCCCGGCGTCAGCCTCGCCTCGGGCGTCGGCCAACTCGTCGAATACCCCTATGGCACCGAGATGGGGTCGCTCAACATGGTGTTCGGCGCCCACCGGGACACGCTGGCCGAGCGGCCCGACCTCGTGCGCACCATGCTGGAGATCCACCGCAAGGCCACCGAGTTCGCCGCCAAGGACCGGGAGGCGATGATCGCCATGGCAGTGGCCAAGCTCGGCCAGAAGCGCGAGGCGCTGGCGATCTCGGCTCCGAACGTCGAACTCACCTGGAAGCTCGGGCCGGACGAGGTGCGCCAGGCCAAGGTCTACGCCGAACGCATGCTGGCCCTCAAGCAGATCAAGCGGCTGCCCGAAGACGGCTTCATCGATACCCGCTTCGTCGATGCCATGAGGGACGCGTGAGCGCCGCGATCGAGGGCGCCGCCCTCTCCGCCGCCCTCTCCGCCGCCGTGCCGACCGCCTTGCCGGCTCAGGGCCAGAGCCCCAAGCCGGACGCCCCGCTGCGCAACCTCCTCGACCGCTTGCGCGGCCCTGTCCTCGCGCTGGTGGTGCCGCTGGCAGCCCTCGCGCTCTGGCACTTCGCCACCGCGAACCGGCCCTACAGCCTCGTCCCGCCTCCCGCCGAAGTGTGGCTGGCCCTGCGCGACATGGCGTTCGGCGGCATCAACGACGACGCCTTCAGCGCCACCCTGTGGACCCATCTCTGGGCCTCGCTGTCGCGGGTCTATGGCGGCTTCGCGCTGGCCGCCGCCGCGGCCCTGCCGCTTGGCCTGATGATCGGACGCGTGCCCCTGGTCCGGGCTCTCCTCGATCCCGTGCTGCAGATCCTGCGCCCGATCCCCGTCACCGCGTGGCTGCCGCTGGCCATGATCCTGTTCGGGCTCGGGGCCCGCTCGGCCTTCTTCCTCGTATTCCTGGGTGCCTTCTACCCGATCCTCGTCAACACCGTGTTCGGCGTGCGTTCGGTGGAGCCGCGCCTGTTCGAGGCGGCGGCGATGCTGGGCTGCACGGGGCCCGCCCAGTTTCTCCGGGTGGTGCTGCCCGCTGCCCTCCCATCGATCTTCACCGGGCTGCGGCTCGGCCTGGGTTTTGCCTGGGTGGTGATCGTGGTCGGCGAGATGACGGGCGTCCAGACCGGCCTCGGCGCCGTCATCATGGAGGCGCGCCAGCTCTCGCGGACCGAGATCGTGATCTGCGGCATGGGCGTGATCGGCGTCGCGGGCTTCATCTCGGACTGGATCATCATGCGCATCGGCCGCCGCCTCCTCTCTTGGAGCCCCTCCCATGGCTGAGCCCACCGTTCCCATCCTGACGATGCGGGACGTCTCGAAGACCTATACCGCGCAGGGCCGCCGGACCGAGGCCCTGCGCGGCGCCAGCCTCGCCGTCCAGCGGGGGGAGTTCGTCTGCCTGCTCGGTGCCTCGGGCTGCGGGAAATCGACCCTGCTGCGCATCGCCGCCGGCTTCGAGGCGCCGAGTTCGGGCCAAGCCCTGATGTGGGACAAGCCGATTGCCGGCCCTGCTCCGAGCCGCGGCATGGTCTTCCAGGATTACGGCCTGTTCCCCTGGCTCTCGGTGCGCGACAATATCGGCTTCGGCCCGAAATCGCGGGGCCGCCCCGCGGCGGAGGTCCGAGACACCGCGCGCCGCTACATCGATCTGGTCGGTCTCGGCCGCTTCGCCGATGCCTATCCGCACCAGCTCTCGGGCGGCATGAAGCAGCGGGTGGCCATCGCCCGGGTGCTCGCCAACGAGGCCGAGATGGTCCTCATGGACGAGCCGTTCGGGGCGCTCGACGCCATGACCCGCGAGCGCCTCCAGGACGAACTCCTCGACCTCTGGGCCCGGACCGGCCTCACCGTGCTGTTCGTCACCCACGCCATCGAGGAGGCGATCTTCCTCGCCGACCGGATCGTGATGATGTCGCCGGGGCCGGGCCGGATCGAGGCCGTCCACACCGTCGACCTGCCGCGGCGCCGTGACGTGTCGAGCCCCGCCTTCAACGACCTGCGCCGCATGCTGTCGGCCCAGCTCCACAGCCACCACGCACCGAAAGCCGCCTGATGGCCGCGGCCGACGCCGTGCTCTGGCGCGACCTCGACCGCGCCGCGCTCACCCGAGCCTACGACAATTCCGGGGCGGTCCGGGACAGTGCCGCCCTCGTGGCGGGCTGGCGCTCCCGCAGCGCCGCCTTCCGCGAGGGCAAGGCGGGACAGACCTTGGCCTACGGCCCCGGCCCGCGGCAGGCCGTCGATCTCTACCGCTGCGGCACGGCGGGGGCGCCCTGCCTCGCCTTCGTTCATGGCGGCTACTGGCAGCGCAACGCCCGCGAGGATTTCACCTGCATGGCCGAGGGTCCTCTCGCCCTCGGCCTCGACGTGGCGCTGGTTGGCTACACGCTGGCGCCGGAGGCGAGGCTCACCCGGATCGCAGGGGAGATCGGAGCCGCGCTGCGCCTGCTGCGGCGGACGATCGGACCCTCGCGCCTCGTCGTCGCGGGCTGGTCGGCCGGCGGCCATCTCGCGACCCTGATGACGACCCTTGCGGCCGACACGGTCGATGCCGCCCTGGCGGTGAGCGGGCTCTTCGATCTCGAACCGATCGCTGGGACCGCGCTCAACGATGCGTTGCACCTCACGCAAGCCGAGGTGGCCGAGCTCTCGCCCATCCGCCGCCTCGCCCTGGGCGGGCCGCCCGTCTCGGTGATCTATGGCGAGGCCGAACTGCCCGAGTTGCGCCGCCAGTCCGAGGATTACCACGCCGCTCGCCGGGCGCTGGGCCTCGACGGCGATCTCCACACCGTGCCGGGAGCCGACCATTTCCGGGTGCTCGACGCCCTGATCGCGCCCGACGGGCGCATCGCCCGTGAAGCCGCCCGCCTCGCGGGCCTGGGACATGCATGAACGAAGAACCTTCGGCTCCCTCGCTCCGAATGGCCGTTCACTCCACTGAATCAGACCTTCATATTGGCTTCGCCGAACCTCCTCCGGTCGTCTTGGCGGTCAGCCGGCTGGCATACCCGCACCAGTTAGTGCCCGCTTGAGCGTCGAGCGGGCCGCGTCGATGGCGACGGTGGCGGCCCCCAGGGTCCGCGGTTCCGTCGGCCTGTTCAGGGCGTGGCGTGCGATACTGGCCGCGAGATCGTCCACCTCGCTCGCCATCGCCTCCAGACGCTCGCGCTCGGTCTCGCGGCGGGCTTCGGAGCGCAGTTCCAGCAGGCGTACGGTGGCGACCTCGATCCGCTCGCGGCGCTGGCGCCCGACGCGCTGCCGGAGCCACGCTGCCGTGGAGCCCAAGCCGCCCCCCAGGATGGCCACGAGGTAGATCCAGCTCTCGTAGCGCTCGATCAAGGTTTCTTGCTCGCGCTCGTAGTAGTCGAGGGCGCCCGGATGAATGGGCAGGCGGGCGCTGGTCGCGTCGGCCGTGTCCTCGTAATCCGGGTGGCTGACGTCCTCCGCGGCCGGTACCGCCTCAGCCAGGGCCGCGCGCATCTCGAACAGGTGCTGCGTCACCTCCGCGGCCACGCTCCGCGACAGGTCGGCCCGTGCCATCAGGCGGTAGGACGAGCCCACGGTCGCGACGTCCTCGGCCGGCAGGCGGGGATTGCCGCCGTACAGGGCGGCCGGCACCGTGACCGGCTGCAGGCGCGGCCACCGCGCCAGCACCGCTGCGATATCGGGCACCCCGATCAGCGCGACTTCACCGCCGTCGCTCGCCTCGCCCACCAGGGCGACCACCCGCCGGGCAGCCGGGGAGCTGGGCGTCGTCACGAGAACCATGGCGTCGATGCGCCCGTCGCGGAGCGCCGTTGCGACATCGGCCTCCTCAAGCGGGACCAGCACCACGGCGGTGTTGTTCACGGCCCCGGCCGGAGCATCTGTCAGGAGTTCAAACCCGTAGTGGGCGACAAGTTCGCGGAGCAGCGTCCGGTCGGCCGTCCGGCTCGCCAGCATGCCCAGCCGTTTGCCCGCAAGGTCCGGGATACCCTTGGTGCCGGAGGCACCTGGCGCGGCGACGAAGGCGGCGAGCTTCCGCAAGACCGCCAAGGTCAGGCCGTTGCCCGGCATCGCCACGTCCGGCCGAACCACCGCGAGGTCGGCCTTGCCGGCCTTCAACGCCTCCGCGCTCTCGCGCACCCCGGCGAAGGATACGACCTTCAGCCGGATGCCGAGGCTGCGCCGGGCGAGCTCGTCGGCATAGGCCCGCAGCAGCGCCGGCTCGGTGCCGCCGTTCGGGGCGACCGCGATGGTGAGGGTCGTGGGACGCGTGAGATGGAACGCCGCGACGGCTCCGAGCACGAGCAGGATCGCCAGGCCGAGGAGGAGAAATGCCTCGCGGCCACCCGGAAGCCCCAACCGACGCACGCACGCCCCTCGCTTGCTCAGGGCTGGTTCGGCCCTGGTGCCCAGGTGGGCGACGCGCCACCGGTTTTCGAGGGGATCGGCCTGCCCGCCACCCGGAATCCTAACGAGACGCTTATGGGATCGGCCCCGCGACCCGCTCGAACCCTAACGCGAACCGGTACAGCTTAGGGACGCGGTTCCCTGAGGACCGCGTGAACCCCAAACGAACGATGTCTCCCACCCTCCAAGGCGCCGCCATCCACGCTGACGCCTCCGCCACGGACGCCGACCGGTTCATCGTCGGGCAGGACCCCGAGGGTCACTGTGTGGCCCTCGAGATCCACGGGCGTGCCGGCGGCCTGTTCCGGAGCCGGAAGGACGCCGTCGACTACGCCGAGGACGAGACCGACCACCGGTCCGACGCCGTGCTCCTGTCCGGGGCCTGCATCGAGCTGCGCATCTGATCCTGCGCGATGGCATGGAGTGGCCATGCCCGGCACCCAAATCCCTCCCGTCATCAGCCGTAGGGGTTTCAGTTCCACCCGTTCCGTCCGAGCCGACCGCATCCGGCACCTGGGCTCCGGACGCCGCAGCGCCGACGTCACTCGCACTCGCACTCGCACTCGAAAAAAAGACGATGCGAAAACAAGAGCCTCAAGCATCGTCCGGGATCAGGTATCCGGGACGATGCTTGAGCGCCGGCCCGACCGCTCCGTTCCCCGATGAGGCGCCGATCGAGGCTCGAAGATCGCCATCAAGGGCCCGCCTCCGTTACCGCCGGTTTGGCGTCGTTCGCCGCGCGCAGCTTGAGGTTCGGTTCATCGTCGGGTGCCCGCAGGCGATAGCCGACGCCGGTCTCGGTGAGAAGGATGCGCGGCCGCTCCGGATCGGCCTCCAGCTTCTGCCGGAGCTGGCGCATGTAGACGCGCAGATACTGTGGGTCCGACGAGACCGAGACCTCGTGCATGAGCTGGGCGTGCGTGAGCACCTTGCCGGCGTGCAGCACCATGATGCGCAGGAATGCGTACTCGCGCGGGGTCAGCTTCACCTCGACGTCATCGACCTTCACGATGCGCCGGACGAGGTCGACCGAGAGCCCGTCGACCCGGAAGACCGGGCGCTCGCCGCGAGCGGCCAGTTGGTGGCGCAACGCAGCACGGAGGCGCGCGAGCAGCTCCGCCATGCCGAAGGGCTTGGTGACGTAGTCGTCGGCGCCGAGATCGAGCGCCTCGACCTTACCGCCCTCGTCGTCCCGGCTCGACAGCACCACCACCGGCAGGCCGGGGTGGCTCGCCCGGATCGCGCGGAGCAGGTCGTGCCCGCGCATGTCGGGAAGCCCCAGATCGAGGATGACGAGGTCCGGGCTGTGGCGGCCGAGCACCTCCAGCGCGGTGACGGCGTTGGGCGCTTCCAGGATAGCGTAGCCCTGAGTGGCGAGCCCCATGCGCAGCAGCTTGCGGATCGGCGGCTCGTCGTCGATGATCAGGACGGTCGGGCTCATGCGGCGATATCCCTTGGCGTGGTCCGGGCGGGAACCGGGAGCGTCACGGTGAAGGCGGCCCCCAACCGGTCCCGGCGGTTGCCGGCGGTGACCGTACCCCCCATGGCCTCGACGAAGCCGCGCGAGATGGCGAGGCCGAGCCCGGTCCCGGCCCGTACCCGGTCGCTCTTCCGGACGCGGTAGAACTTGTCGAACACGCGCTCGACATCCGCCTCCGGGAGCCCGAACCCCTCGTCCAGAACCTCGATGCGCACGGTGCGCCCGTCCCGCCGGGCGCGCACCGTAACGGTCGAGTCCTCGGGCGCGTACTTCGCGGCGTTGTCGAGCAGGTTGACCAGCACCTGCTCGAACAGGACCGGATCGAGCCTCAGGGTCGGCAGGTCGGGTGCGATCGCGACCGCAAGCCGGTGGCCGGCAAGGATCTTCTGGGTCCGCCGCAGGGCGGTGTCGATGGTCTCGGCGACATCCTGGAGCGCCAGGTTCGGCGTCACGGCCCCGGCCTCCAGCCGCGTCATGTCGAGCAGGTTCACGATGAAGCGGTTCAACCGCTCCGATTCCTCGATGATGGTCGTCAACAACTCCGCCTTGGCCTCGATGGGGAGGGCGCCGTCGAGGTCCCGCAATGTGCTGGCGGCTCCGAGCACGGAGGCGAGCGGCGTCCGCAGATCGTGGCTGATCGAGGTCAGCAGCGCTCGGGCGAGGCGATCGGTCTCGGCGGCACGCTCGGCCCGGTCGAGATCCTCGACGAGGCGCACCCGCTCGAGGGCGAGCGCGCCCATATCGGCGAGTGCGTCGAGAAGGCGCCGGCCTTCAGGCGTCAGGATCGGGCCCGTGCCGTCCGCATCGAGGCCGATCACCCCGATGGTGCCGCGCCCGGTGCGCATCGGCAGGAACAGGCGCTTGGCCCCGGGCAGGGTGTCGGCGCCGCGCCCGGTCGGGCGCTCGTTGTCGAAGGCCCACTGCGCCGCCGCCAGGTCGGCCTCGTCCAGCATGTCCTCCGGCGGGTAGCCGGCACGGACGGCGAGGGCCTTATCATCCGGCAGGAGAAGGACGACGCGTACCCTCAGCATGGCCGCGACCTGCGCGGAGGTCGCCCAGAGCACGTCGTCGAGGGTCCCGCAGGCCGCGAGCTTGCGCGAGAACCCGAAGAGCCGCTCCGTGGCCTTCGCGCGGCCCTGGCTGACCACGGCGCTCAGGCGGGCACGGGCGGCGAGGTTCGAGACCAGCACCGCCACCAGGGTGAAGAGCAGAAAGGCCGCGATGTTGGTCGGGTCGGCGATGGTGAAGGTGTAGACCGGCGGCAGGAAGAAGAAGTTGTACGACAGCGAGGCCGCCACCACCGCGGCGAGCGAGGGCCCCAGGCCCCAGCGCACGGCGACCGCCACGACGGCGGTCAGCAGCATGAGGTCGGCGTTCTCGACGCCCGTAGACGGCTCCAGCAGCAAAGCGAGCCCGAGTCCGGCACCGGTGACGAGCAGCGCCAGGGCGTAGGACCGGGCGTCGAAGGTGGCGGGCGGAGCGGCGGTGGCGACCGCGCGCCGGGACGCCATCTCGGTCGGCGCGTCCTCGCCCGGTACCACGTGGACGCTGATGTTGCCGCTGCGGCGGACGAGGTCGTGCACCACCGAGCCGTTCACGAGTTCGAAGGCCCAGGAGCGCGTCGCCTTGCCCACCACGATGTGGTTCACATTGGCGGAGCGTGCGTAGGCGAGGATGTCGTCGGCGACGCGCCGGCCGCCCGGCAGGGTGACGGCGTCGCCACCGAGCCGGTCGGCGAGCCGCAAGGCCTCGGCCACCCCGTCGCGCGCGGCCTCACTGAGGGAGGCGGCGCGCGGTCCCTCGACCACCAGGGCGGTCCAGGGGGCGTGGAGGCGGTCAGCCAGCCGCTTGGCGTAGCGCACGAGGCCTGCCGAGCGCGGATCCTCACTCACGCAGACGAGCACGCGCTCGCCCGCCGCCCAGGGGCCGGGGATCGCATTGGCCCGCATGTGGCTCAGGAGCTCGTCATCGACCCGGTCGGCCGTCCGACGCAGGGCGAGCTCCCGCAGGGCCGTCAGATTGCCGCGCGAGAAGTAGTGCTTGAGTGCCCGCTCGGCGTTCGCCGGCACGTAAACCTTGCCCGCCTTCAGGCGCTCGATCAGATCGTCCGGGTTGAGGTCGACCACCTCGATGTCGTCGGCCCGGTCGAGGATGCTGTCCGGCACGGTTTCGCGCACGCGGATGCGGGTGATGGAGGCCACGACATCGTTGAGGCTCTCGACGTGCTGGATGTTCAGCGTCGTCAGGACATCGATGCCGGCGTCGAGCAACTCCTCCACGTCCTGGTAGCGTTTGGGGTGGCGCGAGCCGGGCGCGTTGGTGTGGGCGAGTTCGTCGACCAGCGCCAGGGCCGGGCGGCGCGCCAGCAGCGCGTCGAGGTCCATCTCCTCCAGCACGGTGCCATGGTAGGGCACGGCCCGTCGCGGGATGGTCTCGAAGCCGTCGAGCAAAGCCTCGGTCTCGGCCCGGCCATGGGTCTCGACCACGCCGACCACGACATCGGCGCCGGCCTTGAGCTTGGCACGCCCGATGGTGAGCATCTCGTAGGTCTTGCCGACGCCGGGAGCGGCGCCAAGAAAGACCTTGAGACGGCCGCGCGTCCGCTCTTCCCGGCGGGCCGCTTGGAGCAGCGCGTCGGGCGAGGGGCGGTTCGGGTCGCGGCCGGTCCCGGGCATGGTTCGCTCTTTAGCGCTTGGCGAGGTCGTCCAGGAGAAGATTCAGGGCGAGCACGTTGACGCGCGGTTCACCGAGCAGTCCGAGGGTGCGGCCCTGGACCTGACTGGCGACGAGCTCGCGGAGCCTGTCCTCGGGCAGGTTGCGGGCTCGGGCGATGCGCGGCACCTGGAACAGGGCCGCCTCGGGCGAGACGTCGGGGTCGAGGCCCGAGCCGCTCGTGGTGACGAGATCGACCGGCACCGGCCGACCTGGGTTCTCGGCCCTCCGCGCGTCGAGGTCACCCTTCACGCGCTCGGCCAGCGCCGCGCTCGTGGGCCCGAGATTCGAGCCGGCGGAGTTGGCCGCGTTGTAAGGGGCCGACACGGTCCTGGAGGCGTCCGCCGGATCGGCCGCGGTGGTGGCCGAGGGCCGGCCATGGAAGTAGCCCTCGCCGGTGAAGCTCTGGCCGATCAGGCTGGAACCGACGATCGTGCCGTCGCGCTCGATCAAGCTTCCTGCGGCCTTGGCCGGGAAGAGCGCCCCGGCGACGCCGGTGACGGCGAGGGGGTAGGCGAGGCCCGTAACCGCCGTCAGCGCGACGAGCAGGACAAGGGCGGGACGAAGCTGATTCAACATGGGAGGTCTCCGGGACCTGTCGTTCAGGCGAGATGGAGGGCGGTGACGGCGAGGTCGATGGCCTTGATGGCCACGAACGGCACGAGGACGCCGCCGAGGCCGTAGATCAGCAGGTTGCGCCGCAGGAGCGAGGCCGCGCCGACCGGGCGGTAGGTCACGCCGCGCAGGGCGAGCGGAATCAGCGCGACGATGACCAGGGCGTTGAAGATGATGGCGGAGAGGATCGCGCTCTGCGGCGAGGCCAGCCCCATGACGTTGAGCGCTTGAAGCTGCGGGTAGAGCGTCAGGAACATCGCCGGGATGATGGCGAAATACTTGGCCACGTCGTTGGCGATGGAGAACGTCGTCAGGGCACCGCGGGTCATCAATAACTGCTTGCCGATGCCGACGATCTCGATGAGCTTCGTCGGGTCGGAATCGAGGTCGACCATGTTGCCGGCCTCGCGCGCCGCGACCGTGCCGGTGTTCATGGCAACCCCGACATCGGCCTGAGCCAGCGCCGGCGCGTCGTTGGTGCCGTCGCCGCACATCGCCACGAGCTTGCCTTCGGCCTGCTCACGCCGGATCAGCGCCAGCTTGTCCTCGGGGGTCGCCTGGGCGAGAAAGTCGTCCACGCCCGCCTCCGCGGCGATGGCGGCGGCGGTCATGGGATTGTCGCCCGTGATCATCACCGTGCGGATACCCATGCGGCGCAGCTCCGCGAAGCGCTCGCGGATCCCGCCCTTCACGATGTCCTTCAGGTCAACGACGCCGAGCAGGCGGCCGTCCTTTGCCACCGCGAGCGGCGTGCCGCCGGCCTTGGCGATCTCCTCCGCGATGGCCCGGATCTCGGCCACCCCCTGGGTCTCGGCGGCCGGGCGGTAGGCGAGCGCCGCATTGGAGCCGCGGGTTGCCAGTGGCGGCTCGGAGACGGAGGCGATGACGGCCTCGACCGCGCCCTTGCGGATGGACGAGCCTTCAAGGTCCACACCCGACATCCGGGACTGCGCGGTGAAGGGCACGAAGGTGGCGTTCAACCCGGCCATGTCGCGGGCGCGAATGCCGTACGTCTCCTTGGCGAGCACGACGATGGAGCGGCCTTCGGGCGTCTCGTCGGCCAGCGAGGCGAGTTGCGCCGCGTCGGCCAGATCCTGTTCGGTGACGCCACGGACGGGGCGGAACGCGGTGGCCTGGCGGTTGCCGAGCGTGATCGTGCCGGTCTTGTCGAGGAGCAGCGTGTCGATGTCGCCGGCCGCTTCGACGGCGCGGCCCGACATGGCGAGCACGTTGAAGCGGACCAGACGGTCCATGCCGGCGATGCCGATGGCGGACAGGAGCGCGCCGATGGTGGTCGGGATCAGGGTCACGAACAGCGCGACCAGCACGATCACGGGGATCGAGCCGCCGGCATAGCTCGCAAAGCTCGGGATGGTGGCCACCGCGAACACGAACACGATGGTCAGCCCGGCGAGCAGGATGTTGAGCGCGACCTCGTTCGGGGTCTTCTGGCGCGCGGCGCCCTCGACGAGGGCGATCATGCGGTCGACGAAGGTCGAGCCGGCCGCAGCCGTGATGCGGACCTTGATCGCGTCCGAGAGCACCTGCGTGCCCCCCGTCACCGCCGAGCGGTCACCGCCCGACTCGCGGATGACCGGGGCCGACTCGCCCGTGATGGCCGCCTCGTTCACGGAGGCCACCCCCTCGATGACCTCGCCATCCGAGGGGATGAGGTCGCCGGCCTCGACGAGCACCACATCGCCGACCTTGAGGCTCGTGCCGGGGACGGTCTCGTAGGCCCGGCCCTGGCCGGTGAGCCGCTTGGCGGTCATCTCGGTGCGGGTACGCCGCAGGCTGTCGGCCTGGGCCTTGCCGCGGCCCTCGGCGAGCGCCTCGGCGAAGTTGGCGAAGATCAGGGTGAACCACAGCCAGAGGATGATCTGGCCGGAGAAGAACAGGTCGCTGCCTCCGGTGACGAGGTCACGGACGAACAGCACGGTGGTCAGGGCCGCCACGACCTCGACCACGAACATGACCGGGTTGCGGATCATGGCGCGGGGGTCGAGCTTCCTGACGGAGCCGAGAAAAGCGGGCCCGACGAGGGCGGCGCTGAACAGCGATGAAGTCTTGCGGGACATGGGTTCAGGTGTCCGGAGAGGGCGAGGAGGCCGGGCGAGCGACGCCGGACCTTGCCGGTTCAGGGGGCCGTCGTGCCGGCGGCCAGGGTGAAGGCCGCCGCGAGGGTGAGGCCGTCGAGCAGCGCCACACCGAGGAGGGCCAGCACGAGGTCGCAGATGCGCACGGGCCTCGCCTTGGCGCCGTGGGCGCGGTGGTGCGGCGGCCGGTGCAGCATCGGGTGATGGCGCGGCATGCGCCGGTTCGGAACCGTGCGCGGCATCTCAGCCTCCGGTCGCGAAGGTCTGCCCGGCCGCCCCGGCAAAGTGCTCGACCACCGGGCCGAGCGCCAGCGAAGGGAAGAAGGTCAGGCCGCCGATGATCAGCACCACGCCGACGAGGAGGCCGACGAACAGCCCGCCATGGGTCGGGAAGGTGCCGGCGGAGGCCGGGACCCGCTTCTTGGCGGCGAGCGAGCCGGCGATGGCCAGAACGGGGATCTTCACGAAGAAGCGGCCGACGAGCATGCCGATGGCCAGCGTCGTGTTGTAGAACAGCGTGTTGGCCGTCAGCCCGCCGAAGGCCGAGCCGTTGTTGGCGGCAGCCGAGGTGTAGGCGTAGAGGATCTCCGAGAAGCCGTGCGGGCCGGCATTCGCGGGCCCGGCGAGACCGGCCGGCACCACCGTGGCAAAAGCCGTGAAGCCCAGCATCATCAGCGGCAGGCAGAGGATGCCGAGCATCGCCATCTTCACCTCGCGCGCCTCGATCTTCTTGCCGAGATATTCGGGGGTGCGTCCGACCATCAGGCCTGCCACGAAGATCGCGACCACGACGAAGACCAGCATGCCGTAGAGGCCCGCGCCGACGCCGCCGATGATCACTTCGCCGAGCTGCATGTTGAGCAGCGGGATCAGCCCGCCCAGCGCGGTAAAGCTGTCATGCATGGCGTTGACCGCACCGCAGGAGGCGGCCGTCGTGATCACCGCGAAGAGCGCCGAGGCGGCGATGCCGAAGCGGACCTCCTTGCCCTCCATGTTGCCGCCGGTCAGTCCGAGGTTGGACAGGACGCCGTGGGCGCTGGCCTCGGCCCAGTAGGTCACGCCGACGCCGGCGATGAAGAGCAGGCCCATCGCGGTGAGGATCGCCCAGCCTTGCCGCTCGTCCCCGACCATGCGGCCGAAGACGTTGGTGAGCGCGGCGCCGATCACGAAGATCGAGAGCATCTGCAGGAGGTTCGAGAGCGCCGTCGGGTTCTCGAAAGGATGGGCGGCGTTGGCGTTGAAGAAGCCGCCGCCGTTGGTCCCCAGCATCTTGATCGCGACCTGGCTCGCCACCGGCCCGACCGCGATGGTCTGCCTCGCGCCCTCCAGCGTCGTCGCCTCGACGTAGGGCGAAAGCGTCTGCGGCATGCCCTGGGAGACGTAGAACAGGGCCAGCACGCTGCAGAGCGGCAGCAGCACGTAGAGGGTGGCACGGGTCATATCGACCCAGAAGAAGCCCAGCGTCTTTGTCGAAGCCCGAGCGAAGCCGCGGATCAGCGCGACGGCGACCGCCATGCCCGACGCCGCCGAGACGAAGTTCTGGACCGTGAGCCCGAGCATTTGGCTGAGGTACGAGAGCGTGGTCTCGCCACTATAGGACTGCCAGTTGGTGTTGGTGACGAAGCTCGTCGCGGTGTTGAAGGCGAGGTCGGGCGCCACCGCCGCCTGCTCGGCTGGGTTCAGCGGCAACAGCGCCTGCAGGCGCAGGAGGGCGTAGAGCAGGACAAAGCCGGCCACGTTGAACAGGACCATCGCCCCTGCGTAGCCGAGCCAGGTCTGCTCCTGACGGGCGTCGATGCCGGAGATGCGCAAGAGCCCGCGCTCGACAGGCGCGAGCACGGGAGAGAGGAGGTTGCGCTCGCCGTTGAAGACGCGGGTCATGTACCCGCCGAGTGGCCGCACGAGCGCCAGCACGACCGCGCCGTACAGCGCGATCTGCATCCAGCCGTTGAGTGTCATGGAAGTCAGTCCTGGGGGCCGCTCAGAACCGCTCGGGGCGGACGAGGGCGTAGGTGAGGTAGACGAGGAGCCCGGTGGTCACGAGGGCGCCGAGGGCGAGGTCGAGGGTCATGGCGGCTTGCCTCAGAGGCGCTCGCAGAGCGCGGCATAGCCGGCGACCAGGCCGAAGAAGGCGAGGCCCCCGAGCAGGAAGACGATGTCGAGCATGGTGTGTCCGTATCCAGTCGGTCCGCCGGCTGCGGGTGCCCCGCGGCCGACCCGGGCCGGTCCTGAATGTGGACGGGAACCGCGTTAGGGTTCGAGACGGAAAGGGATACGATCTCATAAGGATCGCATTAGGATCGGCCCGATTCCGAGCGTCCCGTCATCCCTCGGCGATGGCCGCATCAAGGGTAACGGAATCCGAGATTGGGCGCTTGCCTTGCGGCCCGGTCGACCGGCCGCCTTGCGCGGCCGCCCCTGAGGAAGACCGGCGAGGTTCTTTAGACTTGCGCCGGGGCTCGGCCCGCATGCCGCTCAGGCATGGCGCAAGCGTTTTGCAGCGAAATCAGGCCCCGCCATTCGAAGCCGTTGAGCGGATAACCGGTCGGCTTGCCCGCGTGACGAAGTGTCTCTCACAGAACTCCCGCTGCGTCGCCGTGCCCAGAACGGAGACGATCGGTGATCGGGTGTTTTGTGAGGCACTCTCAGCCAGAGCCGAAACGGCGGTGCTGTGCTGGAACCCAGGTCAGGCCGAAAGCACTTGGCTGCCGACACTGCGTGCAATCGGCAATTCTTCATCAGCGGGAATAACGTAGACAGGGATCGTCGCTCCATCGGCGCTGATTCTGACAGTGTTGGCCGCGTTGCGATCCTCATCCAGGCGGATGCCGGTCCAGGCCAAGCCCTGGGCGATTGCCGAACGGATTCGGGCCGAGCGTTCGCCGATGCCGGCGGTGAAGACGAAGGCGTCCAGGCCGCCGAGGGCCGCCATCATCGAACCGGCCTCGCGCACGACGCGGTAGGCGAACAAGTCGAGCGCTTCCGTGGCCCGGGGCTCCTCGCTCGCCAGAAGGGTGCGCGCGTCGTTGCTGATGCCGGAGACGCCCAGCAGGCCCGAGCGCCGGTTCAGGATCTCGGAAACCTCCGCCGGTGTCATGCCGCGCTGCTCGATCAGGTACAGCACGAGACCGGCATCGATGGCGCCGCAGCGCATCCCCATCATCAGACCGTCGAGGGCGGTGAAGCCCATGGTGGTGGCGATGCTGCGCCCTTCGCGCATCGCGCAGAGGCTCGCGCCGTGGCCGAGATGGGCAACGATCACCCGTCCCTGCGCAACGTCGCCGGCAATGTCCGGCAGCACATCGGCGATGTGCTGGTAGGAGAGACCGTGGAAACCGTAGCGGATAAGGCCCTGATCGGTCAGCGCGTGCGGAATCGCGAAGAGCTGGGCGAGCCGCGGCATCGACCGATGGAAGGCCGTATCGAAACAGGCGAGCTGCGGCAGATCGGGCCAAGCCTTCGCCACCGCCCGGATCGCCGCGAGATTGTGCGGCTGGTGCGCCGGGGCGAGCGGGATCAACCCTTCGAGGCTCGTCATCACATCATCGTCGATCACGACCGGCGCCGAGAAATCCGGGCCGCCATGGACGACGCGGTGCCCGGCCGCGCGAAGGTCGAGGTGGTCCGCGCAGCGCAGGCGATCGAGGAGCCAATGCGTGGCGGCTTCGTGACGGCTGCCCTCCGGCAGCACCGCCCCGTCGAACAGATGCGCCTTCGCCCCGGCGGCGCCCCCGAACCGCGCCGCGCTCCCGATCCCCTCGATGCCGCCGCGGCAGAGCGGTTCGAGCGTATCGGCCCGGAAGAGCGCGAATTTCACGCTCGATGAGCCGGCGTTGAGCACCAGAATGGCGGCGTCCTCGGTGCGCGTCATGGGGCGTGTCTCCTCTCCCGGCGCGCCCCTCGGGCGCTTATCGCAGCGTGACGGCCATGGCTTCGGCCGCCTCTCGCAGGGTTGGCAGACGCTCGGCCGCGTTCGCGCGGGAGACCCGCACCACCGGCGCCTGGAGCGCGAGGGCAGCGATGCAGTCGCGTCCGTTGTGATCGAAGATCGGCACGGCCACGCAGAACAGGCCGGATAGGAATTCTTCGTCGTCGAAGGCATAGCCGTCGCGCTTGATCCGGCCGAGTTCGGCCCGGAGCGCGTCCGCATCGGCGAGGGTGTTGGCCGTGTATCGCTCCAGCGTCAGCGAGCCGATCAAGCGGTCGCGCTTGGCCGGCGGCATCATCGCCAGGAACAGCTTGCCACTCGCCGAGGCGTGGGCCGGTACGCGCGACCCCTTCTGGAAGGCGACGCGCAAGGGTGCGGCAGCCTCGACGCGGTCGAGATACATGACCTCGCTGCCCTCCAGCACCGTGAGGTTGCAGGATTCGCCCATCGTACGAACCACCCGCTCGAGGAGCTGATGACGCTGGGTCGAGCCGGAATTGTTCGACAGGATCGCGAAGGCCAGCGCCGTGGCGCGCGCCGCGAGTTCGTAGCGTCGTCCGTCCGGCATCCGTCGCAGCAGGTCGGCGCCCTCCAGCATGCTCAGCCACCGGTGCAGGGTGGGCTTGGGCAGGCTCGCCGCCTCCGTGAGTTCCGCGAGCGTGGGCGGATGATCCATCTCGGCGATGATCTCCAACAGGCTGAACGCCTTCAGGGCCGGCGAGGATTCGGGAGCATCATCCATGGTTGCAGGCTTCATATTCCAAATTCCTGAACGTAGAAAGCAAAAAAACGAGATTTCGATTGCATACGGGTGCGGCCGGGCGCTAAGTTTCGGTCAGATGAGGATGCAGCCGGCATGGCGTGTCCTCCATCGGAGCGGCCCGACCGCCATGGCCACGCGCCGCCGTCCGAGCCGACGAACGACCATCACAACGACTTGGCAAAGCCAGGGTGGGAGAGCGCGCCATGAGGATGACCACGGAAGAGGCCTTCATCAAAGTCCTGCAGATGCACGGGATCGAGCATGCCTTCGGCATCATCGGCTCGGCGATGATGCCGGTCTCCGATCTGTTCCCGAGGGCCGGCATCACCTTCTGGGACTGCGCCCATGAGAGCAACGCCGCCCTCATCGCCGACGGCTATTCCCGCGTGACCGGCAAGATGGCGATGGCGGTCGCCCAGAACGGACCGGGCGTGACCGGCTTCGTCACGGCGATCAAGACCGCCTACTGGAATCACACGCCGATGCTGCTGGTCACGCCGCAGGCGGCCAACAAGACGATCGGCCAGGGCGGCTTCCAGGAAGTCGAGCAGATGGCTCTGTTCGAGGACATGGTCTGCTATCAGGAGGAGGTCCGCGACCCGACCCGCGTCGCCGAGGTGCTCAACCGGGTGATCGAGAAGGCGTGGCGCGGCTGCGCGCCGGCACAGATCAACATCCCGCGCGATTTCTGGACGCATCAGATCGATGTCGCGTTGCCGCAAATCGTCCGGCTGGAGCGGCCGACCGGCGGTCGGCAGGCGATCGCCGAGGCCGCGGCGCTGCTGTCGGGTGCGAAGTTCCCCGTGATCCTGAATGGGGCCGGTGTCGTCATCGGCGACGCGATCCGGGAATCCGTCGCGCTCGCCGAACGGCTCGATGCGCCGGTGGCCTGCGGCTACCAGCACAACGACTCCTTCCCGGGCTCGCACCCCCTCGCCGTTGGCCCGCTCGGCTACAACGGGTCGAAGGCGGCGATGGAGCTCATCGCCAAGGCCGATGTGGTGCTGGCACTCGGCACCCGCCTCAACCCATTCTCGACGCTGCCCGGCTACGGCATCGAGTACTGGCCCAAGAACGCCAAGATCATCCAGGTCGACATCAATCCCGATCGGATCGGCCTGACCAAGACGATCTCGGTCGGCATCTGCGGCGATGCCAAGCACGTCGCGCGCGAACTCCTGCAGCAGCTGTCCCCAGAGGCGGGCAATGACGGCCGCGAAGAGCGGCAGGCACAGATCCACCGTACCAAGTCCGCCTGGGCGCAGGCGCTGTCGTCGATGGATCACGAGGACGACGACGAGGGCACGAACTGGAACGTGGCGGCACGCGAGCGCGAGAGCGGGAAGATGTCGCCGCGCCAAGCGTGGCGCGCGATTCAAGCCGGCTTGCCTTTCGAGGCGATCCTGTCGACCGATATCGGCAACAACTGCGCGATCGGCAACGCCTATCCGACCTTCGAGCAGGGGCGTAAGTACTTGGCGCCGGGCATGTTCGGTCCCTGCGGCTACGGCTTCCCGGCGATCATCGGCGCCAAGATCGGCTGCCCCGACGTGCCTGTCTTCGGCTTTGCCGGTGACGGCGCCTTCGGCATCTCGATGAACGAGATGACCTCGATCGGCCGGGATGAGTGGCCGGCGGTCACCATGGTGATCTTCCGCAATTTCCAGTGGGGCGCCGAGAAGCGGAACTCGATCCTCTGGTACGACAACAACTTCGTCGGAACCGAGCTCGACACGAAGCTGAGCTACGCGAAGATCGCGGAAGGGTGCGGGTTCCGGGGCGTGCGCGTCGAGACGCAGGGGGCGCTGACCGAGGCGATCCAGCAGGCCACCGAGGCTCAGGCCGACGGCGTGACGACCTTCATCGAGGTGATGCTCAATCAGGAGCTCGGCGAACCCTTCCGCCGTGACGCGATGAAGAAGCCGGTCGTTGTCGCCGGCATCGACCGCCGCGACATGCGGCCCCAGCAGCCCGCTTGAGGGGCGCCGTACCTCAGAGCATCGTCCTTTTCCGAAAGCCGGCAACCACCTTTCGGGATGATGCTCCAAGACCAAACGAAGCGCCCGGAACCGCATCGTCGATCAGGTTCCGGGCGCCCTCAGGGCAAATGCCCGTCAGCGCGTATCGGGGCGCGGGTCGGGAACGAACCCGTCGCGGTTCGGCATCCTCACCGCCGGGAGCGTCCTGGCGTCCATGACCGCATCGTCCGGGACGAGACCGTTCAGGTTGAGGACGTAGGCGACGACCGCGTAGACCTCGTCGGGGCTCAGCGATTGCGGCGCGTTCATCGGCATGGCGCGGTGGATATAGTCGAATAGGGTCGGTGCGTAGGGCCAGAAGCTGCCGACCGTCTTCACCGGTTTGGGCGAGGCCAGCGAGCCGTGGCCGCCGGCCAGCCGGTCGCCGACGCCGCCTTCTCCCTGAGCGCCGTGGCAGGAAGCGCACTGGGCCTCGAACAGCGCGCGACCCTGTTCGACGCTGCCGTGGCCCGGCGGGAGCTTCCTGCCGTCGCGGTCGATATCGATGTTCCAGCCCGCGATCTCCCCGTCGGTCGGGGCCCGTCCGAAGCCGTAGCGGCCTTCGGCGTGGGCGCACGCGCCGAACAGCGTCAGAGGGATCGCGATCGCCAGAAGCCGCCTGCGCTCAAACATAGCCATTCGACACCTCGCCGTCGGCGGCAATCCGCCAGGGGACGACCGCGTTGTTGTGGTAGAACGACTTCATGCCGCGAACCGTCGTCAGAGCCTCGAAGCTCGGCTGCACATAGCCCGTCTCGTCGGTGGCGCGGCTCAGGATCGTCGTCGGCCGGCCGTCCCAGGTCCACGGGTAGCGAAAGCGGGTGAAGGCACGGCTCAGGACCGGCTCCTGCAGTCCGGCGGGCTGCCACGTGCCGCCGCCGTCGACCGAGACCTCGACCCCGGTGATGCGCCCGCGGCCGCTCCAGGCGAGACCGGTGATCTCGTTGAAGCCTCCGGCGATCCTGTGCGTGCCGGAGGGTCGCGTGATGATCGACTTGGCCTCCATGGTGAAGGTGAACTGGCGCGCCGTGCCGTCGGGCATCGAATCCGTGTACTTGGCGGTCTCCTCCCGCGAGTAGGCGGGCTCGGCGACGACGTTGAGGCGGCGAAGCCACTTCACGCTCATGTTGCCCTCGAAGCCCGGGAGCAGGAGGCGGAGCGGGTATCCCTGCTGCGGGCGCAGCCGCTCACCATTCTGGCTGAAGACGAGCAGGGCGTCGTCGAGGCACTTCTCCAGCGGCACGCTGCGTGTGAGGGCGGCGGCATCGGCGCCCTCGGCGACGACCCACCGCGCCTCCGGGGTTACACCGACCTCGTCGAGGATCGTCTTGAGCCGGACGCCCGTCCACTCGCAGCAGCTCGCCAAGCCGACCAGATCGGAAGCCGTCTTGGCCTGCTTGATCGCCTCAAAGCCGGGATTGCCGGAGCATTCCAGGAAGTAGATGCGGGATTCGGTGGGAAACCGCCGCAACTCGCCCATGGTCAGGAGCAGGGGACGTTCGACCAGGCCGTGGATCATCAGGCGGTGCTGAGCGGGATCGATGGCGGGGATACCGCCGTGATGCCGCTCGTAGAACAAACCGTTCGGCGTGATGATACCGTCGAGATCCTGCAGCGGCGTGCGGCTGGCGGAGGAGGTGTACTGCTTGCCGTTCTTCGGCACGTTGCGGATGACGCCCCTCTCGAATTCCGAGGGCGTGCCGTAGAGCTGACTGCCGACATCCGCGCCCGGCTCCTTCATCCAGCGCGGCACGTTCGGGGGCGTGTCGTCGAGGACCGGTGCCGGCTCCGACCGTGCCGGCGAGGCCACCCCACCGGCGAGGCTTCCGCCGACGAGGGCGGAGCCGGCAGCCAGGATCTGCCGGCGGGAGCGCGGCACCCGCGTGACCGCTTTCGTTCCGTCGTCGTCGCTCATCGGATCCTCCTGCCGTTCACGCGGATCGCGGAGCGTCCGCGGCGGCGAAGCCCTGCGATCCTACGCCCGAGAGGGTATCTTGGGCGATCAGTAGGTGGCCGCCAAGTAATCCGCGATGGCCTTGGCGTCGGCCTCCGCGATCGGTGCGCCGTAGACCTTGATCATCTTGGTGACTTCCGCCGACCAGAAGGCATGGCCCTTTTTGGCCGGCTGCATGGCGATGTAGTCCGGTGAGTGGCAGGTCAGGCAATGGGCCTCGGCGATCTCGGCGCCGGGGCCGGGCCGGAACTTGGCCGTCTCCTCCGGCAGGTCGTAGGCAACCGGTCCGGCACCGGCGGTCCCGGTCGAGACGGCAAAGAGAGCCAGGGCGGCAAAGCTTGAGCAAGCGAGGCCCGGGCGGGCGGGGCGCGCAGCAGATCGTGTCATGAACCCCTCCTTCAGCGTGCGGTGACGCGCGTCGTCTCGACGACGTTGCGCAGGTAGCCGGCCGGATTCCAGAGGGCTTCGAGCGGCTGCGACTGGCCGATCCGGTTCAGCGCCCGAACCCGTAAGCGGTGCTCGCCGGCCGGAACCCTCAGGCTCGCCTCCCAGCCCCGGAAGGCGTAGCGACCCTCGTCGCGGCCGAGGCTGGCCGCGGTCCAGCTGCGCCCGTCGTCGCCGGAGATCAGCACCTCGGTGAGGCCGTAGCCGCCGTCGAAGGCGATGCCGCGCAGCAGCGTGTCGGCCCCCGCCCTGACGCTCCCGCCGTCGGGCACGTTCGTGATGAAGGAGCGGATGGTGAAGCGGTTGATCGGCACCGTCGCCGACGGCGACTTGCCGGGCTCGGTGCAGCCGCAGGCATTGGCCGGGATGCGGTAGGCCGTCTTCATCCAGAAGTTCTCGAACGTCGTGTCGAGCACCGTGATCGCGTTGAGATGCTTCAGCCAGTACGTGCCGTAATAGCCCGGTACGACGAGGCGGAGCGGGAAGCCGTTGAGGAAGGGCAGATCCTCGCCGTTCATGGCGTAGGCCAGCATCACCTCCCCGTCGCGGGCGTGGTCGAGGTCGAGCGCCTTGGCGAAGTCGGGCGTCCGCTCCAGCACCGGCCCGTCGAGGCCCTCGAACATCACCTGTCGCGCGCCGGCCTGGACGCCGGCCCGGTCGAGCACGGCCTTCAGCGGCACGCCCGTCCAGCGGGCACAGCCCATCGCGCCGTTGGCGAGTTGCCCGCCGGCGACCCGCGGCTCGAAGAAGCCGCGCGAATTGCCGGAACACTGGTTGACCGCCGTGATCTCGACCGCGCCGAACCCCTTGAGGTCCGCCAGCGACAGGGTGAGCGGCGTCTCGACCTTCCCCTTGATCTCCAGGCGGAAGGTGTCCGGGTCGATCTCGGTGGGGATGCCGGCGAGATGGTAGCGCACGAAGAATGCGTCGTTGGCCGTGATCGGGCCCTCGTCGAAGACCGAGAACGGCGTCTCCAGCTGCGGCGGCCGGCTCGTCATCTGGATCAGCGGGCGCTTGCCGGGATACGCGACGAGCGGGCGCTCGCCGTTGCCGAAGGGAAGCGTGATCTGTTCGGGCGAGGCGGCGCGGGCCCAACCGGTCGCGGAACTCGCGAGCAGGACCGTTCCGGCGCCGCGCAAGAGGGCGCGTCGGTGCATCATGGCTTCCTCCTTTTGGGGCGGATCCCGTTTCGGATCCGCCGCTTTTCCAGCACGTCTCAGCCGAGCCGAAGCAGGTGGATCAACCCGAGACTGATCAGCAGCAACGTTGCGAGCGACAGCGTCACCGCCGCGGTGACGCGCCCGCCGACGCGGCCGATCACCCGCACATCGACCCCGAGCCCGAGGGCGGCCATCGAGACCACGGTGAGGGTGCCGGCGACCCGCGTGATCGGGCCGATCGCGGCGTCGGGCACGAGGCCGAGCGAGCGGCACGCGGCGAGCACGAGGAAGCCGAGGATGAACCACGGCACCAGCTTGAACGGGTCGAACCGGCGTGCTCCGCCGGTTTCCGGCGCGCCACCGTCGAAACGCGGTGCGAGGAGCGAGAGCCCGACCACGACGGGGCCGAGCATCAGCACGCGCACGAGCTTCACCAGAGTGCCGATCTGCGTCGCCACCAGCCCGGCCGGGACGGTGGCGGCGAGAACCTGCGGCACGGCATAGACCGTGAGGCCCGCCAGAATGCCGTACTGGCCGGCGCCGAGGCCAAGCAGGGGGATCAGCAGCGGCAGGCCGAGCACCATCAGCACGCCGAGGATCGCCGTGAAGGAGATCGAGGAGGCGACGTCGTCGCTGCTGGCGCCGATGACCGGGGCGACGGCCGCGATGGCCGAGTTCCCGCAGATCGAGTTGCCGCAGGCGATCAGGATCGAGATGCGCACGGCGAGTCCGAGCAGGCGGCTGATCGCGAAGCTCGCCATGATCGTCACGACCACGGTGGCGACGATCGCCGCGAGCAGCACCGGGCCGGAGGCGACGATCGCCGCGAAGCTGATCGAGGCACCGAGCAGCATCACCGCGACTTCAAGGAGCTGTTTGGCGCTGAAGGCGATGCCCGAGCGCCAGAGCGGGCTCGGTGTCCAGAACGTCCGGATCGCCATGCCGAGGAGAATCGCGATCACCAGCGCCTCGATATAGGGGTGCTCGAACGCGCCCTCCTCGAGATGCTGCAAACCGATCGAGACCAGCGTCACCGCAAGGCACAGCCCGATCCCCGGAGCCAGTTCCCTAAGGCGCGACATTGCGAGGCGGGGCTTCGAGGGTGTCACCAGGCGGTTCTTCTGCAGCATCGTCGGTCCTTGATGCCGATCCCGGCTTGGTCCCGGCGGCCCCATCCATAGCAAGTCTTTCTATATCTGCACGCTATAGACAAACTATTTTCTATGAACGCGCCGACTTGTGGAGCATTCTTCGCATCGTCGGCGTCGCGAGAGCCGGCTCGGCGTCCAGCGCCCCCGGATCCCCGGCCAGCGGCCGTCGTGTCGCGCGCCCGATCCAGATCGCCGAGGCGGCGCTGACGAGACCGGCGAGCGCGCAATAGGCGCAGACCAGCCACGGCCGATCCGTACCGGAATATTGCAGGAGCGCGGTCGCGACGATCGGAGTCAGGCCACTCGCGAAGATGCCGGAGAATTGGTAGACGAAGGAAATTCCAGTGTAGCGTACCCGGGCCGGAAACAGTTCCGAGAACAAGGCCGCCTCCGGCCCGTAGACCGAGGCATAGAAGATCCCGAAGGGTACGATCAGCGCAAGCCAAATCGCCCCGATACTGCCGCCGCTGTTCAGGAAGATCCAGAAGGCCGGAAAGGCCGAGAAGCCGGTGAGCACCGACCCCCAGGCGTAGACGCGGGTACGGCCGAGCCGGTCCGAGAGCCAGCCGGCGATCGGAATCGTGGCGCAGAGCAGGAGCGCGGCTGATGTGACGCCGAGCAGGGCCTGGGTGCGCGGTACCTGAACGGTGCCCGTAAGATAGCCGATCGAGAAGACCGCGAAGATGTTGAAGAACACGCCGTCGATGGTGCGCGCGCCCATGCCGGCGACGACGTTGCCGGGAAAGTCCCGCATCATCGAGACGAACGGGATCGCCGCCTCGCGGTTCGTCTCCTTCACGCGGGCGAATTCGGGCGTCTCCATCACGTTGAGCCGGATGTAGGCGCCGACGGCGACGAGCACGGCGCTGAGCAGGAAGGCGAGCCGCCACCCCCAGGAGAGAAACTGTTCGTCCGTGAGTCCGTAGGACAGCCCCGCAACGACGCCGGAGGCGATGCAGAGCCCCAGCGCGAGCCCGATCTGTGGGATGCTGGCGTAGAGGCCGCGTTTCTCCGGAGGCGCATACTCGAAAGCCATCAGCACGGCTCCGCCCCACTCGCCGCCCAGCCCGATGCCCTGGACGATCCGCAGGATCAGCAGCAGGACGGGGGCAGCGACGCCGATCTGTGCATAGGTCGGCACCAGCCCGATCAGGAAGGTCGCCACGCCCATCAGCAGGAGGGTGATGACCAGCATGCTCTTGCGGCCGATCCGGTCGCCGAAATGTCCGAAGATCACGCCACCGAGCGGCCGGGTGACAAAGCCGACGGCGAAGGTCGAGTAGGCGAGCAGCGTCGAGACGAGGGGATCGTCGGCTGGAAAATACAGCTTGTTCAGGACAATGCCGGCGACGACGCCGTAGAGGAAGAAGTCGTACCACTCGATCGTCGCTCCGATCAGAGCGGCCGTGACGACGCGGGCGAGGCCGCCGCGTTCGGGTGCCGTGTCACTCGTCGTCATGCCGGGCTCCCCTCTGGCGCCGGCGCGGGATGCCGG
This sequence comes from Methylobacterium sp. AMS5, assembly GCF_001542815.1. Classification (GTDB taxonomy): domain Bacteria; phylum Pseudomonadota; class Alphaproteobacteria; order Rhizobiales; family Beijerinckiaceae; genus Methylobacterium. Next base: position 3,726,230 of record NZ_CP006992.1, read on the forward strand.
CTGGATGTGGTCGCCAGCGGGTCGGAGGCGACGGCGACCGCCGCTGAACCGGCCCGCGCATCGGCCAGAATCATTTCGGAGGCCTTCTCCGCGATCATGACCACGGGCGCGCTGGTGTTGCCGGAGATCAGGGTCGGCATGATCGAACAATCGACGACGCGCAGGCCGCCGATGCCGTGGACGCGCAGGCGCGCATCCGTCACCGCCATCGGGTCCGAGCCCATCTTGCACGTCCCCGAGGGGTGGAAGATCGTGGCCCCCGTCGCACGCGCGAAATCGAGCAGGGCTTCGTCGCCCTCGACCTCCGGGCCCGGCTTGACCTCTTCCGTCAGCAGCGTCCGCAGAGGGGACGTCGCGGCGAGGCGCCGGGCGAACTTGATGCCCTCGACGGTGCAGCGCCGGTCCGTCTCGGTCGCGAGGTAGTTGGCCCGCATGACGGGCGCCGCGAAGGGGTCGGCGCTGCGCAGAGTCACGCTCCCGCGGGATTCCGGGCGCAGCTGGCAGACCGAAAAGGTGCAGCCTGACCAGGGATGGGGCGCGCCGCCGGCCATATCGGCCGAGAGCGTGGCGAAGTGGAACTGCACGTCCGGCGTGCCGGGCCCGGGCATGACGCGGGTGAAAAGGCCACCCTGATTGATCCCGACGGCCAGCGGACCGCTGCGTGTCAGCAGCCAACGCAGGCCGATCCGCGCCCTCCCGAACACGGTGCGCAGGTCGTCATTCGTCGTGATCGGCTTGGCCACCTTGTACATCAGCCGGATCTGCAGGTGGTCCTGCAGATTCGCACCGACGCCGGGCAGCGCGTGCACCAGGGGGATGTTGTGGCGCGCCACCTCCGTCTCGGGTCCGATCCCCGACAGCATGAGAAGCTGCGGGCTCTGCAGCGCACCCGCGGCCAGGATCACGTCCGTCGCGGCGCGCGCCTCGTACATCCGGCCCTTCAGCCGGTAGCGGATCCCAACCGCACGGCGCCCTTCGAGGATCAGGCCGACCGCCTGCGCGCCGGTCTCGACGCGAAGGTTACGACGACCGCGCGCCGGGCGAAGATAGGCGACTGCGGTGCTGCAGCGCCGGCCCTTGCGGGTGAAGAGCTGGTAGTAGCCGACGCCCTCCTGGTCGCCCGCGTTGAAGTCCGCCGTGCGGCGGATGCCGAGCTCGCCCGCGCCGGCAATGATCGTATCGATGAGTTCGTGCCGATGCTCGATGTCGGAGCACCAGAGCGGCCCATCCGCGCCGTGGGCGGGTCCTGCGCCGTGGGAATTGTGCTCGGAGCGGATGAAGTAGGGCAGGACGTCCTTCCAGGACCAGCCCGTATTCCCGAGCGCCGCCCAGTGATCGTAGTCCTCCGCTTGGCCGCGAACGTAGATCAGGCCATTGATCGACGAGGAGCCCCCCAGTGTCCGACCGCGCGGCCAGTAGATCCGCCGACCGTTCATGGTCGGCTCCGGTTCGGTAAAGAAGCCCCAGTTGAGGGTCTTGTGGAACATCGTCTTCCCGTAGCCGATGGGAAGGTGGATCCAGGGCGAACGATCGCGTGGACCGGCCTCCAGCATCAGCACCCGATGCCGACCATCGGCCGTGAGGCGGTTCGCAAGGACGCAACCTGCAGTCCCGCCGCCGACGATGATGAAGTCGAAGGGGCCGACAGTCATCGCCTGCACCTCGCCGCGAGCGTTTCCTCGTCTGTCATTCCGATCGAGCCCTTATGTCTCGAAAAACGGAACGTTATGTTCGATTAGATGAGGAAACGACGGAAGTGTCAATCAGGCATGCCAAGGCGGCCCACGGCGAGGCCGGAGGCGGACGAGGCGATCGGCGAGCGAGAAACGAGCGGGCGCATTCCGCGAACCGCATCTGCGCGAACCGGGATGCGTGGCGGAACGCGGGCGACCGGCCCGTGATGAGGGCCACGCTTGAGCGCCGAGGAGGAACTCGGCGCAGCGGTCAGTTGCCGGGAGAGCCGAAGGCCATTTCGGACTGCTCGTTCTTGGCGATCTCAAGCATGTGCCACTTGATGCCGGACGCGACCGATTCCATCGAGAAACCGCGCGGCACGGAGAAAGCGGACTGCGTTGCGTGGAGTTGGCCTACGCTGCCGGCGAGATAGACTGCAACGGCAAAGGGCAGAATCTGGCGAAGACGCTCGGCGAGGGGCATGTCGATCGGATCTTGCTGCGATGCACCCTGTTCTAGCGAGCAGCATTGTGCGGTGCAACGGCGACAGCGTGTCGCCGCAACATGAGAGCCTTGCCGACAACGCGTGGAGACCCGACCGCGCGCCTCAGCGTCCAAGACTTCCAATTCCGGCGACCATGTATTCGGCGAGGTGCTCGGCGGCGGGCGTGATTCCGCTGGGCTTGCGCTGCAGAACGATCTCAAGATGAGGCATGTCGGGCAGGCCGTCGCTGCGGCCGAGCCGGCGGACCTTGGGGCAGAGCGCACAGAGCGGGAAGGCCGAGACGGCCAGCCCCGCATAGACGGCCGCCTGCAGCCCGGCGATGCTGTCGCTGACGGCGGCGATGTTCCAGGACCGCCCGATCTGGCCGAGCGCATCGAGAGCGTACTGTCGATAGACACTTCCGGCCGGGAGCAGCGCGAGGGGCAGGGCTTCGTTCGACGTGACGACGTAGTCGCGCGCGGCCACCCAGACCAGCGGCTCCTCGCGCACGGCCGTGCCCCTGCCGAATTCCGGCTGGCGCGTCATCAGCGCGATGTCGATCTCCTCATGCTGGAGCGCCGCGTGGAGGTTCACGCTGCGCGAACACCGCAGTTCGATCTCGACCTGCGGATAGGCCCGCGAGAAGCCGCTCAGGACCGAGGGCAGCAGGAAGGCCGCGTAGAGATCGGGCACGCCGAGGCGGACATGGCCGGTGATATCGGGCGCCTCGAAGCGCTCGCGGATCTCGTCGTTGAGACCGAGCAGGGTTCGCGCATAGCCCAGCAGCATCTCCCCCTCCCGGGTCAGGGTGAGGTGGCGGCGATCCTCCTGAAAGAGCGGTTTGGCGAGCGCCTTTTCCAGGCGCTGCATCTGGTGCGTGATCGCCGGCTGGGTGCGTCCGACCTGCCGGCCGGCCAGCGTTATACTGCCGGTTTCGACCACCGCGACGAAGGTCCTGAGGAGAGGGATCTCGAGATCCGGAATCATATCGATAAATATCCTGCATGATCTCGATGCAGAGAATAAATTTCTCCGATGCGAAGGCAATCGGTAGGGTAAAACCGAGGCGCCGGACAAGCCATGATTCAGGACGATCAAAGATCCTGAACGATCCGACGTCTCATAGGTGAGAAACGCTCAACGAATGCAGGGAGACTTTGCGTGTCAGCGCGCAGTTCTACGCGCTGGCACGCAAAGTACCCCTCAATTCAGCAGGAGGGCAGAATGCTGAGGCTTGTTCGCTTCAAAGCCACAGACCGCGTGCTGCTGATCATCTGCCTGATGTACCTGGTCACCTATATCGATCGGGTCAATATCGGCACAGCCGCACCGGCGATGCAGAAGGAACTCGGACTCACCAATTTCGAGCTCGGCCTGGCCTTCTCCGCCTTCGCCTATCCCTACGCTTTCTTTCAGATCGCCGGCGGCTGGCTCGGTGATCGTCTCGGTCCCCGCAAGACCCTGCTGATCTGCGGCGCGATCTGGTCGGCGGCCACGATCGCCATCGGCTTCGTCGAAGGCGCGATGTCGCTGGTCATCGCCCGCTTCGTCCTCGGGGTCGGCGAGGGATCGGCCTTCCCGACCGCGACGCGGGCCCTGGCGAACTGGATGGCGGCCGACCGGCGCGGCTTTGCCCAAGGGATCACCCACGCCTTCGCCCGCCTCGGCAACGCGCTGACGCCACCACTCATCGCCTTCCTCATCGTCGCGCTCTCCTGGCGCGACTCGTTCGTGATCGTCGGCCTGATCAGCTTCGCTTGGGTCGCTCTCTGGTTCTGGTACTTCCGGGACGATCCGCGCGAGCACAAGGATGTCACGCCGGAGGAGATCGCCGTCCTGCCGAAGGTGAAGATCGCGGGCGAGCGCCCGCCCGTGCCGTGGCGGCGCCTTCTCAAACGCATGTTGCCGGTGACGATGACGGACTTCTGCTATGGCTGGACGCTGTGGCTGTTCCTCAACTGGATCCCCTCCTACTTCCTTCACCAGTACCAGCTCGACATCAAGAAATCGGCGATCTTCGCGTCAGGCGTGTTCTTCGCCGGCGTGGTCGGCGATACGGTCGGGGGCGTCGTCAGCGACCGCATCCTGAAGAAGACCGGCAGCGTCTCGAAGGCCCGCGTCAGCGTGATCGTGGTCGGCTTTCTCGGCGCCTTCCTGTTCATGCTGCCGGTGCTGTTCGTAACCGATCTCGTCACCATCACGCTGTGCCTGTCCGCCGCCTTCTTCTTCGCGGAGTTGATCGTCGCGCCGATCTGGGCCGTGCCGATGGACATCGCGCCCCAGCACTCGGGCACCGCTTCCGGCTTCATGAACTTCGGCTTCGGCCTCGCCGGAATGATCTCGCCGGTGGTGTTCGGCGCGGTGATCGATGCAACCGGCCGCTGGGACCTTCCGTTCGTCGCCTCCCTCGGTCTTCTCCTTCTCGGCGCCGTGCTGGCCCTGCGCATGCGGCCGGACGAGCCCTTCCTCGACGAGGTCGAGCCAGCCCCGCCCGTCGCCACGGGTCCGGCGGCGGTCAGGCCCAGCGCCTGACCGCAGCTCTGCCGCCCGGCACACGCCCAACCCCCGTTTTCGTCCTCGACATCCGCATGAGGAATCCCCCGCGATGCCCGTCATCGGCCTCAAGGTCCCCGAACGCCCGCTCGACCCGCGCGAACAGGCTCCAACGCCTTCAAGCCGGAGCGAACCGGACTCTGTCGATGCCGTGATGGAGCGGGCGAGGGCGGCGCAGGGCGCCTTCGCTTCAGTCGATCAGGAGACCGCGGACGCCGCGGTGAGGGCCCTGGCCTGGTCCCTCTACAATCCCGACCATGCTCGCGAAGTGGCCGAACTCGCCGTGCAGGATACCGGGCTCGGCAATGTCGCCGACAAGGTTCGCAAGAAGCAGCGCAAGACCTTCGGGACCCTGCGCGACCTCCTGCGCGCGCCGTCCGTCGGCGTGATCGAGCGGGACGAGGCGAAGGGACTCGTCAAATACGCCAAGCCGATGGGCGTGATCGGCGCGGTGACGCCCTCGACCAATCCGGGCGCGACGCCGGTCAACAAGGCGATGATGGCGGTCAAGGGGCGCAATGCCATCGTCATCGCTCCGTCCCCGCTCGGCTACCGCACCACGGCCCGCATCGTCGACCTGATGCGCCGAGAACTCGCCGCGATCGGTCTGCCGGAGGATCTCGTGCAGATCCTGCCCGCGCCGATCACGAAGGACTCAACCGAGGCGCTGATGAAGGCCTGCGACCTCGTCGTGGTGACGGGCTCGCAGGACAACGTCCGCCGCGCCTATTCGAGCGGAACGCCGGCCATCGGCGTGGGGGCCGGCAACGTGCCGGTGATCATCGACGAGACCGCCGACCTCGACGCGGCGGCCGAGCGGATCCGCGACTCGAAAATCTTCGACAATTCGACCTCCTGTTCCTCGGAGAACGCCGTCGTCATCGTCGATGCGGTCTACGATGCGGCTGTCGCCGCGCTGGAGCAGGCCGGCGCCTATCTCTGCACGCCAGAGGAGCGCCGGCGCGTGATCGAGCGGCTCTGGGTCAAGGGCAAGCTCAACCGCGATCTCATCGCCCGCGATGCCGAGGTGCTGGCCGGGGCCTTCGGCCTACCGGCGCAAGCCCACGCGAAAAGCTTCTTCCTCGTGGAGGAGAGCGGGGTCGGCAAGGCCTATCCGCTCTCGGGCGAGAAGCTCGCCCTCGTGCTGACCGTCTACCGCGCGAGCGACTTCGCGGCGGCCAAGGAACGGGTGCGCGAGATCTTGGAGCACCAGGGCAAGGGCCATTCCTGCGGCCTGCACACCACGGACATGGACCGCGCCCGCGAACTGGCGGAGGACCTGGAGGTCGTGCGGGTGCTCGTGAACTTCGCCCACACCTTCGGCAACGGCGGCGGCTTCAATTCCGGCCTCGGCTTCACCCTCAGCATGGGCTGCGGCTCCTGGCAGAAGAACTCGATCTCCGAGAACCTGAGCTATCGCCACATGCTCAACATCACCCACCTCGTCACGCCGATCCCCGAGGACAAGCCGACCGAGATGGAGCTGTTCGGACCGCACTGGAAGCGGATCGGTCACGAAGCCGGACAGGCGGAGGCCGCACGATGAATTTCCTGGAGCACGTCGCCAAGGCGAGCGTCCTCGCGCCCGCCGGCATCCCTGTCCCGCGCGCGGTCCTGTGCCGGACGCCGGAGGAGGCGCAGGCCGCCTTCGCGGAAATCGGCCCCTGCATGGTCAAGGCCCAGGTGCCAACCGGCAAGCGCGGCAAGGCCGGCGGCATCAAGCCGGCGAATTCGGCGGAGGAGGCGCGCGGCGTCGCCGAGCGCATCCTCGGCATGCGCATCGACGACCACGCGGTCGGCTCGGTCCTGCTGGAAGAGCAGGCTCGGATCGCGCGCGAATTCTACGCGGCTGTTCTGCTCGACACCGCGGGCCGGTGCCCGCTGGTCCTCTTCTCCACGGAGGGCGGGATGGACATCGAGGAGGTCGTCGCGACGCGGCCCGATGCGCTGCGTCGACACCGCATCGATCCCGAGGCCGGCTTCGACAAGGCGGCCGCCCATGCGCTGCTGTCCGGCCTCGACCTCGCAGGCGCCGAGGATCAAATCGCCGGGATCCTGGCGGCGCTCTACGCGACGAGCGTCCGGGTCGATGCGGAGCTGATCGAGATCAATCCGCTCGCCGTTCTGGCTGACGGGCGGGCCGTCGCCCTCGACTGCAAGCTGACGCTCGACGACTCGGCCGCCTTCCGCCAGGCCGATCTCGCCGGGGAGGCGGCGGAAGAGCCGATGACCGACCTCGAGCGGGAGGGCGCGGCCAACGGCCTCAAGTTCATCCAGCTCGATGGCGATGTCGGCGTGCTGGCCAACGGCGCGGGGCTGACGATGACGACGATGGACGTCATCAGCCATTGCGGCGGGCGCCCGGCGAACTTCCTTGAGATCGGCGGCGAGGCCTACACCAAGTCGGAAGCCGCGCTGAAGCTGGTCCTGTCCAATCCCGGGGTCAAAAGCCTCGTCGTGAACTTCTGTGGCGCCTTCGCCCGCACCGACGTGATGGCCGAAGGCGTCGTCACCGCCTGGAAGCGGCTCGCCCCGGACATCCCCGTCTTCTTCTCGATCCACGGGACCGGGGAGGACGAGGCCGTGCGCCTCGTGCGCGACGGCCTCGGCCAGGAGCCCTTCGATCTGATGGAGGATGCCGTCCAGGCCGCCGTCGAGGCGGCACACGCGGCAACACGTTCGACAGCAAGCGGGGGAGCCGCACGATGATCATCTACCGCCGGTCCGCCCGCGTGCTCGTCCAGGGCATCACGGGCAAGCAGGGCACCTTCTGGACCGAGAAGATGATGGAGTGCGGCACGCAGGTCGTCGCCGGGGTCAATCCGAAGCGGGCGGGCGAGCATCATCTCGGAGTGCCGGTCTACGCCACGGCCAAGGCCGCCATGGCCGAGAGCCCGTTCGAGGCGGCGGTGATGTTCATCCCGCCGGCTATGGCCCGCGAGGCCGCCCTCGATGCGATTCATGCCGGGGCAAAAACCGTCGTCATCCTGACCGAGCACATCCCGGCCCTCGACGTCATCGCGATTCACCACGCGGCGGCGCAGCACGGGACCCGCATCATCGGGCCGAACACCGCCGGCATCGTCACGCCGGGGGAAGGGTTCGTCGGCATCATGCCGGGGCACAACCCGAACATCTTCCAGCCCGGCGAAATCGGCGTGATCTCGCGCTCGGGCAGCCTCGGGACGCTGATCTGCCTCAACCTCACCCGAGCGGGCCTCGGCCAGTCGGTCTTCCTCGGGATCGGGGGCGATCCGATGATCGGCACGACGACGCGCGACGCCCTCCAGGCGCTCGACCAGGATCCGCGGACCCGCGCAGTGGTGCTCGTCGGCGAGATCGGCGGCGCGATGGAAGAGGCGGCCGCGGAATACGCGGCCGGCATGTCGAAGTCCGTCGTGTCCTTCATCGCGGGGCGCGCCTCGCCGCCCGGCAAGAAGATGGGGCATGCCGGCGCGATCGTGTCAGGATCCATGGGGAGCTACGAGGGAAAACGCCGCGCGCTCGAAGCGGCGGGCGTCGCCGTCGCCGATACCCCGGCCGAGATCCCAAGCCTGCTCGGCCTCGGCCACAGCCAGTCCGGGCCGGCCGTCCACGCCCTCTCGGCCTGACGACCCAGCTTCGGCAGGAAGACTTTCGACGACAAAAAGGCGCCGCGCGACGACGCGCGGCGCCTCCATCTGTCGTGGGGCTCTTCAACCCGTGCGGGTCAAACCCCGACGACGGTCTTCAGATGACCGAACAGCGAGGCGACGCTGTTGAGCTTCTCGCTCCAGGACGGATCGAAATAGACCGCGCGCGCGGCAACGATCGCGACGACCATGGCCCAGAACAGACCAACGCCGGAGCGCAGAGCGACCCGCGAAGCTGCGGTGTGCTCCTTGTCGCTCGCCGGCAGGACGGGCTCACCGAAGGAATCGAATTGCACGGGAGGCATGATGACCGAAGACGCTTGGAACTACAGCGGGATGTCGGTCCACCATAGCCCGAACGCAATGGTCGGGTTTTTCGTATTTCCGCTGCGGTGGAGAGACTTCTTCCAAGCGTCGATTTCAGCGGAGAATTTTTCTCCCCCGGCTGCCCCCGGCGGCCGGATCGGTCGCCGGAGACCGTGCCCGTTGAGGGTTCTCGGCCATGGTGTCGTCAGCGACATCGCCGCTCGAGTCCATCGACGGACACCCGCCTCGCACACCCTTTCCCGAAGAGTCGCTTTTCGACGAAGGCCTTTTCGATCACGTCATGGGCCGCCTCTCGCGGTGTGGCGGCATCGACGGTGGACTTCGAGATCCGCGTGGTCGGCATCTCAAAACATCGAATGGTCAAAAGATCTCCGGAACGCCCCGGCAATGTATGGAAACCTCCGGAGTCGTTCCTTGCGCCTCTTGCCAAGGTTGGGGTCGAGGGTTCGAATCCCTTCGCCCGCTCCGGTTTCCTCAAAAGAACGGGCCGACCGACGAAAGCCGCCGCAAGGCGGCTTTTCGTCGGTTCGGGCCTGCCGCAGGAGGCCACCGCGACTTTAACGATCTGTTAGCCAAACAATTCCTAACGTCCGGCTGGCGCAGGAAGGCCGGGCATGCTCGAACATCGTACAACGCGCGCGGCCGGGGGGGCGTCCGGGAAGGCCTCAGCCGCGGAGCCGGTCGAGCGCTCCCCCGCCACGGCCGCGACCCACCGGGCTTCCGGCCGCTTCGACACGGCGCGCCGCAATCTCGACCTCGCCCTCGAAGGGGCACTCGGCCGCGCCCGCTTGACCGGAGAGGGTGCTGACGCCTTCCGCGCGATGGGGAGGTGCTGGGTCGATGCGAGCCGCGCCGCTTGATCCGACACCCGAGGCAGACAGCCTCCCGTCGCTCGCTTCTCGGGGTGAGCTTCCCGTGCAGGCAACACTGCGCCGGCTGGAGCAGGAATTCGCACGGACCCTCGACACCGCCCCGCAGATCATTCCTCAGGCGGCCTCGGAGGCAGAGGGCGCGGCCGATCCGATCTACGTCACCCGACCGTTCCTGCCGCCGCTCGAAGAGTTCGAGCCGCTGCTACGGCAGATCTGGCAGACGCGGATCCTGACCAATGGCGGCCCGTTCCATCAAGAGCTGGAAGCACGCCTGAGCGACCATCTCGGCGTGCCGCAGGTCGCCCTGTTCAACAACGCGACGACCGCGCTGATCATGGCCCTACGGGCGCTCGACCTCACGGGCGAGGTGATCACGACGCCCTATTCCTTCGTCGCGACCTCGCACGCCCTGCTCTGGAGCGGGCTCACCCCCGTCTTCGTCGACATCGACCCGGTGACCCTCAACCTCGATCCCGCCCGGATCGAAGCCGCGATCACCCCGCGCACCAGCGCGATCCTGCCGGTCCATTGCTACGGCCAGCCCTGCGACGTCGAGGCGATCGCAGGCATCGCCGCCCGACATGGTCTGAAGGTGATCTACGACGCCGCCCACGCCTTCGGCGTGTGCCATCGCGGGCAAAGCGTGCTGAACCACGGCGACCTGTCGGTCTTGAGCTTCCACGCCACCAAGGTATTCAACACCTTCGAGGGCGGCGCCATCGTCTGCGCCGATCCGGCGATGAAGGACCGGATCGACAAGCTCAAGAACTTCGGGTTCGAAGACGAGATTTCCGTGATCGAAACGGGCCTGAACGGCAAGATGAGCGAGCTGAATGCGGCGCTTGGCCTCGTCCAGCTTCGGCACATCGGCACGGTGCTGGCGCGGCGGCAGGCGATCGACGCGGCCTACCGGCAGGGATTGCAGGGCATTCCCGGCATCCGCTGCCTGGACTTCGCCGGGGAAGGCGCGGCCAACTACGCCTATTTCCCGATCCTGGTCGGCCCCGATTACCCGACCGGCCGCGACGCGCTCTACGACGCGCTCAAGCGCGACGGCATCCACCCGCGGCGCTACTTCCATCCCCTGATCTGCGACCACCCGATGTACCGGACCCTGCCGAGCGCCCGGCGCGAGGATCTGCCCGTGGCGGCCCTGGCGGCCGACCGGGTGCTCTGCCTGCCGATCTATCCCGACCTCGATCCCGCCATCGTCGCCCGGATCGTCCGGCGGATCGCCCGGCCCTGACCACGCCCGCCACACTCGCGATCATTCGGCGGCACCGGCACCGTCGATGAGTTCGGCGTCTATCCGGCCTCGGTGTTCGGCACGGTTGAGGCGGCGCGCGCACACGGCGCCGGCCGGACCCGCTGCGTCTCGGTTCGCTTCAACACGGTGATCGGCTACCGCGGTGAGCCGCGACAGCGGGCGCCGCAGCACTGTCGTGCGGGACATGCGGCACCGATCACCCCACGCCGGCGAGGCGCTTCTCGATCCGCGTCACCTGCATCGGGTACCAGCGGCTTCCCCGCGCCGAGGGAATGCCCAAGGCATTGAGGGCGTTGGCGACCTGCTCCAGCGTCAGCGCGCCCGCGGCGCGGATCTCGCTGAGGATCGGCGCCACTTCCTCCGCCCGCTCCCGGCTCCGCGGCAGGGTCTCGCCCCGCCCCAGACTTTCCGCCAGAGGGCGTGGGGCGGCGAGCGATGCGCCGGCCCGGTCGGCCGGCGCCCGCGCACGGCGCTCGGCGGTGAAGCGCGCGTAGAACGCGCGGCGGCGGGCCAGCGTCTCGGGGGTGCGGCGCACCCCGAGCCTGTCCTCGGCCTCCGCCACCGCGGCCATGATGCCGAGGGTCGCCTCGCTGACCTCCGGGCTGTCGGCGACGGCGAAGTGCAGGTCCAGACGGCGCAGATCACGGCTCAGAGCGCGCAGGAAGCCCGGATCCTGGCTTGAAGCCCCGAGTTCCGCCATGAGAAGCGTCGCGCCGTGGCGGCCGCACAGGGCCAGCGCCTCGCACAGAGCCGGCCGCTCCGCATCGGACGCGTCGGGCCCCCACTCGACGCACTCGGCAGCGAGCCGGCCGCGCCTTGCGAGGTGGCGGTCGATCGCGGCGCGCTGCGATACCAGAGCGGTTTGCGTCGCTCCCTGTCCCGAAAGGGCGGGACGGAGGTAGGAAACAAAGCGGTCTGAGGACATCTGCGGTCGGCCGGTCGCGCGTCTTGGAGCGAGCACGGAGCCGGCGCAACGCCTCGGGGGTTCGCCCGGTGGCGGCGCCGTTCTGAAAACAAGCCCCGATAAGGGAAACCGGTTGTGAACGACACCTATGATGGCATCAATATGAACTCATCTTCCGATGAGATGGCCGTCTCCGTCGTCCTCGGCTTGGGTGGCACGATCCGGATCGGCGCGAGCGCGCTCACGGTGTCCGACCTGACGGTGATGTTCGACGCGATCACGCGGACCGGCTCGGTGCAGGGCTTCGCCGACGCCCTCGGCCTGTCCTATCGCGCGGCCTGGGCGCGTCTCCAGGCCTACGAGACGGCGCTCGGCCGGCCCCTGGTGCGCAAGACACGTGGCCACGGCACCGCTCTGACGGAGTTTGGGGCCGCCTTGGCGGACGCCTTCACCGGCGCCGCAACGGCCTTGGAGGCCGGCCTCGGCCGCGAGACCCGCGCCATCGAGCATCGCCTGCGCCGTCTCATGAGCGGCGGGGCTGGAAAGCTGACACTGGCCGCGAGCCACGATCCGTTGCTGGTCGAGGTTCTGACCGAGGCGATGAGCGGGGAACCGGGTGCAGAGAGGGGCGTCGAACTCTCCGTGACGGGCAGTAGCGCGGCGGTGCAGCGCCTCCTCGACGGCGGGGCCGATGCGGCGGGCTTCCATTGCGGGGCCCTCGCGCCGGAAGCGGCGGGCGCTCCGTTTTCCGCGATCAATGCCGGCGCCGGTCTCATGCTGCACCCCCTGTTCGAGCGCGAGCAGGGCCTGCTGCTGGCCCCCGGCAACCCGCGCGGCATCCGCATGCTGGCCGACCTGACCGCGCCCGGCCTGCGCTACGTCAACCGCCAGAAGGGATCGGGCACGCGGGACTGGTTCGACCGCATGCTGGCGCAGGCCGGCCTGCCGGCTGCCGCGATCCACGGCTACACGGTCGAGGAGTTCACCCATCAGGCGGTCGCGGCGGTCATCGCCTGCGGCGCGGCGGATGCGGGCCTCGGTGTCCGGGCGGCGGCCGAACGGCTCGGACTCGATTTCCTCTCCGTCGGCTGGGAGACCTATTATCTCGCCGCCAGCCGCTCCCTCGCCAGCCCGGCGCTCGACGCCCTCGTCGCCGCAGCGAGACGGCGCGCAAGTCGAACCCCCGGCTACCGCGCCGTCGCCGCGGATCTTTGATAGGTAACAGGCCGCTCCGCCGGCAAGAAAATGGCCTCCGCCATGTCGGCTGAAGGTGAATTTCACCAAAATCCAACCCTGAGATGCAAATCACCACAAGTAAAGACCATTTACATTTGTGAAACAGCCTCTCGACGGACACCGAATTGTCGGAAATCGCACCAAAGGCGCCCCCCGGCTTACATGTCGATCGGCTGGCCCCTAGTATTACATTTGCGACGATCCTCACGGTCGTCGAGCGCTTCACGTTTCGAAAGCGAGCATGAACCGGAATCTCGCTCGGGCGGCGCTCGATCTCGCGACGGCGGGCCATGATGGCCCGCGACGGGCACGGCCCTTTCGCCGACGCGGCGTGCCGTTCCTCGTCTGCGCCGGGCGCGCGGATGCATCCGGCCCGTCCACCGAAGTCACGAACGCGCCGTGCCGGACCAAACCGGCCTGGCAGCGCGACGTCGTCCCTCCGGCGGGGAAACGGGCGGCGCGGGCGGAACGGGCCGGATGAAGGTCTTAGCGGGTAGCGGAACGGCGGTGAGCGGGCCCTTGCTGCGCAAGCTGCAAGGCTTCGGCAAGCTGGAAGAAGCGGACACGGCCGCCCTGGCGATCGTCGAGGCGGGGACACGGCTGATTCCGGCCGGCACGGACCTGATCTGCGAGGGTGACCGGCCCGAGGGCATGATCGCGGTCACGGAAGGCTTCGCCTGCCGCTACAAGCTGCGGGCGAACGGTGCGCGTCAGATCGCGGCCTACCTCATCCCGGGGGATATCTGCGACTTCGACACCTCGGTCCTGAACCGGATCGATCACACCATCGGCACGCTCTCCGGCTGCCGCGTCGCACGGATCGGTCCCGAGGCCGGGCGGGAGTTGCGTCAACGCCCGGCTCTCGCCCGCAGCCTGCGCAAGGTGGCCCTTGTCGAAGAGGCGACCCTCCGCGAGTGGCTGATGAACATCGGCCGCCGCTCGGCCGTGGAGCGCCTTGCGCACCTGCTCTGCGAATTGCTCGTGCGCCTGCGGGCGGTGGGGCTGGCGAGCGGCAACAGCTTCGACCTACCGATCACGCAAATCGACCTTGCCGACACCACCGGCATGACCAGTGTTCACGTGAACCGCTCATTGGGCGAACTCAAGCGCGCAGGGCTGATCGAGCGCAAGGGCAAGCGCGTGACGCTCTGCGACCTGCCGCGCCTCGTCGAGTTGGCCGAGTTCCGATCGAATTACCTGAATTGGGAAACGCGAACCGCCGCGTAAGGCCGGAGAGAGACCGGGAACCGCTCCGGCTGCAACACGCTCGCGAGCGGTTCCCGGCTTGGCCGGAATGGAGGATACGGCTCTATCCCCTTGTTTTGACGTGCATTCTTTCGACGAACCGGTGACCACTTCGTCGGAATGCGCTCTAGAGCATCATCCCGAAAGGTGGCCTCCGGCTTTCGGAAAAAGATGATGCGAAAACAAGAGGATAGACCATCATCCTGGATTTGATTTCCAGCACGATGCTCTAGCGGTCGTGCGTCTTCGTGGTCCGGGAATCCTGGTTCTTGTTACCCTCTGTGGCGGGGGACGCCCCCGGCACGCCCGTATTGCCCGAGCCGCCGCCCATCTCTCCCGCCTTCATCGCCCCGCCCTTCTGCATCTCTCGCCCGCCGTCCCGGCTCGAGATGTGCCGGCGGGTGTCGACGGCTTGGATGCGCCCTGGCCGGACCTCTCCTGCGCGGAGGCGGCGCCGAGGCTAACGATCAGCAGAAGCGATGCGAAGCAAGCGTTGTGATATTTCGAAATATATGACCTTCCGATAGAAATTTCATCGTAAACTTCACAGACAATGATGCTAAGAAATATTTAACTGCGTTATTTTTTTATTATATTATGATTACATTTCCAGAATTGAAGATGTATTTTGCCATTTATCATCACGGCGGGGCACCGTCGCGCGATGGACATCGAAACGCCTCCGATCGTCTCGGTCGCGATACGGCGCCGGACGGTCATCGAGCCGGCCGGCCCGCAGGCTGACGGAACGAGCCGTCAGGTGTGGCGTTCATCGTCGGACCTTAGCCGAGCATGGATGCCCGGCCGGCATGAGACAGGAGATGTTCGATGGTGAAGATCGGAACCCGCACGATGCTGGCTCTGATCGCCTTCTCGGCCGCCGGCACTTCCAGCGTGCGGGCCGGCGAGGAGGAGCAGGCTGCGCTGTGCCGCAACGATGTCATGCGGCTGTGTCTGACATCGATTCCCGATCGTGGTCGCATCGTGAGTTGCATGAAGGCGCAACGGGCGAGCCTGAGCCCCGGATGCCGGGCCGCCTTCGACGAAGGGACCGCCTCCTCGGCCGGCCGACGCTCGGCGAGCCTCCGCTGAGGATCGGGGAGCGCCGGTCGACCACCCGCTCTCCAACTTCCCTCGGACCGTCATGCACGCATGGCGGCCCAACGGCGCCGGGATTGCCCCCGCGCCTGACTTCGATCGACGACAGGAGATACGGCTCCCGATGAACCGTTCGCTGCTCCCCCTCCTTCTGGTCACCACCCTGACGGTGCCCGCGTTCAGCCCGACCGCTTCGGCGGTCGAGGGCTCGCCGATGCTGCTGCACGGCAATTACTGCGGGCCCGGCAACAATGGCCCGGCGGCACCCGTCGATGCGCTGGATGCAGCTTGCGCCCGCCACGACGCCTGCACGCCGGACGGTGCGCTGGCCCCGAAGTCATGCAACCTTAGGCTGCAAGCGGATGCCGAGCGCGTGGCCGACGATCCGCGCCAGCCGCCGGACCTGCGGATGATGGCCGGGCTGGTCGCCTCGGGCGCGGCGATGATGCCCTCCGCCCCGCCATCCCGACCGCGCGCTCCCGCCGTTGCCGCTCCCGAGGCCGTCGAGATCGAGAGCCCGCCCGACGCGGACCTGCTCCCGGAATAGGCTGCGCCGGCTGGGCGGGCTTCCCGCCTCGCCGCTCAAGCAACCTCCGCTTCGCCGTCGCATTCCGCAGAACGAGCGGACCTGAGCAGCGGACGGTTCGTGAAGCCTCTCATACGACATCCGATTGCCCGCTCCGGGATGGCGGATGCCGGCTTCGCTCGAGCGCCGCGGGGTCTTGCTGACACGGTTGCCGCTCCCATCGCGCGATCAAACCGTGTCAGCCGCCCCGCGCGAGTTCCGTCGTGATGTGCTTTACCGACGGCGTGACGATCGCCACGAACTGCGCCTCACGCAGCCGCCGAAACGTCTCCGCGCCCTCCAGGTAGCCGCGCGCGCCCGCCTGGAGCATGGCGGCCTGCGCCGCTTCGAGAGCCAACCACGACACGTCGAGGCGCAGACGCAGGGTCTCGAGGAAGGTCGCGCGGTCGGTCTCGGCATGCGCTCGTGCCGCGGCGGTGACGCGCGCGCGCAGAGCGTCCGCCCGCGCCTCGATCGCGTCCGGCCCGAGCGGCAGGAACGCGGCGTTGGCGCGTCCACGGGCATCCTCGCGCATCAGCGCCGCGACCCCTCGGGCGAGCCCGAGCCCCATCCCGGTCTGGAGCAGAACGAAGCCGTTGCGGATGCGCGGCACGAAGGCGGCGGCATCGTGCGTGATCACGTCGGCATCGGACAGGAACGCGTCGCGGATCATCACCGTATAGGTGCCGGTGCCTTCGAGCGCGACGAAACGGGCATTGGCCGCGATCGAGACAGAATCGGCGCCGGCCTCGAACAGCCCCATCACCCGCCGCCCGTCGGGTAGCGAGAGGATGCCGGCGAAACGCTGGCCGGGGCCGAGGTTCGACACCCAGGGCAGGCGCCCGCGCACCCGGTAGCCGTCGCCCGCACGCTCGCCCTGGAGCGCCAGCGGCTCGATGCCGGAGAACGCCTTCATCGGGTTCGACAGCCCGGTGCCGCCGAGCGCCGCGCCCGAGGCGAGCCCGGCGAGATGGCGGCGCGGGCCGTCTTCGTCGCCGCGGGCGAGGTACCAGACCAAGGCATCCTGGCACCACATGCAGAAGGCGGTGGAGAGGCAGGCCTGCCCCGCCTCCGTCATCGCGTCGATGGCGGCGAGAAGCCCTACGGCCGTGCCGTCGGCATGGTGCCGATAGGCGCCGGCCGCCCCCAGCGCCCGCAGGATGTCGGCGGGATATTCCCCGGCGTCGATCGCGCGGAGGCGCGGGCGCAAGGTCTCGCGCACGATCCCGGCGAGGTCGGGCGGGAGGGATTCCGCGATGCGGGCGCTGGCGGCCACCGGCGTCAGGCCCGCGCCAGGGTGACGGCGACTGGGTTCTTCACCGTGTTGAGCACCGGCGACCACTGCCCGGCATGGGCCACGAGTTCGTCGAGTTCGGCCGCGCTCGCGCCCTCGACGTCGAGATGCACCTTGAGCCGCACGGCGGTGAGCCCGACCGGCTTCTCCGAGAGGTCGCCGGTGCCCCAGACCGAGGTGATGTTGATGTCGCCCTCCGACTCGACCTCGATCCCCCTGACGGTCCAGCCGCGGGCGATGGCGTTGGCCTGGAGCCCGACCGCGACGCAGGTGCCGAGCGCGGCGAGCAGGGCTTCGGTCGGGTTCGGGGCGGTGTCGTCGCCGAGCAGGGCCGGCGGCTCGTCGACGATGTGGGCATCGAGATTGCGGATGTAGTTGAGATGGCGGAAGCGGCGCCCCTCGGCGACGGTGCGGGCGCGCACGGTCTTCACCACGCTCGGATCGGCCCGGCCCTTCTCGGAGAGGGCGTGCAGCCGCTCACGGTCGATCGGCTCGAACACCTTCTCGAAGGTCTGGACGATTTCTCTCGGGGCGGTCGCGGTCATTGTTGTTTCCTCACGTTGCGGGAATCCAGCGGGCGCGGGCGGCCAGCCGCCCGAGACCGGTGTCGAGGGCGTATCCGATCAGGCCGATCAGCAGGACGAGGGCGGCGAGCCGGTCATAGGAGAGGGTGTCGCGGGCGTCGTTGATGGCATAGCCGAGCCCGCTCGTGACCCCGAGATACTCGGCCGGGACCAGCACGATCCAGGCAACACCCAGCGCGAGCCGCAGGCCGGTGAGGATGTCCTGCAGCACCGCCGGGACGATGACCGCGCGCAGAGCCGCGAGCCGGCCCGCGCCGAGGTTGCGCGCCATGGCGAGCCAGACCGGATCGACCCGCTTCACCCCGGCGGCGGTGGAAAACAGGATCGGCCAGATCGCGGCCGCCGCGATCAGGAAGACGATGGCCCCGTCCCAGCTCGGGAAGGCGAGCACCGCAACCGGCATCCAGGCCAGCGGCGAGATCATCCGCAGGAGCTGGAACGGCGGCTGCAGGATGCGCTCGGCGAGCGGGACCGAGCCGATCAGCAGCCCGAGCGGCGCACCGAGCCCGAAAGCGACGGCGAGGCCCTGTCCGATCCGGGCCAGACTCGGCGCCGCGGCCCGCCACGCCTCGCCGGAGGTCAGGAGTTCGACGAACGAGGCCAGCGCGGGTCCCGGCGCGAAACCGGCGAAGGCGGCGTAGGCCGGCACGCTTTCCAGAACCAAGCCACCCGCGAACCACAGGGCGAGCAGCCCCGCGAGGCCGACGAGCGGGGCCAGCCGATCGAGAGCAGAGGCCCCGAACCTCGCCCCGATCCCGGCCCGGCGCGGCGCCGCGACCTGCCGCTCGACGGCGAGCGCCGCCTCGATCACGCCGCCGCTCACAGGCTCAAGGTCTCCTGGCGGGTGAGCGCGGCGTCATCCGCCGCGCCCGGCCATTCGGGATAGCGCTTGAGCGAGGCCCGCACGAAGCGGTCGTCGACGAGGTCGCGCGCGACGAAATCCGGGTCGAGCCCTTTGAGGAAGCCGGCATCGCCCTCGACCACCGTGTTGCCCATCGCCTCGACGATCAGCTTCGTCGCCGACGGGTAGGGCCAGGGCTGGAAGTCGATGCGTTGCGCCGCCCAGTCGCGGTGGCGGATCGCGCCGCTCGCCTCGTAGGCCGGGCCGTAATCGGTGGTCGCCTTGATCACGACGTCGGCGGGCATCGGCAGGTAGCCGCGGCCCTCCTTCGAGATCAGGCGGGCGACCTCCTCGCGGTTCTTCACGCAATAGGCCTGGGCCCGGACGATGGCATCGACCGCCTTGCCCGCCCATTCGGGCTTGGCCGCGATCTGGCTCTCGTGCGCGACCACGACGCAGCAGGGATGGTTCCTCCAGATGTCGCCGGTGAAGCGCAGCATCCGCGCGCCGGCCTTGATCTCGCCGAGCGCATTGAACGGCTCGGCGACGATGTAGCCGTCGATCTTGCCGGCTGCCAGCGCCGCCGGCATCTCGGGCGGCGCCAGGATCTGAAGCGCGCACTCGTTCGGGCCGGCCTCGCCCCGGATCACCGGCGTCACCCCGGATTCGCGCAGCGCGTATTGCAGCACGACGTTGTGCATCGAGTACCAATACGGCACCGCGACGCGCTTGCCCGCCAGTCCCTTGAAGTCCTCGATCCCGCTTTTTCCCCCGACGACGATGCCCGAGCCGTTGGTGTGCGCCCAGGCCAGGATCTTGACCGGGAACTTGTTGTTGTAGCGCATCCAGACCGGGATGGGCTTGAGCAGGTGGGCGAGATTGAACTTGCCCGCGGCGAACCCCTCGACCAGCGCCGACCACGAGCGCACGGGCGTCGGCTCGGCGACCTTCAGGCCCGCCTCCTCGAAATAGCCCTTGGCATGGGCCACTAGCAGCGCGGTCGCGTCGGTGATCGGCAGGTAGCCGATGCGCACGGTGTCGTCCTCGGCGGCATGGACCGCGCGGCCCGACAGGGCGAGCCCGCCGCCGCTCAGCAGGGCGGCGAGGCCGCCGCGAGCCAACGCGTCGAGGGTGTTGCGGCGCGTCCAGTCGGCGCGGGCCCATTCATGCGTCCAGAGGGCGGAGAGGTCGTCGGGCGCGGTCATCTGCGGTCTCGGAGAGGAAGGATCAGGCGGCGCGGCCGGTGATGCCGGACCGGTCGTGGGCAACGGAGTCGCGGGCCACGGAGCCGAGACGGCGGCGCAGCTCCGCCTCCGCATCGTCACCGAGGGAGAAGTCGGCGGCGATGCGGGCCGGGCGCCCGTCGAGCACCACGGCCCGCGCCGCCAGGGCGGCGACGTCGGCAAGGTCGTGGGTGACGACGATCAGCGTCAGGTCGCGGGCCCGGGCGAGCCGCAGCACGTCGGCGCGCAGGCTCGCCCGCATCTCGGGGTCGAGCGCCGAGAACGGTTCGTCGAGAAGCAGGATCGAGGGCTCGCTCGCCAGCGCCCGGGCGAGCGCCACCCGCTGCTGCTGACCGCCCGAGAGTTGGTGCGGCTTGGCGTCCGCGCGTTCGCGGAGGCCGAGATCGTCGAGGAGGCGGCGCGCCTCCGCCTCGCGGGCCGCGCGGTCGCGGCCGAGGCGCCCCGAGAGGCGGGCGGGCAGAAGCACGTTGTCGAGCACGCTCGCCCAAGGCAGCAGGGCAGGGCGCTGGAACATCACCGTACAGCCCGGCACCGGCCTGCGCGAGGGAATGCCATCGAGCCGCACGCTGCCGGCGGAGGGCGCGACGAGCCCGGCCATGATCTGCAAGAGGGTCGATTTCCCGACGCCGGAGCGGCCGAGGATGCCGATGCGCTCGCCCGCCGCGACTTCGAGATCGATGCGGTCGAGCACCGGGCTCGGGCCGTAGCGATAGGCGACGGCCGCGAGGGCGAGACGGGGAACGGAACGCGACATCGAACCTGAACAAATCGGACAGGACCGGCCTTGAAGGTCGACCGTGTCGTAGAGCGGCACGCGGCCAAGATGACCGACCGACCCCCTCAAGATCAATGAGTGTAATATTCAAATATTTGCACGAATTTGCATGATATTTCTCCACGAACCGCCCGTTGTGGGAGGATTATTCTTGCCCGTCAGCCGTCCGGGCTTCGCTCGATCCTAAGGCGCGTCGGCATTGAGCCTTGGCCCGTGAGGTTTGTCAGGGCTGACATCGTCCCGAGTCCGTCCCCTTCGGCGCTCCGCTGCAACGTGGAAGCGTTTTGCTTCGCCGATCAGCGATCCACACGTGCCTTCAACGGCACCGATACGCCGGCCTCCCTTTTCCGGCGCAAAAGGGAAAATCTTGTCCCAGCATCGCGCTGAAAAAGGGCAATCGCTTTCATTGACGCACCAGTTTCCATTGCGGAATATCAGACCGCAATCGAAGAGCATCAAACGAAGACAAGAAGATCTTCGTCGGGCTCTCGATGACGCGCCGGCAAAGCGGGCGGACCGACATCCTCCCAGACCGGCCACCCCGCCGAGGTCTCGCATCAAGCGAGCCGACGCATCCCCCCGATCCGCCTCACGTGCCTGCGTCCGCGCCGGTCCGATGACCCGTGCGCGACTGCCTGAAGACGAGCCCGATGCCCAACGTCCTGTCCCCGCCGGCCCGCCTCCTGCTGCTCGGCGCCGGCTTCGCCTGTGCCCTGCCGCTCCTCGAGACGCCGGCCCTGGCGCAATCGCCGAGCGCGGTCGAGAGCTTCACCGGGGAGGCCGGCCCCCGCACCAATCCGGAGGCGATCGGCGTCGCGCCGGACGGCAAGGTGAAGTGGCACGGGCCGCTCGCGCCCTACGCTGCCTCGCTGGCGCTCGCGGGCCTCAGCTTCGACGTCAACGTCTACGACTTCTTCTTCTCGAACCCGAGCGCGGGCCTGCGGCCCGGACAACTCTCGAACTCGGCCTATTATCTGCTGAGCCTCGATGCAGATCTGGACAAGCTGGCGGGTGTCCCCGGCGGCTGGTTCCACATCACCCAGACCTTCTTCGGCCTGCGCTGGAACAACCGCAACATGGGCGCCGATATCGGCGACACCACGATCGGCTACCAGCCGACCTTCAACCGCGACTTCGCCCGCCTCTCGATCCTCACCTACGAGCAGCGGCTGCTCGACGACCGCCTCGCCATCGAGGTCGGGCGCACCCATCCGAACCGCTACTACGCGCTGCCGCCCTGCCAATCGAGCGTGAGCTGCTTCCAGGACATCCTGCAGATCAATGCGGGCCTGTCCTCGCCGCTCTACGGGGTCTGGGGCGCCAACGTCGCCTACAAGACCTCCCCGGACGACTACATCCAGGCCGGCGCCTTCGCGGTGACGGGCCGCGCGAACTTCACCTCGGGCTGGGACTTCGGCCACGAACCGCTCGACGGCGTCGTGACGCTGGCCGAGATCGGCCACGCCACGACCTTCGTCACCGATCCCTATCCGAGCCGCGTCGCGCTGACCGGCTTCTATAATACCGCCGACCACGAGGATAACCTCAGGACGGTCTTCGGCACCTCGAAGGGGCTCAATCCCGGCGATCCGGTGCGGCTGCGCTCCGGCACCTCCGGCGTGATCCTCACCGGAAGCCAAGTGTTCTGGCGCGCCGATGGCGGGGCGGAGGCGGGCAACCTCAACCCGACCTCGCTCCAGGCCTATACCAGCCTCGCCTACGCGCCCGACCCGACGGTGCCGATCCGCTGGAACGCGTTCGCCGGCCTGACCCTCCAGGCGCCCGACCAGAGCCGGCCGCACGACCGCTACGGCGTCAAGCTCAACTGGCAGCGCATCTCCGCCGACTACGCCCAGTTCCTCGGTGACGCGAACTTCATCTCCGGCGGCAGCGGCGAAATCTATTCCCGCGACAAGCTTATCTTCGAGGCCAACGCGCATCTGGCGCTCGGCAAGAACATCTTCTTCGAGCCGGTGGTCCAGTACCTCGTCAACGGCAATTCGTACTGGAACCCGTTCACGCCCAACCGCACCAAGGACGGCTTCTACGTCGGCGCCACGCTGATCGTCCCGCTCGGCCAGTTGCTCGGCCTCGCCCCGGGCTGAGCCCCCCGAGCATTCCCGCCGCGCCGCCCGAAGCCCCTCAACGGACGAAGCCTCATGACGCGCCAAATCCGCTTCAACGCCTTCGACATGAACTGCGTCGGCCACCAGTCGCCGGGCCTGTGGGCCCATCCGCGCGACCGCTCGTGGCAGTACAAGGATCTCGAATACTGGCAGGATCTCGCCCGCACGCTGGAGCGGGGCATCTTCGACGGGATCTTCATCGCCGACGTCGTCGGCTACTACGACGTCTACAAGGGCTCGAACTGGCACGCCCTGCAACAGGCGGCGCAGATCCCGGTCAACGATCCGCTCCAGCTCGCCGCACCCATCGCGCTGGCCACCGAGCATCTCGGCATCGGCATCACCGCCTCGACCTCGTTCGAGCACCCCTACACCTTCGCCCGCCGCCTCTCGACCGCCGACCACCACACCAAGGGCCGCGTCGGCTGGAACATCGTCACCTCGTATCTGGAGAGCGGGGCCAAGAACGTCGGCCAGTCGGGGCTCGCGCGCCACGACAACCGCTACGAGGTCGCCGCCGAATATGTCGAGGTGCTCTACAAGCTGTTCGAGGGAAGCTGGGAACCTGGCGCCGTCCTGCGCGACCGCGAGCGGCGGATCTTCACCGATCCGTCGAAGGTGCACGAGATCGACCATCGCGGCCGGCACTTCACCGTGCCGGGCTACCATCTCTGCGAGCCCTCGCCCCAGCGCACCCCGGTACTCTATCAGGCCGGCGCCTCCGGGCCCGGCAAGGCGTTTGCGGCGGGTCATGCCGAATGCGTCTTCGTCGGCGCGCCGCTCAAATCCATGCTCAAGGCCTATGTCGCCGACGTGCGGGCAAAAGCCGTCGCCGCCGGCCGCTCCGCCCGCGACGTGCTGATCTACAATCTCACCACGGTGATCGTCGCCGAGACCGACGAGGCCGCGCAGAAGAAGTTCGAGGAATACCAGTCCTATACGTCGTATGACGGCGCGCTGGTCTTCATGTCGGGCTGGAGCGGGATCGATTTCGGCCAGTACGCGCCGACCGACTTGGTCAAGAAGGTCGAGACCAACGCCATCGTCTCGATGGTCGAGAGTTTTTCCTCGGCCGAGAAGCCGTGGTCGATCGCGGAACTCGCCCGCTGGGGCGGCATCGGCGGGATCGGGCCGGTCTTCGTCGGCTCGGCTGCGACGGTGGCCGACATCCTCCAGGAATGGGTCGAGGAGACCGACGTCGACGGCTTCAACCTCGCCTACGCGGTGACGCCGGAGACCTTCGAGGACACGGTCAACCTGCTGGTCCCCGAACTTCAGCGCCGCGGCGTCTACCCCAAGAGCTACCGCCCCGGAACCTTGCGCGAAAAGCTGTTCGGGCGCGGGCCGCTCTTGCCGGAGACACACCCGGCCCATGGCTACCGCGACATCGAGGCGGTGAAAGCGCGCGAGGCCAACCGCCTCGAAGCGGCGGAGTGAGAGCGATGGCCGACCCGATCCTCGAACTCTCCGACGTCTCGCTCTCATTCAAGGGCCTCAAGGCGATCAATGCTTTGAGCTTCTCGGTCGAGCGCGGCGAGATCTGCGCCCTCATCGGCCCGAACGGGGCGGGCAAATCCTCGGCGCTCAACATCCTCAACGGCGTCTACCGGGCTCAGTCCGGCCATGTCGCCTTCGAGGGGAAGCGGCTGCGCTCGATCCGGCCGGGGGAGGCGGCCCGGCGGGGGATCGGGCGCACCTTCCAGCACGCGGCCCTGTTCTCCGGCCTCAGCGTCCTCGACAACGTGCTGGCCGGGCTCGCGCGCCACAGCCGCACCACCCTGATCGAGCACGCGCTGGGGCTCCCCCGGGACGCCGCCGAGGCGCGCCGCTTCCGGGCAGCCGCGGACGAGACGCTGAGTTTCCTCGAACTCACCCCCTACCGCGACCGCATCGTCGCGACGCTCCCCTACGGCATCCAGAAGCGGGTCGATCTCGCCCGCGCCCTGGTGGCGCGGCCCACGCTACTGCTGCTCGACGAGCCGATGGCCGGCATGAACGGCGAGGAGAAGCGCGCCATGGCCCGCTTCATCGCGGCGGCGCGCGATGAATTCGGCACCACCATCGTGCTGATCGAGCACGATATCGGCGTCGTCATGAGCCTGTCCGACCACGTCGTGGTGCTCGATTACGGCCGCAAGGTCGGCGACGGGCCGCCGGACGCCGTGCGCAACGACCCGGCCGTGATCGCGGCCTATCTCGGCAAGCCGCATTGAGGGCCGATCCATGAGCTTCTTTCTGGAAACGCTCGCGGGCGGCCTGCTCGCCGGCGTGATGTATGCCCTCGTCGCGATCGGCTTCGTGCTGATCTACAAGGCGTCGGGCGTGTTCAACTTCGCGCAAGGGGCGATGGTGCTCTGCGCCGCGCTCACCTTCGTGACGCTGACCGAGCGCGACGTGCCGTTCTGGCTCGCCGGCCTGATCACGCTGGCGATCATGGTGACGCTGGCGGTCGCCGTCGAGCGGATCGTGCTGCGGCCTCTCGTGAACCGCTCGCAGATCACGCTGTTCATGGCGACGCTGGGCCTGTCCTACATCATCGAGGGCGGCTCGCAGTTCGTGATGGGCGCAAGCGTCCACGAACTCGACCTCGGCATCAGCGACCTGCCGGTGGCGATCGGCCCGATCCAGCTCAGCTCCTTCGATCTCGTGGCGGCGGCGAGTGCCGGCGCCCTGGTGATCGCCCTGTGGCTGTTCTTCGAGCGCACCCGCGTCGGCGTCTCGCTGCGCGCGGTGGCCGACGATCCGCAGGCGGCGCTCTCCATCGGCATCCGGCTCCCCGTGCTCTGGGCCACGGTCTGGGCGGTGGCGGGCTTCGTGGCGCTGGTGGCGGGCCTGCTCTGGGGCGCGCGCCAGGGGGTGCAGTTCTCCCTCACCTTCGTGGTGCTGAAAGCGCTCCCGGTGCTCATCATCGGCGGCTTCACCTCGATCACCGGCGCCGTCGTCGGCGGCCTCATCGTCGGCGCGGCCGACGCGCTCGCCGAGATCTATCTCGGGCCGCTGCTGGGCGGCTCCGTCTCCACCTGGTTCGCCTACGGGCTCGCCGTCGCCTTCCTGCTGGTGCGCCCGGCCGGACTGTTCGGCGAACGCGCCATCGAGAGAGTCTGACCCGATGCCTCCTGCCCTCGCTGCCGCCCTCGCGCCCGTCCGGCGCCCCGCGCTGCCCGCTCTTCCCGTGCGCGCCGCCGGCCTCGCCCTTCTGCTCGCGGTCGCCTTCGTGGCGATCCCGCTCACCGCCACCGATTATTGGTACAACGCGATCCTGATCCCGTTCCTGATCATGGCTTTGGCCGGGCTCGGCCTGAACCTGACCATGGGCTATGCGGGCCAAGCCTCGCTCGGCACCGGCGCCTTCATGGCGGTGGGGGCCTACGCCACCTACAACCTGCTGCTGCGCCTGCCCGAACTGCCGCTGCCGGTCAGCCTCGCGGGCGGGGGCCTCATCGCCGGGGCGGTCGGGCTCGTCGTCGGTCTGCCCTCGCTCCGCATCAAGGGCTTCTACCTGATCGCGCCGACGCTGGCGGCGCAGTTCCTGATCGAATGGGTCTTCAATCAGGTCGGCTGGTTCTCGAACTACGCCTCGTCCAGCGCGATCTCGGCCCCGCGCCTCGTGTTCCTCGGCTACGACCTGTCGAGCCCGGCCGGACGCTACGCCTTGACGCTGACCAGCGTCACCGTCGTCACGGTGCTGGCGTGGCGCCTCGTCGGAAGCCAGACCGGCCGCAACTGGCGGGCGGTGCGCGACGGCGAGACCGCGGCGGCGGTGATCGGCGTGCCGGTGGCGCGGGCCAAGCTCTCGGCCTTCTTCGTCGGGGCCGCGGTGAGCGGTGTGGCCGGGGCGCTGTGGGCGTTTGCCTATCTCGGCACGGTCGATGCCCGCAGCTTCGATCTCGACCGCTCGTTCCAGGCGATGTTCATCATCATCATCGGCGGCTTGAGCAGCCTGTCCGGCAGCTTCATCGGCGCCGCCTTCATCGTGCTGACGCCGATCCTGCTCACCCACCTGTCGAACGCGTTCCTCGGTGGCAGCCTCGACGGCGGCCAGCTCTCGAACCTCCAGCGCATCCTCTTCGGCGCGCTCATCATCGGCTTCCTGATCAAGGAGCCGAACGGGCTGGCCGCGCTGCTCGGCCGCCTGCGCCGCCCCGCCCGCTGATCCCTTTCCCAGAACCGTCCCGGAGAACCGAACGATGCCACGCCTGTCCCGCGCCCTGCGCGCCGTCGCCATCGCCGCAAGCCTGACCGCCGCTCCAGGCCTCGCGCCCACCGCCTTCGCGCAAGAAGTCGGTGCTCAAGCGACCAAGCAATACATTCCCCTCGCGACCTACCGGGTCGGCGCCTACGCCTCGTCCGGCACGCCGGTCTGGGGCGGGACCATCGACTACCTGCGCTACCTCAACGAGGTCGAGGGCGGCATCAACGGCGTCAAGCTGACCTGGGAGGAGTGCGAGACCGAGTGGGCGGTCGAGAAGGGCGTCGAGTGCTACGAGCGGCTGAAGGGCGGCCGTGACGGCTCGCCGGTGCCGCTGTTCCTGCCGCATGGCGATCCGATCACGAAGGCGCTCACCGAGAAATCCGCCGCCGACAAGATCCCGCTGCTCACCACCGGCTACGGCCGCACCGAGGCGATCGACGGACGCGTCTTCCCCTACAGCTTCACCGCGCTGTTCAGCTTCTGGAGCGAGGCCTCCTCGGCGGTGAACTACATCGCCGAGCAGGTCGGCGGGAAGGACAAGCTCAAGGGCCTCAAGATCGCGACCGTCTATCACGACTCTCCCTACGGCAAGGAGACACAAGTCCCGCTCGACCTGCTGGCCAAGACCTACGGCTTCGAGAACATCCAGATCGCGGTGCCGCATCCCGGCAACGACCAGTCGGCGCAATGGGCGCGCATCCGCCAGATCAAGCCGGACTGGGTCTTCCTGCGCGGCTGGGGCGTGATGACCCCGGTGGCGATCAAGACCGCGGCCAAGACGGGCTTTCCCGTCGATCACATCATCGGCGGCATCTGGTCGGGGTCGGAGGAGGACGTGCGCCCGGCCGGCAGCGTCGGCAAGGGCTATCTCGCCATCACCCCGTTCCCGGCCGGGGCCGAGTTCGGCATCCTCAAGAAGATCAAGGCGGCGATCATCGATCAGGGCAAGAGCGACCTGAAGGATCTCAAGAGCTTCGGTTCGGTCTACTACAATTCCGGCGTCATCGAGACGATCATCGCCGTCGAGGCGATCCGCACGGCGCAAGCCCGCTTCGGCAAGCGCCCCCTCAACGGCGAGGAGACGCAGTGGGGCCTCGAACACCTCGTGCTCGACGAGGCCCGCCTGAAGGAACTCGGCGCGGACGGCCTCGTCCAGCCGCTGCGCCTCTCGATCAAGGACCACGAGGGCGGCGGCGCCGGCAAGGTGCTGCAATGGGACGGCGGCAAGTGGAACATCGTCAGCAACGGCTGGGTCAAATCCGACCGTGAGTTGCTCCTGCCGGTGATCTACGAGCGCGCGGCGGCCTATGCCCGCGAGAAGGGCATCACGCCCCGCTCCGAGGACACGGCGGAGGCGGGCGCGAAATGAGCGCTCCCTTCCTCGACGTCGAATCCATCGAGGCGGTCTATGGTGCCTCGATCCTGGGCCTGCGCGACGTGTCGCTCAGCGTGGCCAAGGGCGAGATCGTCGCCCTGATCGGCCCCAACGGCGCCGGCAAGACCACGACCCTGCGGGCGATCTCGAACCTGCTCGGTGCGCAGCGCGGCAGCCTGCGGCGCGGCGCCATCCGCTGGCAGGGCGCGGCGACCGGGCGCCTCGACCCGGCCGACCTCGTCGCCCGCGGCATCGTGCAGGTGCTGGAGGGCCGCCACGTCTTCGGCCAGCTCACGGTGGAGGAGAATCTGCTGACGGGCGGCTATCTCCGCCGCCCGAGCCGGCGCCAGCTCGCGGATGATCTGGAGCGGATCTACGCGTGGTTCCCGCGCCTGAAGCAGCGGCGCGGGGCGAAAGCCGGCCTGACGT
This sequence comes from Methylobacterium sp. AMS5, assembly GCF_001542815.1. Taxonomy (GTDB): domain Bacteria; phylum Pseudomonadota; class Alphaproteobacteria; order Rhizobiales; family Beijerinckiaceae; genus Methylobacterium. The sequence goes on from NZ_CP006992.1 coordinate 3,754,947, forward strand.
CGGGCGGCGAGCAGCAGATGGTGGCGATCGGACGCGCCCTGATGACCCGCCCGACGCTGCTGCTCCTCGACGAACCTTCCATGGGGCTCGCGCCGATCATCGTCGCCGAGATCTTCGCCATCGTCGCCCGGCTCAACCGCGAGGAGGGGATGAGCGTCCTCGTCGCCGAGCAGAACGCCAACCTCGTGCTCGACCATGCCCACCGCGCCGTCGTGCTCGAGAGCGGGCGCGTGGTGGCCTCCGGCTCGAGCGCGGACCTCGCCGCAAGCGGACGGCTCGGCGCGCTCTACCTCGGCGGCGCCGAGGCCGGAACCCGGCACTGAGACCTTTGTCCTTTACCGAACGAGACAGTCGATGAGTGAACCCGACGCCACCCGCTGGGCCGCCCCATTGGCCGCCCCTTGGACCGCTTGGGGCACGCCCCCGAGCCCGCGCTACGAGACCCTCGCCGCGCGCTTCCGGCCCGTCTTCGCCCGCATCCGCGAGTGGGCGCTCGCGCGCGAGCGGGAGCGCGATCTGCCCTACGCGGCGATTGCTTGGCTGAAGGAGGCCCGCTTCGGCGCCCTGCGGGTGCCGGAGGACGAGGGCGGCTTCGGCGCGAGCCTGCCCGACCTGTTCGCGTTGCTGGCCGAACTGGGGCAAGCCGATTCCAACCTGCCGCAGGCCCTGCGCAACCATTTCGGCTTCACCGAGGACACCGTCGGCAGCCCGGCGGGCCCGCGGCGGACGCACTGGATCGAGCGCCTCGCGGCCGGCGACCTGTTCGGCGGCGCGTGGTCCGAGACCGGGACCGCCGCGGTCGGCACCTTCGAGACCCGCATCCACCGCAGCGGCGCGGGCTGGGGGCTGACGGGCAGGAAGTACTACACCACGGGCTCGCTCTTCGCCGACTGGATCGACGTCGTCGGCACCGGCGAGGCGGGGGAGGAAACCTCGGTGGTGGTGCCGGCCAAAGCCCCGGGCGTCGAGATCATCGACGATTGGGACGGGTTCGGCCAGCGGCTCACCGCCAGCGGCACCGCCCTGTTCGCGGATGCCCCCGCCATCGGCGAGCCGCTGCCGACGGCGGAGCGCTTCCCCTACGGCCCCGCCTTCTTCCAGGCGGTGCATCTGGCGACGCTGACCGGCATCGCCCGGGCGGCGGCGGGCGAGGTGGCCCAGGCGGTGCGCGAACGGGCGCGCACCTATTCCCACGCCGCCGGAGCCCGTCCCAGCGCCGACCCGCAGGTGCTTCAAGTCGTGGGCCGGGTTCACAGCCTCGCCTACGCTGCCGGAGCGATCAACCAACAGGCGGCGCAGGCCGTGCAGCGGGCCTACGAGGCGCGGGTCGGCGGCCTGTCCGAAGCGGAGGCGCAGACGATCAACGTGGCGGCGGAGATCGAGCTGGCACAGGCCCAGAGCGTGCTGACCGGCCTCGTGCTCGATGCCGGCACGATCCTGTTCGACGCGCTCGGCGCCTCGGCCACACGCCGCGGCCTCGCGCTCGACCGCCACTGGCGCAACGCCCGCACGATCGCCTCGCACAATCCGCGCATCTTCAAGGACCGGGTCGTCGGCGATTACGCGGTCAACGGCACCGAGCCGCCATTCCAGTGGAAGATCGGCCGCGTGGCCGAACCCCGCGCCTGAGGCCCACGCTCACGGTGCCCGTGCGGGTGGGCACTACGCATTCGGACGCAGCTTGCGCGGGCATCCGCGACGCGTTCCAATCCCGGTGCAACCGCACCCGGCCGATGCCGTTGTCCGCGAGTCTCTCGGAGACGGTTCTCTGCCAGGCCGCCCGATCACGGCGCGGACGCGGCGACGGGAGATCCGGACTCCGCGACCAAACCGCATCACGAATCTCCCATGCCGCAAACGAGTGGTTCCCCGCCGGATCCGTCGCTGTTCCAGCGCTTCATCCCCGAGATCGCCCACCGGACGAGCGGCGAGATTCTGGCCCATCCCGACTTCGCGGCGATGCGCCAGCGCTACGTCGCCGGCACGACGGCGTGCTACGAAATCGCCTCCTTCCCCGGAGGTTGGCAGAGCGCGGCCTATCGGGTCGCGACCATCAGCGCGATCATCTGCCTCCATGCGGCCTGGGATCCGGCGGACCGGGCGACGTGGCCGACGCTGGCGCGGCTCAAGGAGGCGGGAGCGACCTTCGGGCTCTCGAGCCCGCGGCAGATCGATGATCTCATCGGCCGCCTTGTCGAGACGAACTACGTCGTTCTGGAGCGCCCCGATGCCGACGGCCGGCTGCGGCTGCTGGTGCCGACGGACAAGCTCCTGGCCTGGGATCGGGTCTTGCTGTCAGCCTATTACGGCGTGCTGCAGGACCTCTATCCGGACCCCGGATACGGTCCCGCCGTGTCCCGCGATCCGACCCTTCATCTGGCCCAGCGCCGGGTCTCGGTCGGGATGTTCGACGTCATCGGCCGGTTCATCGCACGAAACGGCGACATCGTCCCGTTCCTGCAGATGTATCAGGGCTTCCAAGTCCTGATGCGGGTGATCCTGCTGCGGGAGGCGGGTGCGGAGGCCACGATCCGCGACGGCGATTTCTCCGATATCATGGCGCGCTTCGGGATATCCCGCTCCCATGTCCGCAACATCCTGGCGGCGGCCGAAGCGGGGGGCCTGCTCACGCATGACGGCCGGGGACGCAAGCATCTCGCCCCGACCCCCCGCGGCCTGGCGGCCGTTGACCGTTTCATCGCGGACACCCTCGCTTCGCACGACATGACCTATCGCATGGCGCTCGCGAGCCTGGAGGCGGAACCGGCCCGCTCGTCGGGCACGGCCGCCTGATCCGACGGCGTCTTCCGCGAGCGGCCCGCCGCCTGCGCCGACCCAACGAAAAGGGCCGGCTCCCCCGAGGAAGCCGGCCCCTTCTGTCGTCCCGAGCCGAACTTCGGCGCGGATCGCCTTACCGCAGGAGCTGCAGGATGCCCTGCTGCGACTGGTTGGCCAGCGACAGCGCCGAGATCGCCAGCGAGTTGCGGGTCGAGAGCGCCTGGGAGTTGGCCGCCTCCTCGTTGAGGTCGGCGCTGGTCAGGTTGGCAGCCCCCGTATCGAGGACGGTGATGATCTGCTTGGTGAAGTCCTGCCGGTTCTGCACCACCGCGAGGTTCGAGCCGAGCGCGGCCGCGCGCGACTGGAGCTGGCTGCTGGCGCTGTTGATCTGATCGACGATCTTCTTGATGGCGCTGCTCTCCTGGAAGTTGGTCTGGCCCACCGCCGAGAGGCCGAGGCTGGCCGCGTTGGTGGCGCTGCCCTGGACCTTGAGCGAGGACGAGCCCTTCTCGTTGAAGTTGATCGTGAGGTTGTCGCCGGACAGGAGGTTCACGCCGTTGAACCCGGCATCCGAGGCGAGCTGGTCCATCTGCTTGAGCAGGTCGTTGTAGGTCTGCACGAGGTTGTTGCGGGCGTTGAGGCCGTCGCCGCCGAGATTGGCCGTGGCGGTGCCGGTGGTGAACGGGTTGCCGGTGCCACTCGCGAGGATCGACAGGTTCTGGGCACCGACGTCGTTCGAGGTGGTGATCGAGATCTTGCCCGTCAGCGAGTCGATGGTGGCCTGGGCGTTGGCCGGGGCGAGCGCCTCGTTGAGCTGGGCCAGCGTCGAGATCTGGCCCGGCGCGGTCCCGAAGGTGATGGTGGCCGTGTTGATGCTCGTCCCGCTGCCGACCTGGACGGTGATCGACTTGCCGGCCAGCGCGCTCTGCGAGGATGGCGCGCCGGCACCCGCCGCGAAGTCCGTCGCGGTGAAGCCGAGGTTCGACACCTTCGAGGTGGCGGTCGAGCCGTCCCCGAGTTGCACCGCGGTCCGTGAATCGGCGGCGGTGAAGCTGAACTTGTTGGTCGCCGCGTCGTAGCTCGCGGTCACCGCGCCGTTGGTCGCCGCCCCGACCTTCTGCACGAGCGAGCCGATCGTGTCCGTCGCCGTCAGGTTCACGGTCTGGCCGTTGACCGAGAAGCTGTCGCCGCCCTGGAAGCCGAGGGTCGAGATCAGCGAGGTCTGGCCCGGATCGGAGATGCCGGCGACCGAGGCTTCCGTGCTCGCGAGCCCGAGCGTGTTGAACTCCGAGCCCTTGATCGTGAACGAATGGCCGTCGGCGCCCCCCGTGAAGGTGAGCCTGTTGCCGTCCTTGCCCGCGGTGACGCCGGTGATCGAACTCTTGGCGTTGATGGCGGCCATCGCCTCGTCGAGCGTGGCCGAGGCCGCGATGGCGATCTCCGTGCCGTTCACCGTCACGGATTGCGCGGCGCCCTGGTTGTTGTTGACCCGCTCGGTGATACCCGAGAAGCCGCTGGAGGCGGCATTGCTCGACTGCACGGTGAAGGCGGAGCCATCCGCCTTGCCGGTGAGCTTGATCTTGCCCGCGTTGTCGGGATCGACGGCGGCGCTGACGCCGGTGGTCGAACTCTTGGCGTTGATGGCGGTGATGGCGGCCGCCTGGTCGTCGCCGGCCGCGATGTCGATCGGGGTGCCGTTGACCGTCAGCGTCTGCGCGGCGGAAGCCTTGCCGTTGTCCGCGGTCACCGTGCTGGTCCCGAAGCCCGCCGTGCTGTTGGGGCCGCCCGTCACCGTGAAGCCGGCGCCGGTCGCCGCGCCCTTGAGCACGATCCTGCCGTCCGCCGAGGCCGAGGCGGTCACGCCGGTCGTGCCGGACTTGTCGTTGATCGCCGCCAGGGCGCCCGCCAGAATCTTGGCGTCGCTGTCCCCGGCCGCGCCCCCGCGGATCGTGATCTGCTGGTCGCCGCCGGTCGCCCCCTTGATCGTGATCGTCTGGCTGTCGGCGGCCTTCTGACCGGTCGAGAGCAACGGCGTGGCGGTGAAGCCGCCGCCGGGGCTGGTGCTGGCAACGTTCAGCGCGGAGCCGTCGGCCTTGCCGGTGAACACGAGCGTCCCGCTGGCGCCACTGACCGTGATGCCGCTTGTTCCGTTTTTATCGAGTTCCGCCTGGATCTTCCCGGCGGCGAGCGTGGCCGACGTCTCTGTCGACGTGAGATCGACAGAGTAGGTTGTCGCGGTGGCGCCCGAGCCCGACGTGATCGTCAGCTTCGCGCCGCCGGAGCCGACGGCGGGAGCCGCGTAGGGGGCGGTGGCGCTGAGGGTGCCGGCCACAGCGGTCCGTTCCCCGGTCGAGGCCTGCCCCGCATTGACGAAGCCGCCGGCTTCCGCGGTGGCTTTGACCGTCAGGGCAACGTTGTTCGTGCTGCCGGTGAAGGTCAGGGTGCCGTTGTTGTTCGCGACCGTGATGCCGGTACCGCCCAGACGCGTCGTGAGGGCCGTCTCGAGGTCACCGGCGGTCATCCCTGCCGGGATGTCGAAGGAGATCGGCGTCGTGCTGTTCGCTCCGGACGCCTCCGAGATGACGATACGCGTGCCGCCGGTGCCAGGTGCCGTGTAGGTGACACCGACCGTGCCCTTCGAGCTCGCGGTCTGGTCGGTGGACGTCGTGCCGGTCCCGCCGGTGAAGCCCGCATCGGGGCCGGTGCTGGACACGGTCAGGGCGGAGCCGTCGGTCTTGCCGGTGAAGACGAGCGCAGTGCCGCCGGCGTTGAGCGCGACCGAGATACCGCTGTTCTGGTCGAGCTCATCTCGAATCTTGGTCAAGGCCGTGCCGATCGCATCGCCCTGCGCGAGTTCGACGGTGATCGGGCTGTCCGTTCCCGACTTGATCGTCAGCTTCGCGCCGCCCGCTCCGGGCGCCGCGTAGGTGCCGCCCGTGACGGTGCCGCTTTGCGCCTGCTGGGCATTGCCTGCACTCACCGAATTGGTGAAGCCGGCCAGCGCGACGCCGCTGGTGATGCTCAGGGCGTCACCGTTGCTCTTGCCGGTGAAGACAAGGTTGCTGCCGCTCACCGCGGCCTTCATGCCGCTGGTGCCGAACGCGTCGTTGAACTTCCGGGCCGCGGTCTCCTTCGAGTCGCCGGCCGCGAGATCGACGGTGAAGGTGTTTCCGTTGCCGCCCGCCCCCGAGGTGACCGTGAGGCGCGTGCCGCCCGCGGTTGGAGGGCTGTAGGCCGCCGTCAGCGTCCCGGCCACCGCGCCGGCGGGGGCCTGGAAGGCACCGCCGGCCGTCGTCGTAGCGGGGGTGCCGTCCGGGGTGAAGACGCCGCTCACCGTGGCGGCGAGACTCGTCGTCGTCGGCGTCGCCGAGAAGCCGCTGGAGACGGGATTCGAGGAGGCGACGGTGAAGGCGGAGCCGTCCACTTTGCCGGTGAGGAGGAGGCGGGTGGCGTCGGCCGGATCCTTGGCCGCGGAGACGCCGGTCGTGCCCTTCTGATTGTTGATCGCCGTGACCGCCGCGTCGATGTCGCCGCCGCCCGGAATGGTGATCAGGGTGCCGTTGATCGTCAGCGTCTGGGTCGCCGCCGGCGCGCCGTTCGCCGTGGTGAGCGCGGTCGAGCCGAAGCCGAGGGTGTTGCCGGGGCTGCCCGTCACGGTGAAGTTCGTGCCGTCCGCCTTGCCGCTGAGCACCAGCCGCTGTCCGGTGCCGCCGTCCGACTCGAAGCTCGCGAAGACGCCGGTGGGCGTGGGGCCCGCATTGGCGTCGTTGATGGCCTTGAGCACCGCCTTCCTCACATCGGCCGCATCAGCCCCCGCCCGGCCGCCCGAGATCGTGATCTCGCGGGTGCCGATCGTCAGCTTCTGGGTCTGGGCCGCGACGTTGTCGGTCGAGACCGCCGCCGTGGCTCCGAAGCCGGTGCCGGCCGCGCCCGTGCCGCTGGCCGAGACCCGGATCTGGTCGCCGTTGGTGTCGCCTGTGAAGGCGAGCTTGCCGTCACGGTCGAGCGAGACCGCGACCGTCGAGCGGTTGTTCTGATTGGCCGGGTCGGCATTGAACGTGTCGATTTGGGTCTTGATCTCCTCGACCGCCTGGTCGGCGGTCATGTTCTGATTGAGATCGACCGTGATGGTCCGCTCGGTCGAGCCGGTGCCGGCCTTGATGGCCAGCTTCGTATCGCTGCCGAAACCGGCCGAGGCGAAGGCGCTGCCTCCGGTCACCGTCCCCGCGACCGCGTTGCCCGGTGCGCTGAACGCGGACGCCGCCGTCGCCTTGGCCGCCGTCGGCGTCGTGGCGGTGAAGCTGGTCCCGCGCATCGTCGACGGCGCGGCGGTCGGCTTGTAATCGACGCTGCCGGTCACCTTGGCCGCCACCGCCGCGGCGGGCTTGCCGTCCACCAGGGTGCCGACCGCCTTGTCGGAGAGCGCCGCGGTCGGGCCGGTGGAGAGCAGGTTGGCGGCGCTCGCGCCCGACAGCGCCGTCGAGACCGAGGCGGCCTTCGAGGTGAAGGCGTTGGTGGCGGCGAGCGCCTGCTGCGCCGTCGATTTGAGCTGGCTGGTGAGGCTCTGGAGCTTGGACAGGCCGGTATTGGCCGCCTGGATCGTCTGGACGCCGTTCGAGATGCCGTCGAGCAGGGACGACAGCTCGGTCGAGCGCCCGCTCAGATTGGTGGCGGTGAAGAAGTTGATCGGGTTGTCGAGGGCCGAGTTGACCTTCTTGCCGGTCGAGAGCCGGCTCTGGGTCGTCGCGAGCAGGCTCGCGGTGTCCTGGAGCGAGAGCAGGTTCTGCCGCGTCGCGGCCGAGAGCGTGATGCTGGAAGACATGGGGCGACGCGATCCTCAGGGAGCCGACGTGTCGGCGGTGAGGGGATGAAGCGCCCGGCGCGATTGATGAGGATCTAAGTATTTTTGCCAGATACCGCCGATTACGTCTCATAAAATCTCACGATGGTAGCGTTTAGTCTCAAAACTATATTGTGCATCAAAGTATATCTAAAAGGTCGCATTTCGTCTCAAATGCGGCATCGGCGCCGCCATCCGGCATTTGCCGGCTGTGACGCGCTCTTGCACATCCAAAGGGCGGCGGGGGCAAAGGGCGGCGGGGGATGCTCCGGCAAGCGGGCCGAGCCGGAAACCGGAGCATCCGAGATCGTCGCAAAATTTGACACGGCGGCCCGATTGTCCAACTTCGGGACAGGCGGTATTCGATGAATGATTGGATAAAGGCGACTGAAATGATCCGGAAACCAGCAAGCACCGATTATTGATGCATTTTAGACCGCAATGCCGTATTTAATTACGGCGTTCGCGAGGCAGATCTGCCTTCAGTATGTGTATCGGCGCTCATTTCAATAATGAGCCGAACGTGCGGCCGGCAAAAATTTAGTGCGGTGACGAGCCGCAACTCCCTTTCTCAGAGACTGCCCGGACATGTCGAGGATACTTCGAAGCTGCTTCGATCCGCCGACGGATCCTGTCGCCTTGCGCGAAGCCTGGATGGGGGCCATGTCACCGCTCTTCCAGGCCACCCTGCCGAGCGGGCGCCTGTTGTCCGGTCCGATCACGATGGACAACTATCATCTCGGTGATCTGCTCGTCGGCGAGGTTCGGGCGCCAGCCCAGATCCTGGAGCGGACGCCGCGCATGGTGGCGCAACAGGGCCTCGATCATCTGTTGCTTCAGTTCTACCATTCCGGAACCAGCCGGGTCGAAGTGGCTTGGGGCGAAACCGATGTCGCCCGGAACACCTGCGTCCTGTTCGACCTCGCCCAGCCGGCGACCGTGGTCGCCGAGCCGGTCCACGCGACCAATCTCCTCCTCCCGCGCGCCCTCGTCGCCGAGAAGGTGCCGAATCTCGAGACGCTGCACGGCCGCGCCTTCGATTACGCGACGGATCGCATCAGCCGTCTGTTCTTTACCTGCGTGCGCGAACTCGTGGACTGCGTCGATGTTCTCGAGGTCCACCAGCTTCCGCATGTGAGCCAAGCCGTGGCGATGCTCGGCAGCGCCTGCCTGCGCGGGCAGGTGGCGGACCGGCCTGCGAGCGAAGTGCAGCTCAGCATCACGATCCGCCAATACATCGAGAAGGAACTGGCCTCGCCGGGCCTCGATGCCGAGACGCTCGCGCACCAATTCGGCCTCTCCCGCGCGACCCTCTACCGGCAATTCGCCTCGGAGGGCGGCGTGCAGCGCTTCATCCGCGAACGGCGCCTGCTGCGGGCGATGAAGATGCTGACGCAGGCCGGCCCCGCGGGGCGCCCGCGGGTCTCCACGGTCGCCTATGCCACGGGCTTTGCCGACGAGAAGACCTTCAGCCGCGCCTTCAAGCGCCGGTTCGGCTTCCTGCCGCGGGAGACCGAGATCGGTTCCAGCGTCTGGGGCCGGACGGCCGAGGCGCAGCCGGTTCTCCAATCGTGGCTCAAGGAACTCGCGGCGTGAGATCCCGTCGGTGATGCGTCGGCGTCAAGGCCGGGCGGTCCGAGGGAGGCTCCGACGGGTGACGGCCGGCTCCGGGGGATGTTCTCGACGACAGGGGTGAGCCGGCCACCAACATGGCCGCCTTCCGCTTGATCCATCTCAACGCCGAGCCTGCGCCCGGACGGCAGTCTCTCCCGAACGGCCGACCAGCCGCATGACGGGAGATGATCCATGAATCTCAAATCGCTCCTCACCCTCGGTCGCCACACCCACGCGCCCTCGACCGACGCGGGCGCCGCGGCGCCGCCCCTGCAGCGCGTGGCGGAGCAGATGTTCGGCGATCTGCGCTTCGGCCTTCCGTTCTTCCAGGGCGGCGCCGCGCCGCGCATGGATGTCGTCGAGAAGGATGGTCGGGTCGAAATCACCGCCGAATTGCCCGGGCTCGCGCGTGACGACGTCCGGATCGAACTGGCCGACGACACCCTCGTCATCAGCGGCGAGAAGCGGCAGGAGCGGGAGGAGACCGAAGGCGCCCGCAAGGTCACGGAGCGCGCCTACGGCGCCTTCGTGCGCGCCCTGGAACTGCCTGCCGGCATCAAGGCCGAGGACATTCAGGCGAGCATGGACAAGGGGATCCTGACGGTGACGCTGCCCAAGGCGGCGCTGACGCGGCCGGAATCCAAGCGCATCGACATCAAGTCGCCTTGAGGACGGCTCGGATGCAGTCGATGACCCCACTGACGTGGCTCGTCCGGCGGCTGGACGAGGCCGCCCTGCTCGGCGAGGCGGAGCGCCGGGCACTCCTCGCCCTCGCACCGCAGGAACGGCTGGTACCGGCCCGGGCCGACATCCGCGACGGGCAGAAGGCGGGGGGCGCGCACCTGATCGTGCACGGCGTCGCCTGCCGCACCGCGATGCTATCCGACGGCACGCGCCGGATCCTCGCCCTGTACTTTCCCGGCGACCTCTGCACCGTGGACCGCGGCGCGGCGGACCCGTTGCCGGGCGCCATCGAAACGCTCTCCCCCTGCACCGTCGCCGACATCCCGTCCGGCACGATCGACAGCCTGATCCGGAGCCATCCCGGCATCGAGCGGGCGCTGTGGTGGCTGACGCTCGTCGAACTCGGCATCGGGCAGCAATGGCTGATCAATGCCGGCCGGGAGGCGGAGCGGCGGATCGCCCACCTCATCTGCGAGGTGTGGGCGCGGTCGCAGGCCGCCGGCCGGGACATGCAGGCCGCCGGCAGGGACCTAGAGGAGTGCTTCGCGAGCGGCGTCCGGCAGGCGGTCATCGCCGACATCGCCGCACTCTCCACCGTGCATGTCAGCCGGGTGCTGCATGCCCTCCAGGCCGCGCGCCTGATCACCCTGAACCGCGGCGCGGCGGCCATTCCCCAGCCCGCCCCGCTCATCGCCTTCGCAGGCTTCGACCCCGGCTACCTGCACCTCCCCGATCACGCCGCGCGGGCCAAGCCGGAGCACAGCGCGGGGATACGGCGCGACCCGGTTCCCTGGACCGGATCGAGCAGGGATTTCGGACACGAGTCGCGAACCTGACCGCGCTTGCTCCGAATCACGCTCGGCACGATGCCGCGCTCCCGCCCGTCACCCTCGTCCGGCAGGAACTCTCTCATGACCTATGCCAGCATCATGGTGGCCGTCGATCTCGGGACGGAGGCGCGCGACCGCGTGCGCCTCGCCGGCCATCTCGCCGACGACTTCCGCGCCCGGCTGATCGGCGTCGCGGCGGAAGAGGCCTCCTATGCCGTCCCGCCCATCGGCCCTGTACCGGCGAGCGCCTACGCGCTGGCCGCCAACAGCGAACTCATCCTGAACGATCTCAAGCGGGCCCATGCCGTCTTCGAGGAGGCGGCGGGCACCCGCAGCCGCATCGAGTGGCGCTCGAATCTCGACTTCCCGCTGCCGTTCCTGATCGGGCAGGCCGCGGCAGCCGATCTCGTCGTGGTCGGCCGCAAGCCCGCATCCGGCCCGCCGCTGTGCTCGGTCGATCCGGGCGATCTCGTCATGCATCTCGGCCGCCCGGTCCTGGTGGTGCCGCCCGACCTCGACCACCTCGACGTCCGACGGGTTGCGGTCGGGTGGAAGAACACCCGCGAAGCCCGCCGTGCGGTCAGGGACGCGCTGCCGTTCCTGACGCGGGCCTCCCGCGTCGTCGTGGTCTCGATCGACGACGGAGAGCGCGCGGACGACACGGCCGACGTCGTCGGGTTCCTGCAGGCTCATGACATCGAGGCCACCGCGATCCGCAAGGCGACCGGCGGCAGCGCGACCTCCCTGGCCCTGGTGGACGCAGCCGCCGAGCAGGCCGCGGACCTGATCGTCATGGGCGCCTACGGCCATGGCCGCCTGCGCGAATGGGTCTTCGGCGGCGTCACCCGCGATCTCCTGGCCGGCGCACCCGTCTGCTGCCTGCTGAGCCACTAGGGCGCATTCCGACGAAGTGGACATCGGTTCGCCGAAAGAATGCGCGTCAAAACAAAGAGCTAGAGACGCCGGCCTGATGCAATGGGGTCGGATACGGCTCTAAAAGCCGCATCCGGCCCAGAGCCGCCCGCCCGGAGCCGCCCGATGACCGAGTCTTCCAACCTCAAGATTCCCCACGGGGGATACGTCGTCGTCGGCGACGGCCGCCGGGCCCTGGTGCTGCGCAACGAGGGCCATGCGCTGCACCTCGCCCTTCGCGTGCAGCATCTCTTCGAGGCGCCCCCCAACCCGCCGACGCGCGAGCAGGGCACGGACCGGCCGCCCCGCGTCCGGCAGGGGGAGCGCCGCAGCGCCATCGAACAGACGGATTGGCACGCGATCGCCGAGGCGCGCTTCGCGGAAGAGGTCGCGGCCGCGCTGGACCGCATCGCCGACGCGATCCCCGCCCTGATCGTCGTCGCCCCGCCGCGCACGCTCGCATCGTTGCGGCAAGCGCTATCCGAGCGCCTCAAGCGCGTCGTCATCGCCGAGATCGACAAGGATCTGACCAAGCTCTCGATCGAAGAGATCGGGCGCCGCCTCACCGATGCGTGACGCGGCCGTCCCTTCGATCGCAGGGTCCGATCAGGCGGATGTCAGCCGATCCTCGACGGCGGACAGGCCGGGAGCCGACCAGGCTGCCGACTCGCACCACGTGTGGTGGTCGGGCGGCGTCGCCTCGCCGCTGCGGGACTTGTCCGGGTAGCGGACCTCGATCTGCTCGACCATGGCGCGGACGCCGCGAACCCGCAGCGTGACCCGCCCGGCGATCCCCTTCTCGGCGCAGTTGCGCACATGCCCGCGAAGCGTCACGACACCGCTCTCAACGGTGACGCCGATCTGCGCCGCATCGATCATGGGTGCGAGTCCCAGCGCCGCAAGCACGTGTCGGCGCACGGTGATGTCGTCCATCTCCCGCCTCCTCGCTTCAAGGTTTCAGGCGTTCAGAAGGCCAGCCAGAACAGCGCGATCGTCACCACCGAGGCGGTGGCGGCCAAGCTCAGCGCCTGCAGGCTGCCGATGGTCCGGTAGCGGGCGATGTCCCTGACGACGCCCGCGGTCGCCGGCCTGCCGGTTCCGGCCGCCGTCTCGCCGCGCGGCACCGGCCCGGCCGGCGCCCGCACGTAGCGCACCGTCTCGATTTCGATGGATCGAAGCACCACACTCATCGCTCGCTCCCGTCTTCGTCCGACGGTCGCCATCCTGCCGCGCCGGCGGCACGACGCCTTGATTCACCTCAAGGCGACCGCAGTCGAACCCGTCATCATCGCCTCGCGGGAGAATTGGCCGAGCGGGGGCCTGCAAGGCGTGCGCGTCGCCCGGAGAGCCGGAACCGGATCTGCCCCGACGGGATCGCCCCGGGGTTCTTGCGCTGGATCAAGGCGGATGCGGGTCGCTCCGTCACTCTCCGGGCGGTGTTCGCCACCGGAGCAGACCATGCCGAAGCCGCCGCCCGTCGCCCTCACGGGCATCCGCGACATCCTCGTCGGCCTGACCGAGGAGGGCCGTGGGGACGAGGCCGCGAGCGCACTCGGCATCGGCCTGTCGCTCGCGGGGATGGCCGGCGCCCATCTCACCGTCCAGTCGGCGGCCCGCCGCCTGACCATGGTCGGCGGGTCGGGCTGGGGGTTCGTCAACGATCTCGTCGCGCAGGAGAACCGGCGGTTGAGCGCCCGCGCCCGCGCCATCGCCGAACGCGCCGCGACGGATGCCACGCTCGAGGGTGTGACCTGCTCGATCGAGGCTCCGGCGCTCGCCTATCCCGAACTCGTCGGCCGCCTGACCGCCCGCGCCCGGCTCGCGGACCTCACCATCCTGGACGCCGAAGCGCGGGAGGTCGACCTCGATCGCGACCTGATCGACGGAGTCCTGTTCGGGAGCGGGCGGCCGCTCCTCGTGGTGCCGCCGGGTTGCGAGACGTTCTCGGCACGGCGGATCGTCATCGCCTGGGACGGCAGCGCCCAGGCCGCAAGAGCCGCCAACGACGCGCTGCCGTTCCTGCGGGCGGCCGAGGCGGTCGAGATCGTCTCCGTCGTCGGCGAGAAGGATCTCTCGACCTCGGTCGCGGGCGCCGAATTCGCCCCGCACCTCGCCCGCCACGGTGTCGACGTCTCGGTGACGAACGTACCGGTCGACGGCGACGCCGCAGAGACGCTGAGACGGCAGGCCGGCCTTCTCGGGGCGGAGATGCTGGTGATGGGCGCCTACCGGCATTCACGCCTGAAGGAATGGCTCCTCGGCGGTGTCACGCACGCGCTCCTGACACGCTCTCCGGTGCCGCTGTTCCTCGCCCATTGATCGCCGAACCGGTGTTCGAGACGTGGCGACGCGTCCTCGCCGATGCGGCCGTGACGAGGACGCGCGGGACGATGGGAAAGGTCTCCCGAATGACGGCGTACCCGCAGATGTCCTCCGCATCGCCGGCGACGGGAGCGCCATCGACAGTGTTGTCGCGGATATCAGGTCCGGGCCGATGCTCGCATCGGAGATCCTCGCTCGGCTGGGCCGGGGAGGGCGCTGCCACACGCTCCGGAGCCTCGGATCGAGCGGGAAGCCCCGGCCTTCCAGGGGAGAGCGGCCGGAAACGGGCACGCCCGGTTGCCGGAGACGCGCGATGATCGCGGCCCTGTCGGTCGCTCTGCGCGAGCGCGTCGTCGCGGCGGTGGCGGACGGCGCATCCCTGTACGCGGCGGCCGCGCGCTTCGGGGTGAGCGTGGCGAGCGCGAGCCGCTGGTGCCGGCAGGCGCGCGAGACCAGCAGCCTTACGCCCAAACCGCGCGGCGGCGACCGGCGCCCGCACACGATCAAGGCGCATGCCGAGGCGATCCTGGCCGTCTACGAGGAAAGGCCGGCGCTCCTCCTGACGGAACTGCGCGCCGTCCTGGCCGGGCGCGGGATTCCGATCAGCGAGAGCAGCCTGTCGCGCTTCTTCCGGGACCACGCCATCAGGCGCGCGGACCACGGATCACGCGGCCGGGCGGCGGCCGGACACGAAAACCGGGCATGAGGCCGTCTCAATTCTCGATCACATGGCGGAGGCGGGAGCGGTGAAGCGTGATCTGCCGACTCCCGGAGCGCCGCAGCGCCCCGTTCTCCTCGAGTTGCGAGAAGGTGCGCGAGACGGTCTCGATGGTGAGGCCGAGATAGTCGGCGATATCGCGCCGGGTCATCGGCAGGGCGAGCGTCCCGGTGCCGCCGAACCGCCCGTCGACCTCGATGAGAAAGGCGGCGACGCGCTCCTGGGCGGAACGGCGACCGAGCAGGAGCATGAGATCCTGGGCGTCGCGCAAACTGGTCGTCGCCATGCCCCAGAGCTGGCAGGCGACCTCGGCGCTGCGGGTGGCGGCCCGCTCGATCTGCCGCCGCTGGAAAATCAGCACCCGGGTGTCCGAGAGCGCCTCCGCCGTGTGCCAGTGGGTGTCGCCCTGCTCGAACCCGAACAGGTTGCCCGCCAAGTGGAAGCCGGTGATCTGGCGCCGGCCATCGCTCAGGATCTTGTGGGAGCGCACCGCCCCCTCGACGACCCGGTAGACGAACTCGGCGTCCTCGCCCTCGCCGTAGACCTCCTCCTCGCGGGCGTAGGAGAACGGTGTGCCGACGAGATCGGGGCAATCGGCGAAGAGGCCGCATTCGTGGATGCTCATGCGCGGCGTGCGCGCACCCGGAGCGACCGGAACGGATCTCGGCGGCGGCTTCGTGCCCATCGGTTCGCTCCTCATCCGTCTCGATGAGGTGAGAGTGGTCGCGCCAAGGCGCCGACGAAATTCCGGATACTCTCTTAAGTAGTTCTGCTTAAGGACAACTACTTAGGGATGCATATCGTCTCGCCGCCTCGCCAGCGGTTGCGCGCATGGGCACGGATCAGGCCTGGGATCCTGCCGGTCCCATCTGCCGTCAGTGGGCGTCCCACGAATCAGGGACGGACCGCAATTCCATGTATCATGCGAGGTCGATTGCGCAAGATCAACGCCGTAACGCGTACGGGCTGTCAGCCTCTGCATCAGCCGGAGAAGGGAAGGCGCACGCCGTGTCCCCTCACGTTGCGCCCTGGGCCGATCCGCGCAAGCCGCCGCGCCCGCAAAATCCCGCGGCGGGCTGTCTCTCTCGCCCCTGGATGCAGGGCGGCGGGCCGCTCCCGCCATCGGCGAGCCAACCCGCGATCCCGTCGAGGGCAACCGGTGTCTCGATCCGCGACATCCCGGCGGCGCGGGCCCGCATTCGGATGGCCGTCTCGGGAGGATCAGGAAGGCGGCAACGCGGCCATCCCGTGATCGACCGCGAGCCCGCCTCACACGAAGCCGGCGAGCACGGCCCAGCGCACCAGTTCCTGCAGGCTTCCCGCCCGCGTCTTGGCCATGACCTTGGCCCGGTAGATCTCGACGGTTCGCGGGCTGATCCGGAGCCTTCGCCCGATCTCCTTGCTGGTGCCCCCGGTCACCAGATGATCGAGAACCTGGCGCTCGCGCTCGCTCAAGGTCGCCAACCGCCGCATGAAGTCCTGCAGGATCGGATCGGCCGAGCCGTTATGCCCACCCTGCTCCAGGGCGGCCTGCAGCGCCCGCAGGAGCGCCTCGCCATCGAACGGCTTCTCGATGAAGTCGCACGCCCCAAGCTTCATCGCCTCCACCGCGAGCGGCACGTCCCCGTGCCCCGTCATCATCACGATAGGAAGCGTGTGACCGGCCGAGCGGAGGGAGCGGAACAGTGCCAACCCGTCGAGGCCGGGCATGCGGATATCGGTCAGGATGCACCCCCGGAGCGGCTGCGTGAGTCGCGCCAGCAAGGCCGTTCCCGCCTCGTAGAGCCGCACGTCGAAGCCGGCCGTGTCGAGGAGGAACGCGACCGAGTCGCGCATGGCGGGGTCGTCGTCCACGACATGCACGAGGGCAGGGGCCATGGGCTACCGCCCTCTCTCGGGTGCGGTCGGCAGCGTCAGCCGGAAGGTCGCCCCGCCCGCGGCGTTGGACCCGACCCAGAGGCGGCCGCCATGCGCCTCGATGATGGTGCGGCAGATCGAGAGTCCGACGCCCATCCCGGCATCCTTGGTGGTGATGAAGGGCTGGAACAGCCGGTCGGCCACCTCCTCGGCGATACCGGGGCCGGTATCCGACACCGCGACCTCGGCCAAATCCGGCGAAACCCGCCGCGTCGCGACGGTCAGCTCGCGCCGGCTGCTGCGCTGCATCGCCTCGCAGGCGTTACGCATCAGGTTGACCAGTACCTGCTGCACCTGAACCCGGTCGACCAGCACCGATCCGACCTGCGGATCCGGCACGACGTGGGCCGTGATGCCCTGCTCGCCGGCCGCCGCCAGGGTCAGGGCGCCGGCCTCCTCGATCATCGTCGCGACCGGCTCGACCCGCTTCTCCGTCTCGCCACGGGCGACGAATTCCCGCAGGCGGGCGATGATCTGCCGGGCCCGCAACGCCTGCTCGGCCGCCTTGTCGAGAACCTCCTGTGCCCTGGCGATGGTCTCGGGGTCGGGATGGGCGAGGAGGCGGCGGCAGCCGTTGGTGTAGTTGGTGATGGCGCCGAGCGGCTGATTCAGCTCGTGGGCCAGGGTCGTCGCCATCTCGCCCATGGCGCTCAGGCGGGAGACATGCCCCAGCTCGGACTGGAGTTCCTGAAGCCGCGCCTCGGTCCGCCGTTGCGCGGTGAGGTCGTTGATGAAGCCGGTGAAGAAGGTCCGCTCGCCCGAATGCATCTCGCCGATGGCCAGCTCCATCGGAAAGGTCGAGCCGTCATGCCGTCGCCCCGTCACGCACCGCGTGGTGCCGATGATGTGGCGCTGGCGCGTCCGCCGATAGCGCTTGAGGTCGGCAGCATGTCCATCCGGCATCGGCTCCGGCATCAGGATGCGGACGTCCTGCCCGATCGCCTCGCCGGCCGCGTAGCCGAAGAGGCGTTCGGCCGCCGGGTTGAGCGAGTGGATCAGCCCCGCCTCGTCGAGGACCACCATCGCCTCCGGCATCGTGTCGAGGATCGAGCGGAGATGGGCCTCGCGAGCGCGCAGCTCCGCCTCCACCTGCTTCTGCTCTTCGATGCTGAAGACGACCCCGCGGTGCCGGTGGGGCCAGCCCTCGGCGTCGAGATGCACCTGCCCCCGCGAGCGCAACCAGCCACCCCGCCCATTCGGCGGCACGACACGGTATTCGATCTCGTAACTGCCGCCGTCCCGCAGCACGCTCTCGATGGCGTGAGCGCGGGCTTGGCGGTCGTCCGGGTGGACCAGATCCTGGGTCGCGGCAAAGCTCGTCAGTCGTTCGGATGGAATGCCGAAGAGGCAGCCGCAGGTCTGCGAAGCGGTGACACGGCCGGTGGGAATGTCCAGCGACCAGATGCAGACACCGACCTCGTGGAGGGTCTCCCGGAAGTCCTCGGCCGTCAGCGCTTCACCGCCCACCTGAATCGCTTCAGCCGCGGCCATGGAAAGCGTCATCGATTCCATCCCGGAATTCTCTGCGTAGGATTCTGTGATAGTTTTTGAATAAATTCAAATTGAATTATGTCATTTGATAAATCACGAGCCAATCAATCAACTCGCACCGGAAGATTTTAATCTATTCCCTAAGCGTACCGCAATTTGTACCTGCATTGATAGTCACAACGAGAAATGAATTCGCTGGTTCCTCAACGTCGAGACGGCTTCATACAACCTCCCGCCTCTGGAATGGCACCACCGACGATGGTGGTATCCCCCGTTTGATCCCAGAGGAAAAATCCTTTGCGTTGAATCAAGGCCGTCGGGCGCCCGCCGCTCCAACGATGGAGCGGTTCAGACCGGAGTCCTGCCATGTCCCACCCTGCCTCATCCGCGCTCACCGGCATCCGCGACGTCCTCGTCGGGATTGCCGTCGAGAACGAAAGCGACAGGGATTCGCCGGCCATCGGCTACGGCCTGTCACTGGCCAGGGACGCAGGTGCCCACCTCACGCTCCAATCGGCGGCCTGGCGGCTCTCGGGCGACAATCGCTGGATCAGCGGTTTCGACGACGGCAGCGTCGCGGATATCGACCGGCGCCTCGATCGGCTGGCCCGCGCCATCGCGGACCGCACCGCGGGTGATGCGGCGCAGGCGGGCGTCGTGTGCACGACCGAGACGCCGAGCCTGCACTATCCGGCCATCATCCAGCGGCTGGCGGAACAGGCACGGCTGCACGATCTGGCGATTCTGGATGCCGAGGTCTGGACCTGCGACCTCGACCGCGAGGCGATCGAGACGACCCTGTTCAAGAGCGGTCGCCCGGTCATCGCGGTGCCGCCGGGGCACACGGGCTTTTCCGGCCGCCGGATCATCGTCTCTTGGGACGGAAGCGCCCAGGCGGCGCGGGCCGCCAACGACGCGATGCCGTTCCTGCGGGCGGCCGAGGCGGTCGAGATCGTCTCGATCGGCGACGCGGCGGATATCCGCGATTCGGTGCCCGGGGCCGAGTTCGCGCCGCACCTCGCGCGGCACGGGGTGAACGTCACCGTCAACAACCTGCCCGTCTCCGGCTCCATCGGCGACACCCTGCGGAGCCAAGCCGGTCTGTTCCGGGCCGACCTGATCGTGATGGGCGCCTACCGCCATTCCCGCACGCGCCAGTTCTTCTTCGGCGGTGTGACGCGCTCGCTGCTGCGAAGCTGCCCCGTTCCGCTGTTCCTGTCCCGCTGAGGACCTCTTCGACCGGGCCCCAACCGGCGCCGATTTCTGGCGTTCCACCAAGCTTTCGCTAACGCTCACGCACGCGGCGGTGACCGCATCGGCGGACGACCGGAGCCGGCTTCACCTTTCAGAAACGGACGGGGCTGTTAGTGGGCCCGTCCACCATAGGGTTGCCGTCGAAGCGCCCGGCTGGGCGCGGGGTGCCGACAGGACTGGGACAAAGCTCGATGCTCGCTCTCGTCCTCGACGATGCCGAGATGAACAACCTGGTGATGGTCGCCTCGTTGCGGCCGCTCGCCGGTTGCACGCCGCAGGCCTTCACCGTGCCGGCCGAGGCGCTCGCCTTCGCGGCGATGCGGGCGTCCGAGATCGGGGTCGTCATCACCGACTACGAGATGCCGGGCATGAACGGCGTCGAATTCATCCGGGCGGTGCGGCGCCTTCCCGGCCTCACCAACGTCCCCACGATCATGGTGACGAGCCACGACCAGCGGAGCCTGCGCCGCGAGGCGCTGGAGGCGGGAGCGACCGACTTCCTCACGAAACCCGCCGACGCGGTCGAGATCCGTGCCCGCGTCACGAACCTGCTCGCCCTCTCCGCGGCCCACCGGGCGCAGCGCGACCATGCCGCGCAGCTCGCCCGCGAGGTGGCGGCGGCGGTGGCCCTGGTCGAGGAGCGCGAGCGCCAGATCGTCTCGACCCTCATGCGCGCCGCCGAGCACCGCGATTCCGACACCGGCGATCACATCGCCCGCGTCTCCGCCTATGTCGGGCTGATCGCCGAGGCGATGCGGATGCCCGCATCCGATGCCCGTCAGCTCTGTCTGGCCGCGACCATGCACGACGTCGGCAAGATCGCCGTGCCGGACGCGATCCTGCTCAAGCCGGGCGCCCTCACCCCCGAGGAGCGCCGGGAGATGGAGCAGCACGCCGACCGGGGACGGCGCATCCTGGGCGGAAGCGATTCGCCCGTCATGCGGCTCGCCGCCGAGATCGCGGGAAGCCACCACGAGCGCTGGGACGGGACCGGCTACCCGTATCGCCTGAAGGGCGAGGCCATCCCCCTGTCCGGCCGCATCGTCGCGGTGGCCGACGTCTTCGACGCGCTGACGACCCAGCGTCCCTACAAGCAGGCTTGGTCACCGGAGCGGGCGCGGGCCTTTCTGCAGGAGAACGCCGGCTCCCACTTCGACCCGGCCATCGTCGAGGCGTTCCTGAGCCGCTGGGCCGACGTCCAGACCTTCCTCGATCTCGGCCGCGACACCGCATCCGCGGCCGCCTGATACGGCTTTTCGCGCGACCGAAGCGTCAGAGCGGCTCGGCGAGCCTGCTCGGCCCGACAGGGACCGGACACGGCATCGGCGTGACACCTTGTTCGTCACAGGCTCATCCGACCCTCAGCCGGCTTCGCGCCGCCCGCCGATCGCGTGAGCCATCTCGCTCTGTTCGCCCTCGGTGCTCCCGGTGGGCACGTCGAGACGGCGGTGGAGCGCGCTGACGGTGCGGGTCAGCAGGCCGTCCAGGCCGGACGCCGCGTCGGCGAGGCGGGTCAGGTCGCCGTCGCGTGCCGTGCGCTCGATGGCGCCCGCGCGATCCTTCACCTGCACCGCGCCGATATTGGCGCTCATCGACTTGAGGCCGTGCGCGGCGCGGGACACGGCCGGGGCATCGCCGCGGGCGAGGGCGCCTTCGAACTCCAGGAGCGCCCGAGGCGCCTGGGCGATGTAGAGGCGGAGGATGCGCGCGAGGAAGTCGCGGTCGCCGAGTTCTTCCAAATTGGCGATCGTCTGCTCGTCGAGCAGCACATCGTCCGAAATCCGCGGCGCCGGCGCCTCCGACGTCACGATCTCCGCCAGGTCGCGGAGGGGCGCGGCCTGCAGATGCTGCGCCAGCAGGCCGCCGAGCTGCGCCAGCGTGAACGGCTTGGCGAGCATGCCGTCCATCCCCGCCGCCTGCCAGGATTCGGCGCCGTCGCCGACGACATGCGCGGTCAGGGCCACGATCGGCACGCGGTCCGCCCCGTCCCGCGCCTCCCGGGCGCGGATGGCGACGGCGGCGCTGAACCCGTCCAGCACCGGCATGCTGCCATCCATCAGGACGAGATCGAAGCGATGCGCGGCGGCCGCCTCCACCGCGGCCCCACCATCCTCGACGCAGACGATGTCGTGGACGCCGAAGCGGCCGAGCGCTTCGGCCGCAACCTCGCGGTTGACGGCGCTGTCGTCGGCGAGCAGCACCCGCGCGCCGGCAAAGGAGGGCAGGGCGGAAGCAGCGCTCTCGTCGGCTGCCGGGGCCTCGAAGGCGAGGGCCGTGCCTTCGGCGAGGGCGGCCAGCAGCGGGCGCCACTCGGCCTGGGCGAGGGGCCGGCGCAGCACGGCGTCGGCGAGGCCCGCTCGCATGAGTTCGGGCCCGGAGGTGTCGCCGATCGGCACCAGGGCGATGACCCGGCCCGCACCCTCCGGGCGGCGACCGCTCGCCAGAAGCTCCGCCGCCTCGACGATCCAGTGACCCTCCCCGGATTCGGCGGGATGGAAGCCCGCGGCCTGAAGATCGGCCGTGAGCGCGGCGCGCGTCGCACCGCCGAGCGCGCCGAGGCGGAAAGCGGCGGGCAGAGCGGGTGCGCGGCGGAGGGCGGGCTCGGCGCCCTCCGCGCCCTCGACAGGGATGCGCGCCCAGAACGTCGAGCCCTCGCCGAGGCGGCTCTCGACGCCGACGCGGCCGCCCATGGCGACGATCAGGCGCTCGGCGATCGACAGCCCGAGCCCGGTGCCGCCGAAGCGGCGCGCGATCGACTGGTCGGCCTGGGTGAAGGCGGTGAAGATCCCCGACAGCCGGTCCTGCGGGATGCCGATGCCGGTGTCGGACACGGCGAGGCGCAGGACCGGACCGGACGCGTCCCGCTCCATGTCCATCCGCACCAGGACATGGCCGGTGGCGGTGAACTTGAGCGCGTTCGAGACGAAGTTGCCGAGCACCTGCCCGAGGCGCACGGGATCACCGAGGAGGGAGCGCGGCACGTCGCCGTCGATTTGCGCCGCGAGGTCGAGCCCCGCCGACCGGGCGCGTTCGGCAAACAGGGTGACGACCGTGTCGGCGACGTCGCGCGGGCTCAGGGGGATCCGCTCCACCTCGAGGCGGCCGGCCTCCACCTTCGCGAAATCGAGGATGTCGTTGATGATGGCGAGCAGGGATTGGCCGGAGCGGGCGATGACCTTGGCGTAGCGCTGCTGGCGCGGCGGCAGGTCGGCCGAGGCCAGCAGTTCCGCCATCACCAGCATGCCGTTCATCGGCGTGCGGATCTCGTGGCTCATCGTTGCGAGGAAGACGGACTTGGCCGCGTTGGCCTCGTCGGCCGATTGCTTGGCCTCGATCAGGTCGTGGGTCCGCAGCCGGATCTCTTCTTCCAGGCCCGCATTGTAGCGCGCGATCGCCCGGTCGCGCTCGTTCACGGCCCGCAAGAGGTCGTTGAAGCTCTCGGCCAGCGCGCCGACCTCGCCGCTGCCGGCCTCCGCGCGCCGGGAATAGTCGTGGCCGAGGCGCACTCCATCCATGGTCCGGGCGAGCGCCGCCAGCGGCCGGGTGACGCTGCGCTGCAGACCCATCGAGACGGCAAGCCCGAGCGCCAGGGCGAGCAATCCGGCGAGCCCCGCCGTGAGGCCGACTTCCGTGACGCGCTCGGCCAAATCGCGGTTATCCGAGACCAGGACGACGCGGCCGATGGGGCGGGCGTTCTCCAGGATCGGAACCGAGACGCGCAGTGTCCGCGTCGTCACGAGATCGAGCGGCGAGACGGAGCCCTGATCGAGATCGATGTCGTTCGAGAGGCGCAATCCGATGCCCTGCTCGGCGAGGATGTCCCCGTCGGCCCGCTCGACCGACGCGTAGACCAGGGCCTCCCCGTGGGCGATCGCCCGCAGGGTGCTCTGCGCCGCCGCCTCGTCGCCCCGGGCGGTCGCCTGCGCGGCGCTCGCGGCCAGGATCTGCGCCGTCATCCGAAGAAGATCCCGCTTGGCCGCCGCGTAGCGCTCGACCTCGCGCCAGGTCGACAGACCGGTCAGGAGGAGCAGGGCGATGGCGACGGCGCTGGCCACCGCCAGGGCCAGCCGCCCGGACAGCGAGCGGATCGGGTTCGAGAGAGGCGCGCGCACGGGCTATGTCTCGCAGCAAAGGTCTCGCGACGGGGCGGATCGGTGCTCCGGCACGGATCGCGATGGCGAGAGCGTCGTCTTGGATACTCGATCGAAGACGATGCTCTATTGGCTGATGACGAGCCGCCCCGAGATCGGGCCGACCCCCTTGGGGATCGGGACGCTCGAACGGTTGTAGTCCGCGTTGAGATAGAGGTTCGGGCCCTCGTAGAGATTGATCTGCTGGGCCACGACGACGGTATAGGCGGAGAGATCCGCCACGGGCCGCTGCGAATCGATCACGAGGCGGCCGGCCGGCAGGTAGATGGTCCCGAGCATGGTGCGGGTGTTGTCGCTGATGATGCGGTAGGTCCGCATCGGCTTGCTCGTGCCGAGCGGCGGGGGCGTCGGCCTGATGATGTCGCCGAGAAGCATGTCGACGGCCTGCACCGGATCGATCGACAGGGTAACGGAGGGGTCCTCCGCCATCAGGAGGCCCGCCATCGCACCCGTCGTCGGCGCCGACAGATCGACGGTCGTCTTCTTGTCGAAGAGAAGGCCGCTGTTGTTTCCGACGAAGTAGAAGCCGACATCCTTGCCCGTCATCGTCGCATTCTTGTCGACGATGAGCGGGCCGTCCTTCATGACGTAGATGCCGGGCCGCAGCGTGACGACGGCATTCTTCGTGATGTGCAAGCCGCCGCAATAGGTGCCGGGATCGAGGGTGAGCGGCTCCGCGATGACGTTGCTGCCCTTGCTCTTGCCGGTCAGCAGATCGGCAAGACGGAGGGTCTCAGGAAAGTTGACGCAACTCCCGACCGGCGGGGCCGGCCGGTTGCGGAGCGGGTCCTCGATGACGGGACAGCTCGTCTGCGGGTTGGGCGTGAAGTTCGCCCGGTCGTCCTTGAAGCCTCCCGCGGAGCAGATCGTCTGCGCCCGGGCGAGCGCGCCGTCGCGACCGACCATTCCCGAACGGCTTACGGAGTTCGAGTAGAGGGCGCAATCGTAGGCCGTGACCTGCGCATTGCGCTCCAGGTTGAACGCACCCGCCGCGGCGGGATCGAGCGCCAGCATGCACAGGCGCATCCGCCCCACGACGCTCGCCCGGGCGCGCGCCGCGATCGGGATCGAAGCCATGCCGACGAAGCCCCCGAACGTGAGCTTGATGACCTGTTGGGCGCGCGCCTCGACACTCGTCTTGTCGGGGGCGACAGTGACTTGGATGGAGACCGGGGCATCGGCGCCGGCTCTCGCCTCGGCCTGGATCGTCTGCGTCGTCAGGCCGACGATGGATTCGCTGCTCGACACGACCAGCTTGAGGGCGTTGCCGCCAGCCAGCACGCCGGCATCGACCGCGCTTTGCAGATTGGTGCGCGCGGAGGCGAACCGCACGTAATCGATCGCCCCTCCGACCAGGCCGATCAGGGTGGAGCCCGCCAGCGCGAAGATCACCGCGACCGAGCCGTCGCTCTGCCGGCACAGGCGCGCGAAGGGCCGCCTCCACCGGATCGTGCGCTTCGATCCTCCGTTTCCGTCCCGCGCCGCCATCGTGACTGTTGCCCTGTTGCTGGCTGCGTCCCTGCCCGAAGGGATAATTCTCCCGCGTTAATGGGATCTATTGCACAAGGACGGTGCAGTGCTCGTACGGTTTACGTACCCTTCACGACACGAAGCCTTTCCTTCGTCGCCACGGAAGGCGAACTCTCCCGATCGGCCCGACAACGCGATCGGATGATGCGGTCCGGATCAAGTGTCTCTCACGAAACTCCCGCTGCACCGTCATCGCCCGAGAGAGAAGGGTCAGGGATCGGGAGCTTTGTGAGGCACTAAGGCGGACATGGCTTTCCGCCCGGCAAGACAACCTCGGCCTGTCCATTGGTTGCGATCCCGTCGCGCACCGGCCAGGCGGCCTTGCCGGTGAAGGTCAAGCTGTTGAGAACCGGAAAGAAGGAAAACAGCGGTCGATAGGACAGCCGCGTTTCGGCCATGACGAAGCGGTCGCCTTTCGAGGCCGTCCCCGCCGGCGGCGGCCCGATATCGGAACCGACGATGCGCGCCTTGTCCCCCCGTTGGACACTGGAGCAGACCCTGGCCACGAAGTCGTTGCCCACCTTGTAGACGCCGCCCGCGGTCAGCACGATGCTGGTTCCAGCCAAGCTGTAGGGGGCGGCCACGACCTGAGCGGCCGCAAACACGTCGTTGATGTCAGCGTAATCGTTCTTGGAGGCAAGGTCGGCCATCGCGATCGTGGCCTGGGCCAGACGGTTGTTGGTCGCGATCGTCCTTGGAATCTCGATCGTTGCAATGAACAGAATCACGAGGACCGGCGCGACGAAGGCAAATTCGATGGCGCTCACACCGCCTTCGGCCCGACCGAACGCATGCATGGTCGCTGCGATGCGCCGTCCTGTCCAGAGGTGCCTCCACGACCTCATGCACACGGCTTGTCCGCATAATCCTCCGTGCGGAAGATTGCCGTCGCCGTGAGGAGTTGCTTGCCGCCGGGCATGCGCTGGCCGGTGAAGTCGAGAAAGCTGAAGGGGCGCAAGATCGGCACGGCGGCACGCAGGACATGGATGCCGCCGCCCGACGGACAGGTGAACTGCGTACCGAACCCGGCTGCCCAGTCGCCGCGGCTGACATCGTAGGCTGGCGCGATCCGCTTGATGGCGAAGGTGGTGGTCCGCACGAGATCGACCCGCATCTCATCGCATTGGTAGAGCCGGATGCCCGTGCCGCAGAGCAAACCACGCAGGTACTGCGCCGGGTCGGCGCCGTTCGCCTCCTCTTGGAACGTCCCCGTGCGGAGCAGGCGTGCCGCCCGCTGAACCGAGAGATCGAACTGCTGCTGGGCGAAAACGAAGAGCGAAGCCTCCGCGATCACCATCATCAGGACGAAGAGCGGCAAGATCACGAGCGAAAGCTCGACCGCAGCGATACCACCCACGTCGCCGATGAACCGCGACTGCAGTGTGCCCGGCGCTTGGTGGGGTCGATTGTGCGAGGCGGAGGAGGAGGGTTTCAATAACGTCGTCTTCGCTGATGCCGCCTCTGTACAGCCCCGACACCGTCGTGAAACATTTAGGCAGAGATTACGCTCGTCTGACAATGATACGACGGGACGCGTTTACGCTCCGTGAATGCGGGCAGGACGATTGCGCAAACCAATGCAGCTTCAGACACGCCAAGAGGTCATTCCGCTTGAGGCGTGACAGGAGGGGTAAAGGCGGAATCAGCTCACCGCCAGAATGCCCGTCAAACGGCCTGAGGAGTCTGTCAGCCGCCAGCCGACGCGGCTCCGGGCGGGGAGGGCGCGCGGTCTCTCGGCTGCGCGCCCGGATCCTCGGGAACCGATCTCCTGCGTGTCATGTTCTTGGGTGCCGGGCTTCACCGGCCCCCACGCAGCGGCGGATCAGGGCGTGATCGCGACCTTCAAGACGCCATCGCGCTGGTGCGCGAAGAGGTCGTAGGCCTCCTCGATCGCCTCCAGCCTGAAGCGGTGCGTGACGAGCGCGCGGGCATCGATGCGGCCGGAGGCGACGACCGACATCAGGCGGCGCATGCGCTCCTTCCCGCCGGGGCAGAGCGTGGTGATGATGGTGTGGTTGCCGAGCCCCGCCACGAAGGGGCCGAGCGGGATGCGCAGATCCTCCGAATAGACGCCGAGTGAGGCGAGCGTTCCGCCCGGGCGCAGAACGCGCAGGGCGGCCTCGAAGGTCGATTGCCGCCCCAGCGCCTCGATCGCCACGTCGACGCCCCGGCCGTCGGTGATCCGCATGATCGCATCGACCGGATCCTCCTTGGAGAAATCCACGATCTCGTCCGCGCCCATGCTGCGGGCGACCTGCTGGCGCTTGGGCACGCATTCCACGGCGATGATCCGCGTGGCGCCCATCAG
Organism: Methylobacterium sp. AMS5; assembly: GCF_001542815.1. Taxonomy (GTDB): domain Bacteria; phylum Pseudomonadota; class Alphaproteobacteria; order Rhizobiales; family Beijerinckiaceae; genus Methylobacterium. The sequence goes on from NZ_CP006992.1 coordinate 3,782,296, forward strand.
CCGCGCGCCGGCCGTGGCGCAAAGACCGATCGGCCCCTGGGCGAAGACCGCGACCGTGTCGCCGATCCGCACGCCCCCGCTCTCCGCCCCGGAGAAGCCGGTCGACATGATGTCGGGACACATGAGAACCTGCTCGTCGTTCAGATCGTCCGGAACGAGGGCAAGGTTCGTCATGGCATCGGGCACGAGGAGGTATTCGGCCTGGGAGCCGTCGACGGTGTTGCCGAAACGCCAGCCGCCCATGGGCTTGAAGCCGTACTTCGTGTCCGGACCGTCCTGCGAGAGGCAGCCGCAGAGGCAGGCGGCGCTGTGCCCGGACGGCGTGATCGCGCCGGCCACCACCCGCTGGCCCTCTTGGAACCCTTGGACCGCGCTGCCGAGCCGCTCGATGATCCCGACCGGCTCGTGGCCGATCGTCAGGCCGCGCGCGACCGGGTACTCGCCCTTGAGGATGTGGATGTCGGTGCCGCAGATCGTCGTCGTGGTGATGCGAATGAGAGCATCGAGCGGCCCGATCTCGGGGACCGGCTTCTCATCCAGCACGATGCGCCCCGGCTCGACGAAGATCGCCGCCTTCATGCGCGCCGCGCGGGCTCGGTTGCGCTCGGTGATACGGGTTTCGGCCTGACCGTTCATGCCCTGTCTCCATTCAGGGCCCCCCGAACCTCAACTCGCGAGACGCCGGAAAGTTGTGCGATCGTCTTCGCGCGCCACGGCTGATTGTGCGTGTCGGCACGTCTTCCACTCGGCCGCCGACAGGCGATGCGGGGCGCCGGATCGACCCGGTGCGGATCATCGGCCGCTCGCTGTCGGATTCGGGCCCTGCTGCGCGTCTTGGCACATACGTTCGGCGCACGAAGGAGCTGGTGGGCCCGGCAGAAGAGCAATAATTCAACGAATCCAAGGCCAATTGGCATAGGTGCGGGAGAAGTGCCCCGCTGATCGGAAACGGTTATTTTCAGTCGCCCCCGCGCCTCGATTACGCAGTCCTAGCACTACTTTGGCATTCTTGCCTGAAGAGCCATGATGGAATTTCGTGTAGATTTAAACGGCGTCGGAATCCTCTGGTTTGAAGCGCCTGAGATTGCAGAATGCTTGGACTATTTTCCTGCTTGTCGCGTACATTAAGGTCAGAATACCCCTTTGCCAAAGTAGTTCTAGGTCCTTCATCTTCCTGGCCTGATCGTTCTGGAGGCCGCCGAACTCCTTGCGCCAGCGGTCAGAGCTCTGCTCGGAGATCTCCGCCTCCTTGCACGCTAGAGCGTGTTATGAACTGATAGGCAGGATTGGCGTTGTGGATCATGCCTTCTGATCGCCGCTCCTATCCGTCCGACGTGTCTGATGAAGAATGGGCACTGGTAGCGCCCTACCTCGCGCTGCTGCGGGAGGACTCAGCTCAGCGCGACCACGAGTTGCGCGAGGTGTTTAACGGGCTGCGCTACATCGTGAAGACGGGGGCGCCCTGGCGGTTCATGCCGCACGATCTGCCGCCTTGGGCGGCCGTGTATCAGCAGACGCAGCGTTGGCTGTCGGCCGACAGTTTCGCGGACGTGGCCGGCGACCTGCGGGCGGTGCTGCGGATGGCGGCGGAGCGGGAGCCGGAGCCCTCGGCGGTGATCCTCGATAGCCGGACGCTGCGCTCCTCGCCCGAGAGCGGCGAGCGGGCCGGCTATGACGGGGCCAAGCGCAAGCGGGGTGCGAAGCTGCATCTGGCCGTTGACACGCCGGGCCATGTCGTGGCGCTGCACGTGACGCCCGCCGATGTCGACGACCGGGCCGAGGTCGGCCGGCTGGCCGCCGAGGTGCAGGCGGAGACGGGCGACAGCGTCGAGTTGGCCTTTGTCGACCAGGGCTATTCCGGGCCTAAGCCCGCCGCCGCCGCGAGCGCGCACGGCATCGACTTGGAAGTGGTGAAGGCGCCTGAGGCCAAGCGCGGCTTTGTCCTGCTGCCGCGCCGATGGGTGGTGGAGCGCTCGTTTGCCTGGGCCACCCGCTGTCGGCGGCTGGTCAAAGATTACGAGCGCTACGCCAGCACGTTGGCTGGCCTGCACATGGTCGCCTTCGTCTGCCTCATGCTCCGACAAGCTGAAAAGCTTATGACAAGTGCATAACAGGCTCTAGCGACAAACTCGTGCCCTGGGCGGTCTGACACCTCGATCTGGCGCAGCTTCAGCACGACCGGCTCCGCGCTCGTCTTCTGTCCTCGCCGCATGTCCGACTCCTTCGGTCCTGGCTGATCCTCTCAATCAGCCCGGTCCGAAGCCAGCCGGTCAGGTCAAAACAGGCTCTCAGAACCAATTAATCCGCCAACCTTAGCTTTGATAATCAGTTTTAAGATTATTTGCGAAGATTTATTATATTCGATCGGGGGTGGCCGAGCTTAGGAGATCCTCTCGGAACTTTGCGTCGAGGCGCCGCATGAAGTGCTCAGCGCAGCACATGTGCTTGTGCATCTCACGGCTGACAGCATCGGCATCCTCCGCGCGTAAGGCAGTGACAAGGGCCCGGTGGCTGGCAACGTTGTGACTTCCAAAGGCTTCGTGTTCAACAAGGCTTTCGCTGCGGAACTCGACGAGGTCGCGCAGCAGGCTGTTTAGGAATCGACACATAAATACCAATAAAGGATTATCACTCGCATCACATAACATGTCGTGGAAATCGACCTCGATAAGACGGCCGATCCTGCGCTGACCGCTCGCGTTAGCGGCCTCGCACTCTGCGATATTCGCTTCCAGGCGTTGAAAGTCATGAGGCTTCAAGCGCCCGATTACGTTGATGCTGAGCGCCACCTCCAAGCTGCGGCGCAAGGCGTAGACATGGGCGAAATCAAGTTCCTGGAAGTGAAAGAAGCGGCGCAATTGTTGCGCAGCTGCCTCAATGGAGATCGGGCGGATTTCGGCGCCGCCATTCGGACCGGACTGCATCGTCACAAGGCCCTGGACCTCAAGGGCCTTCAGTGCTTCCCGGATCGTCCCCTTGGCGCAGCTATAATGCTGCATCAGGGCACGTTCGTTCGGCAGGCGATCACCCGGCAGCAAACGGTCGCGGGCGATGCGCCGGCACAGGTCCTCGGCAATCTGGTCGGAGAGTTTGATTCGGCGCATCGGCGCCAGGTTCGGCTTCATCCTCGAACCAGGCGCATTCATCGCGGATTCCAGTCCGCGTTCTGGTCCAGAGGAAAGATCGGGCGGGTGAGCTTCTCGAACGTGAACAGCGCGTAGTCGGAACTGGTCACGCCGCGGCTTGCGCACTCCACCACCGTACGGGTGAAGGGCTCGAAGACGGGTCGACAGTACATCCGCGATTTCAGGACCAGGACCCGCGCCTCGGCCGGGTTGATTCCGCAGGCGGTGAACACGCCGAGGTCCCATGGTTCGTGAGGCTGCTCGCTGACGAGGATGCGGGCCCTCCCCGTATCGATCACCGCCGCCCGGCCCATGCTGCAGCGCTGTCCCGTATAGGTCGGCCCGGTGATGCGGTATTCGCCGTCGCCGACCGCTGCCACGGTGCCGGCCACGGTAGAGGGCGACCTGGGGCCGAAACCCGGCAGGGGGACGCGATTGCCGATCTCCAGTTCGACCCGGGCGCCGACGCCGGCCGCGTGCAGGACGGAGACGGCGCGGGGGTCGCAGATCGGGCCGGCGACGATGCCGTCGATGCCGGCCTCGAGGGCGGCGGCGAGCACATCCATCACGTCGCAGGTGCCCCCCGACATGCAGTTGTCGCCGTGGTCGAGGAGAAGCACCGGGCCGTCGCCCGGCCCGGCGAGCGCGGCCTGTGCCGCTGCGATGGACTCGGCCAGGGGCGCCTCGTCATAGACGAAGCTTTCGCGGTTGCCCCAGAGCCCTGCGGCGAGGTCTCGGGCTGCCTCGTCGGCGGCCTCCTGGCTTTCCGCCGTGACCGTGACGGAGACACCGGTCTCGGCGAGATCCGCAAGGGAGAATCCACCGAAGATCGTGGCCGCCAGCACGCCGGGACGGGTCTCGGCCGTCTGGGCCGCCAGGACGGCGTCTCGCATCGGTCCCGCCACGCGGGTGTCCATGCGCAGGGTGTGGGCGAGCATCGGCGGGTGGATCCAGGCCCTGGCCGGCCGCAGCCCCTCGTCGAGCATCCGTCCGACGATGCCGGCCACGCGCTCGCCGGTCTCGGCCATGTCGACATGCGGATAGGTCTTGAAGCCTGCCAGCACGTCGCAAGTGTCGACCATCCGGCCGGTGATGTTGCCGTGAAGATCCAGGGCAACCCCGATGGGCGTGCCGGGCGCGATCTCGCGGATGCGGGCGAGAAGCTCGCCCTCGCCGTCGTCGTGGCTCTCGGTCACCATCGCCCCGTGAAGGTCAAGGAGGATGGCGTCGCAGCCGGGGCGGATCGCCTCGAGAATCGCGGCGCAGAGCGCCTCGAAGGCGGAGTCCGCCACGGGCCCGCTCGGATTTGCATGAGCCGACACCGGCACCGAAACGACTGCCCCGCGCGCCTGCGCGAACCGAATGAAGGCGCCGAGCGCCGTGGAGGCGTCCCGCCCGGCCGCCAGGGCATCAGCCCCCCAGAGCGGATTGAAGCTGGGAAGCGGGGTCGCGAGGGGCGAGAACGTGTTAGTCTCGTGGTTCACCCTGGCTGTGACGATACGCATGAACGCGCCTTCTTGAGCGGCGCATCAGGCCGCCGCGCTGCTTGTGCGGGAATCATAGTCGAGCACGGCGTCGAGGAGAACCTGTGCGCCGGCGGCGCATTCCGACGGCGTCGTCGATTCCGCCGGGTTGTGGCTGAGGCCGCCGGCGCTCGGCACGAACACCATGGTGGTCGGCACGACGCTCGCCAGATGCGCCGCGTCGTGGCCGGCGCCCGAAATGATATCGCGGGTGGCGTGCCCGCCCTTCTCGGCCGCGCGCCGCACGGAGGCGATGCAGTCGGGATCGAAGGCGACCGGGGCGGTCCGGGCAATGGGACGCAGCTGCGAGGCGAGGGACAGGTCGCCGGCGATGCGGTCGAGCGCCTCGCTCATCGCCGTCTCCATGGCGTCGAGCACGGCGTCGTCGGGGTGGCGCAGATCCACGGTGAGAAACACATGGCCGGGGATCACGTTGTGGGAGTTGGGCGTCACGCTGAGATGGCCGACCGTGCCGACGGCGTCGGGGGCATGTGCCAGGGCGACGGCCTCCACGGCCTCCACGAGCCGGGCCGCGCCGAGCAGCGCATTCCGGCGCATCGGCATCGGGGTCGAGCCGGTATGGGCGGACTGGCCCTCCAGGGCCACCTCGTACCAGCGCATGCCCTGCACGCCCTGAACGACACCCACGGCACACCCTTCCGCCTCAAGGATCGGCCCCTGCTCGATATGGAGTTCGAACATCGCGCCGAACGGCACGGAGCCCGGTGCCGCCACGCCGCGATAGCCGATGGCGTCGAGCGCTGCGCCGAAGCGGGTTCCCGCCGCGTCCTCACGGGCCTCGGCCCAGTCGCCGGTATAGATGCCCGCATAGACCCCGGAGCCGAGCATGGCGGGGGCGAAGCGCGCGCCCTCCTCGTTGGTCCAGTTCACCAGCAGCAGCGGCGCCTCGGTGACGTAGGCGGCCCCGTCCAGGGTGCGGAGCACCTCAAGCCCGGCGAGCACGCCGAGCACGCCGTCGAACCTGCCGCCGGTGGGCTGGGTGTCGAGGTGGCTGCCGAATGCGATGGGCTTCAGGTCCGGGTTCCGGCCGGGGCGCAGGGCGAACATGTTGCCCACCGCATCCACCGTGAGGGTGCAGCCGAGCGCCTCGACCTGGACCCGGAGCCAGTCGCGCACTTGGCGGTCCTCGTCGCTCAGAGTCAGGCGGGCGATGCCGCCGTCGGATGTGGCACCGATGGCGGCGGTCTCGGTCAGGGTATCCCAGAGGCGCTCGGCGTTGATGGTGAGGTTCGACATGGATGTCCTGGGTTCGCTGCTGTTCACGCCGCCTTGACGCCGAGGAAGCGGTCGCGCGCCGCCTCGTCGGCCATGAATTCGGAATTGGCGGCCGCGTAGGCGACGCGGCCGAGTTCGAGGATGTAGTGGCGGTCGGCCAGCGCGGTGCAGACGGCCAGATTCTGCTCCACCAGCAGAATCGGCACGCCCGCCGCCCGGATGGCACGGATCTGCGTCACGATCTCCTCCACGATGACGGGGGCGAGGCCCTCCACCGGCTCGTCGAGCATGAGGAGCTTCGGCCCGCTCAGGAGCGCGCGGGCGATCGACAGCATCTGCTGCTCGCCTCCCGAGAGCTGCGCGCCCCCGTTGCGGCGGCGCTCCTCCAGGCGCGGGAACATCGCGAAGATGTCCTTGCGCGCCCAGGGCGAGCCCTTGCGCTCGGCGATGGCCAGGTTCTCCTCGACGCTGAGCAAGCTGAAGATGCCGCGATCCTCCGGAACGAGGGTGAGGCCGGCCCGGGCGATGCGGTGGGCGGTCCAGCCGGCGACCTCGGTTCCCTGAAAGCGCACGCTGCCCCCGCGCGGGGTGATGAGGCCGCATATGGCCTTCAGGGTCGAGGTCTTGCCGGCGCCGTTGCGCCCGAGCAGGCAGACGATCTCGCCGTCCCGCACCTCCAGGCTGACGCCCTGGAGGATATGGCTCTTGCCGTAGAAGCCCTGGACCCCGTCCAGGCCGAGGGCGAGGGGGCCGCTCATGACACGAGGTCTCCGGTGATCATGTTGCCGAGATACGCCCGGCGCACCTCCGGGTCGTCGCGGACCCGGCCCGGCGGCCCCTCCACCAGCACGCGGCCGGCCCGCATCACCGTGACCGTGTCGGAGATGTTCATCACAATGCCCATGTTGTGCTCGATGAAGAGCACGGTGTGGTCGCGTCCGAGGTCGCGAATCAGCACCGTCATCGCCGCGATGTCGTCGATGCCCATGCCGGAGGTCGGCTCGTCGAGGAGGATGACCTTCGGCGCCGCCGCCATCGCCATCCCGACCTCGAGGCGCCGCTGCTGGCCGTGCGACAGTTCGCCGGCCGCGCGCAGGGCCACCCGTGTGAGGTCGAGGCGCTCCAGCATCGCCTCGGCCATGGCCAGCGCCGGCCGGTTGGCTTCGGCCCGGCGCCAGGGGGGCAGCGCCTGCCAGGGCGTCTTGCCCTGCGCGGCCAGCCGCAGGTTCTCGCGCACGCTCAGGGTGGGGAACAGGCTGGTGACCTGAAAGGAGCGGGCGAGGCCGAGGCGCACGCGCTCGTGGTCCGACGTGCGGGTGATGTCCCGGCCGCCCAACGTGATGCGCCCGCCCGAGGGCGCGATCCGGCCGGTCAGCGCGTGGAACAGGGTGGTCTTGCCGGCCCCGTTCGGCCCGATGATCGAGTGGACGCTGTTCTCGGCGATGCGAAGGGTTACGTCTTGCAGGGCGACGAAACTGCCGTAGCGGACGCCGAGCGCTTCGGTGGCGAGGAGGGGCGCGCTCATCGGGCGACCTCCGGTGCGTGGGCGACGGGGGGGTTCGTTCCGACCGGCCGGGCCGGGTCGTCGGGCGGGGGCGCCCGCGTCACCAGGGCGATGGCGCGCTCGATCAGGCCCCAGAGGCCGCGCTGGAGGAACAGCGTGATGACGATGAGCAGGAGGCCGAGGGCAAGGAGCCAGCGCGGCCAGATCGCCGAGAGGGCGTCGGCGGCCAGCAGATAGGCCCCGGCGCCGAGCAGCGAGGCGAACAGATTCGCGCTGCCGCCGATGATCGTCATGATCAGCAAGGTCTCGCTGGTGTGGTAGTCGATGTTGGAGAGCGGCGCGACGCCGATCAACATCGCGTGGAGCGCGCCGGCAAACGCGGTGACCGCGCCCGAGATCGCGAAGGCCGCGACCTTGAAGGCCCGCACCGGGTAGCCGATGGCGCCTGCCCGTGCCTCGTTGTCGCGAATGGCGAGCAGGGTTCGGCCGAAGGTCGACAACGCCACCCGCTGGAGTGCTGCGAAGAGGACGAGAAAGAGCACCGCGACATAGGCGTAGTAGGTCCACGGATCGGTCAGGCGCGTGCCGACCAGGGTCGGGCGCGGGATGTCGAGGAAGCCGTTGTCGCCCCCCGTGATGCCGCTGAACGTGTAGGCCAGGAAGTAGAACATCTGCGAAAAGGCCAGCGTCAGCATCACGAAGTAGACGCCCTGGCGGCGGATCGAGACCCAGCCCACCACCGCCGCCACGAGGGCGCCCACCCCCAGCGAAACCGCCAGCATCACGGGGGCCGGTAGCCCGGCCCGGACGAGGCCGAGGCCGGCGACATAGCTGCCGATCCCGAAGAAGATGCCCTGGCCGAAGGAGAGGAGGCCGGTATAGCCGAGCAGCAGGTTGCAGGCGGCGACCGCCAGCCCGAAGATCAGGATCTCGCTGGCGAGGGTGCCCGAGCGCATGACGAGCGGCAGGATCAGCACTGCGGCAGTCGCGAGGCCGAACTGGACAAGGGGCCGGTCGAGGATGGGGATCATGACAGATTTCTCCTCAGGCCCGGCCGAGCAGGCCGCGCGGCATCGCCATGATGATGCCGGCCATGCCAAGATAGATCACGAGGCGCGCGCCCTCGGGCCAGAGCGTCGCCATCAAGCTCTGAGCGACGCCCACCAGGATGCCGGCGGCGAGCGCCCCCGCGTAGCTGCCCATCCCGCCGATCACCACCACCACGAAGGCGATCCCGAGCGCCTCGACGCCCATGAAGGGCTCGACGCCCCGCATCGGGGCCGCGAGCGCACCGGCGAGCCCGGCGAGCCCCGCACCGAGGGCGAAGATGGCCGTGTTGATGCTCAACGTATCGTAGCCGAGCAGCGCCATGTTCTGCGGCGATTCTGAGCCGGCCCGTACGATGGCCCCGAGGCGCGTCCGATCCAGGAGCCACCACAGGGCGGCGGCGAGAATCGCCGTGAAGCCGATCACGAAGAGCCGGTACTGGGGATAGATGAAGTCGCCGAGGATCATGACGCCGCTCAGTTCGTCGGGCGCCGCCACGTTGCCGCCGAGCGGCCCCCAGACGATGATGACGAACTCCTGCACCACGAGGGCGAGCCCGACCGTCACGAGGATGTGGAAGGTATGAGGCAGCTTGTAGACCCGGCGCAGGAGCAGCCGTTCCGTCACTCCGGCAAGTGCCGCGACGATCACGGCCGCCAAAGGCATCGCTACCCAGAAACTCAGACCCCGCTCGACCCCTTCGTAGGCCAGATAGGCGCCGAGCAGGTAGAATGCCCCGTGAGCGAAGTTCACGAATTGCAGCAACCCGAAGATGATGCTCAATCCTACCGCCAGCAGGAAATAAAGCATCCCGAGGCCGATGCCGTTCAGGATCTGAAAGAGATAGGTCACGCAAGGTCCTAATGTTTGGACTTCAGCACTCACCCTTGCTGCATCTTGCAGCCGGCAGATTCGGGAGAAAGGAAGGACTTGCCGGCGGTCACGACGTCGGCAAAGTCGTCCTTATCCTTCATTGCGGACTTCGCCTTGCCTTTCAGCAGGTAGTAGTCCTTGATGATCTGGTGATCGGCGGCACGAATCTCCTCATGCCCCGTCAATCCGGAATAGCCGAGGCCCTCCAGAGCTTTGATGACGGCAGGGCTTTCCGCGGAGCCGGCCTTCGCGACGGCGTCGAGAAGCAGCTTGGTGATCTGGTAGGAGCCGGCGAAGGAGTAGTTCGGCGTCATCTTCGCGCTTTCACGGAGCTTTGACACCAACTCCTTGTTGAGGGGCGAATCGATGCCGTGCCAGTACTGCACTCCGAAGTAGACCCCCTCGCACAGATCTGCCCCCAGAGCCTCGAATTGCTCCAGGCCCGAAGCCCAGGCCAGCACAATGGTCATGCGCTTCTTGAGGCCGAAGCTGACGGCCTGACGGAGCGCATCCGAGGATTGCGAACCGAAATTGAGAAGCAGCAGCACGTCGGGCTTGGCCGCGATGGCATTGGTCAGGTAGCCGCTGAATTCCTTCTCGGCCAGCGAGTGGTAGCTGTTGCCGACATGCTCGATGCCCTTCTCCTGGAACACCACCTTGGCGGCGCTCAGCAGGCCCTCGCCGAACACGTATTGCGGCGTGATGGTGTACCAGCGCTTGGCCTGCGGCATCTGCTCGATCAGCGGCCGCACGGTCTGCGCGATGGCCCCGAAGGTCGGCACGCTCCAGCGGAAGGTGCCGCGGTTGCAGTCCGAACCGGTGATCTCGTCCGCCCCCGCCGTGGTGATGAAGACGCCGTCCGACTTCGTCGCTTCCTTGCCCATCACCAGGGCTTCCGACGATAGGATGCCGCCGGCGAACAGACGCGTCCCCTGCGCCATGGCCTCCTGCAGCTTGCGAGCGGCCGGTGCCGGCTTGCCCTCGGTGTCGATGTCCGTGACCACGATCTTGCGCCCGAGCGCCGCGGCAGCCTCCCGGGCGGCAAACGCGGCGCCGAGGGACGCGAATTTGCCGTTGGCGGCGAAAGCTCCGGAGATGGGCAGCGGTGCCCCGATGACGAGAGGCCCATCGGCCGCGCGGGCACTTCGCAGCAAACCAGGAAGCGTGACGCCGGAAACGGCGCCGGCACCGACAACCAAGGAACCCTTGAGAAACGCGCGACGATCTTGCATCCCACCGCCCTCGAACGCTGAATGTCAGCAAACGATCATAACTATACGCATAGAATGATGTTCGCCTCATTCCGTCAAGCGGGGGGGGCTATGTATGGCACGTCAGTCGTATGAAATTTGAGCGATTGCTGTGATTTCAGGCGTGACTGCCTTTGTCGGCGGCAAATCCGAAAAACTCCGCGTCAAAACAGATATAGCATCCGCTCTGATCAATACAATGCGGGCGTTCCGATTTGCGCCCGAGCCGAACTGCCGTGCTACGGTCGCGGCAGCCGAAGGCAGCATCGCCTCATCCACTCCGGGATCAGAGGTGCCGGGAAGTTCGAAGTGGTTCGTATTGCTTCAGAGCGTCTCACAATACTCCCGACCACGGCCGGCTCTCGACTTCGGCGCCACGGTGTAGCAGGCGCTTTTCCGATTGACGCTTAGAACCGTATCCGAATTGATTGCATCAGGTCGGCGTCTTTAGCCTCTTGCTTCGACGCACTTTATTCCGCCGAACCGGCATCCACTTCGTCGGAAAGCGATCTAAAGCATCACCCTGAATATAAGATCAAGGACGATGCTTCAGTCTCTTTTTTTCGCGTCATCTTTTTCCGAAAGCCGGCAACCACCTTTCGGGACGATGCCTCTAGAACGTTGGCGGCGTGCAAGCACTGACCACCTCGCAGGCGACCGGACCGACGCAGCGGAAGCGGTGAGGACGGCGGCTCTCGAAGAAGTAGGCGTCGCCGGGACCGAGAATCCGGCGCTCGTCGTCCACGAACACCTCGAGCCGGCCCGATAGGATGATGCCGCCCTCCTCGCCCTCATGGACGAGGGGCACCCGGCCCGTATCGGCGCCGGGTTCGTAACGTTCCTTGAGGATCTGCAGCGATCGCCCGAACAACGTATCGCCGACCTGACGGTAGGAGATCGGTCCCTTGCCGATCTCGGTGAGTTCGTCGGCCCGGTAGAAGGCCTTGCGCGGGCTCTCCGGCTCGACCGCGAAAAACTCGGACAAGCCGATGGGGACGCCGTCGAGGATGCGCTTCAGGGCACCGACGGAAGGGTTCACCCCGTTCGACTCGATGAGGGAGATCGTCGAGTTCGGCACACCCGTGCGCTTGGCGAGGGCGCGTTGCGAGAGGCCGTGAAGGCCGCGCACGTAACGCAGCCGTGCACCAAGATCGATGCTCATTGAAACCTCACCGAGCCGCAGCGGCGTTAGAGATGTTCAGGATTTGCAAACATCTCTCATGGCGATCCAAGCTTTTCAAGGACATGGCGCGGCAAAGAAAAGGACTTGTTCGCGATGCGCGATCGGTGCTGTTTTCCGGCCCATCGACGTCAACCCGAAGGATTGCCATGGACCCGCACACAGCCGCGAACTCACCGAGCCTTGACGCCTACTGGATGCCGTTCACAGCCAATCGCCAGTTCAAGGCGGCACCCCGGATGCTCGCCTCCGCCAAGGACATGCACTACACGGCCACAGACGGGCGCAGCGTTCTCGACGGAACCGCCGGCCTCTGGTGCGTCAATGCCGGACACGGACGCCAGGACATCGCCTCGGCGGTGGAGCGCCAACTCACCACCCTCGATTTCGCGCCCTCGTTCCAGATGGGGCACCCCGCCGCCTTTGACTTCGCCGAGCGACTGGCCGCCATCGCGCCGGGCGGCCCCGAAGCGAAGCTCGACCGGGTGTTCTTTACCGGTTCGGGGTCGGAATCCGTCGATACCGCCCTCAAGATCGCGCTCGCCTACCAGCGCGCCATCGGCCAGGGCACGCGCACCAAACTGATCGGGCGCGAGCGCGGCTATCACGGGGTCGGCTTCGGCGGCATCTCGGTGGGCGGCCTCGTCAACAACCGTCGCGTCTTTCCGCTTCTGCCGGGCGTCGATCACCTGCGCCACACCCACGACCTGGAGCGCAATGCCTTCACCCATGGCCTGCCGGAGCATGGGGCGGACCTCGCGGACGACCTCGAGCGCCTCGTCGCCCTTCACGGGGCCGAGACCATCGCAGCCTGCATCGTCGAGCCCGTCGCCGGCTCCACGGGCGTGCTTCTGCCGCCCAAGGGCTATCTCGAGCGTCTGCGGGCGATCTGCGACCGGCATGGAATCCTGCTGATCTTCGACGAGGTCATCACCGGGTTCGGCCGCCTCGGCACGCCCTTCGCCACGGATTACTTCGGCGTCGTTCCCGACCTCGTCACCACCGCCAAGGGCCTCACGAACGGCGCCCTGCCGATGGGCGCCGTGTTCTGTGCGCGGGCGGTGCACGATGCGCTGATGCACGGCCCCGAGGCGGTGATCGAGCTGTTTCACGGCTATACCTATTCGGGTCATCCCGTGGCCTGCGCCGCCGGCCTCGCCACCCTCGACATCTACGAGCGGGAAGGCCTGCTGACGCGCGCCGCCGAGCTTGCGGACGCGTGGGCCGGCACGATGCATGGCCTGCGCGCCGCCGGCCACGTCATCGACATCCGCACCATCGGCCTCGTCGCCGGAATCGAACTGGCGCCCCGGCCCGGTGCGCCGGGCGCACGGGCCTACGACGTCTTCGTCGATTGCTTCGAACGCGGCCTGCTCATCCGCGTCACGGGCGACATCATCGCCCTGTCGCCGCCGTTGATCGTGGACCCCGAGCAAATCGACACGATGGCGTCGATTCTCGGCGATGCCATCGCCCGCGCCGCCTGATCTTTCGTCTGTTTCTACCCTTCGAGGATTCTTCGATGACCACTGCGATCAACCACTACATCGGCGGGAGAACCGTCGCCGGCACCAGCGGGCGCAGCGCCCCCGTCTTCAACCCCGCCACGGGCGAGGAGACCGGTCGCGTCGCCCTCGCCGACACGGCGGACGTGAACGCCGCGGTGGCGTCGGCCAAGGCCGCCGCCCCCGGCTGGGCGAAGACCACACCCCTGCGCCGCGCCCGCATCCTCAACGCCTTCCTGCGGATCGCCGAGGATCGCATCGACGAGCTCGCCGCCCTCATCACCGCCGAGCACGGCAAGGTGCTCTCGGACGCCAAGGGCGAGATCCAGCGCGGGCTCGAGGTGGTGGAGTTCGCGACCGCCGCGCCGCAACTCCTCAAGGGCGAGGTGACGGAGAACGTCGGCACCCGCGTCGACAGCCACTCCCTGCGCCAGCCGCTCGGCGTGGTCGCCGGCATCACGCCGTTCAACTTCCCCGTCATGGTGCCGATGTGGATGTTTCCCGTGGCGCTCGCCTGCGGCAACTGCTTCGTCCTGAAGCCTTCCGAGCGCGACCCGTCCCCCGCCCTGCTGGTGGCCGCCTGGCTCAAGGAGGCGGGCCTGCCCGACGGCGTGTTCAACGTGGTCCACGGCGACAAGGCGGCGGTGGACGCCCTCCTGCACCATCCCGACATCGCCGCCGTCAGCTTCGTCGGCTCGACCCCGATCGCCCGCTACATCTACGCCACGGCCACCGCCCAGGGTAAGCGCGCCCAGTGCCTCGGCGGCGCCAAGAACCACATGATCATCATGCCCGACGCCGACCTCGACCAGGCGGTGGACGCCCTGATGGGCGCGGCCTACGGCTCGGCCGGCGAGCGCTGCATGGCGATCTCGGTGGCGGTGCCGGTCGGCGAGCGGACCGCCGACGCACTGATCGAGCGGCTGATCCCGAAGGTGCGCGCCCTCAAGGTCGGCCCCGGCACCGACCCGGACTCCGAGATGGGTCCGCTGGTGACACGCCAGCACTACGAGAAGGTGCGCGGCTACATCGACCGGGGCGTGGCCGAGGGCGCAGAGCTCCTGGTCGACGGGCGCGACCTCAAGCTCCAGGGTTACGAGGCGGGCTACTTCGTCGGCGGCTCGCTGTTCGACCGGGTGACGCCCGACATGACGATCTACAAGGAGGAGATCTTCGGCCCCGTCCTCGCCGTCACCCGGGCACCCGACTACGCCACCGCCGCGCGCCTCATCAACGAACACGAGTTCGGCAACGGCACCGCGATCTTCACCCGCGACGGCGACGCGGCGCGCGAATTCGCCCACGCGATCGAGGTCGGCATGGTCGGCATCAACGTGCCGATCCCGGTGCCGATGGCCTTCCACTCCTTCGGCGGCTGGAAGGCCTCGCTCTTCGGCGACCACCACATGCACGGCCCCGAGGGCGTGCGCTTCTACACCCGGCTCAAGACCATCACGACCCGCTGGCCGACCGGCATCCGCGCCGGCGCCGACTTCGTCATGCCGACGATGAGCTGAAGGCGGGTCGGTCATCGAGAACAGGGCGGGCTGCGGAAGATCGGAGCCCGCGAATGCGATCGGCCGGCTGTCGCGACATCGTCAGCCGGCCGATCGAAGCAAAATCATGCGTTCGGTGCGCCCCGCACCTGGATCATCGGGGCTGATCGTCTCATCAAGCTCGTTCATGGGCATGTCTGAGGCGATAGAGCATCGTCCCGAAAGGTGGTTGCCGGCTTTCGGGAAAAAAGCATCGTCCTGGATCAGGTATCCAGGACGATGCTTTGACCTGACGACCATGCCGCGAGAATGCGCCATGGCACGCATCCCCCGGGCAGCCCTCGCAACGCTGCGGACATCGCGTGCTCGGCCATCGCGCCCAAGACCCGTACTCGCTCGACCCGAGCGCCGTCCGTGCGCCGAAGGGTCTGTCGTAGAGGACGCCACGGCCGAACGTTGCCGCGGCCTGCCCCGCCCGCGATGGCTCGCGGAGTTCCGCCACGTTCTCCCGTCTGCTCGAAACCCGGCTTGGGCTCGCATCCGACGGAGCGTGCCTTCGAGCATCATCCCGAAAGGTGGCTGCAGACTTTCGGAAAAGGATGATGCAAAAACAAGAGGATAGAGCATCGTCCTGGATCCTGTATCCAGGACGATGCTCTATCGCTCAGGCGAGAGAGCCCGAACTCCTCGGGCCCGACGCAATGACGTCCGTGGGCCGTCATACGGCCCTGGCGTAGCGGGCCAGGGCGAAGTCGGCGGCCGGGATCGGCGGGGCGCTGCCCGAGACCACGTCGGCGAGCATGCGGCCGGAGCCGCAGGCCATGGTCCAGCCCAAGGTACCGTGACCGGTATTGGTGAAGAGGTTGGCGAACCGTGTCGGACCAACGATCGGCGTGCCGTCCGGTGTCATCGGCCGCAGGCCCGTCCAGAACGTGCCCGCCGTCGGATCGCCACCCCCCGGGAACAGATCGCGGACCGAGCGCTCAAGGGTCGCCCGGCGGGGTCCCCGCAGGGTGTGGCTGAAGCCCGCGAGTTCGGCCGTGCCGCCAACCCGGATGCGGTCGCCCAGGCGCGTGATCCCGACCTTGAAGGTCTCATCCATCACCGTCGAGACGGGAGCCCCCTCGGGGTCCATGACAGGCAGCGTCAGGGAATAGCCCTTCACCGGATAGACCGGGAGGTCGATCCCGAGGGGCCGCAGCAGCATCGGCGTGTAGCTGCCCATGGCGGCGACGTAGGCGTCGGCGGTGAGCACCTCGCCCGTAGCGGTGACGATCCCCGTGACGGACCCGCCGGCGTCGCGCAGGCCGGCGATGGCCGTGCCGTAGCGGAAGGTGACGCCGAGCTTCTCGCAGAGTGCGGCGAGGGAGGTCGTGAAGAGGTAGGCGTCCCCGGTCTCGTCGGCGGGCAGCCGCAGGCCTCCGACGATGGTTGCGCCAACCCTCGCCAGAGCCGGTTCGGCCCGGATGCAGCCGGCGACATCGAGAACCTCGTAGGGGACCCCGTAGGCGTCGAGCACCGCCGTGTCATTGCCGACCTGATCGAGCTGCTTGGCCGTACGGAAGATCTGGAGCGTGCCCTTCTCGCGGTGGTCGTAGGCGATGCCGGTCTCGGCCCTGAGTTCGCGCAAGGCATCGCGGCTGAACTCGGCGAGGCGGACCATCCGGCCCTTGTTGCGGGCGTAGGCCTCCTCCGTGCAGTTCGCCAGCATCCGCGCGAGCCAGCCGTAGAGCCGCGGCTCCACCCGGGGCCACATCACCAGGGGCCGATGGCGCATCATCAGCCATTTCAGCGCCTTGACCGGGATGCCGGGCGCGGCCCAGGGCGCCGAGTAGCCCGGGGAGATCTGGCCCGCATTGGCGAAGCTGGTCTCCAGGCCGGCGCCGGGCTGGCGATCCAGAACCGTCACCTGATGGCCGGCGCGGGCGAGGTAATAGGCCGAGGTGACGCCGACGACGCCGCCTCCGAGGATCATGACGTGCATGGATGAGGCCCTCAGGCGTCGCGATAGTGGCGGTGGAAGCGATGGCCGAGGCTCGTGAGAACCTCGTACCCGATCGTGCCGGCGGCGTCGGCCACGGCATCGAGGCTGCGCGCCCGGCCGACGACCTCGATCCAGCTTCCCGGGGCGACGGCGCCGGGGGGGGCATCCGTCGCGTCGATCACGATGCTGTCCATCGAGACGCGGCCCAGGATGGGCAGGCGGTGGCCGTCCTGCCAGACCTCGCCGCGGCCCGAGGCGCTGCGCAGGAAGCCGTCCGCATAGCCGATGGCCACCGTGGCCAAGCGGCTGTCGCGCGCGACGCGGGCCGTGTGGCCGTAGCCCACCGCGGTCCCGGCCGGTACCTGCCGGACCTGCATCACGCGCGCCGCGAGGCCGACGACGGGCCGCATGGGGTTGGGGCGCCCGGCCTGGGGGGCGATCCCGTAGAGGGCGGCTCCCGGCCGGATGAGATCGTAATGGAAGTCCGCGCTCAGGAATGTGCCGGAGGAGGCCGCGAGGCTCGCAGGGACCCCGGGCAGGCGGGTGCGGAAGGCGTCGAACACCGTCCGCTGCGCGGCATTCGCCGGATCGTCCGGTCGGTCGGCGCAGGCGAGATGGCTCATCACAAGGCGCAGGTCGAGGCCGTCGAACCCGCCCGTGTCGAGGCAGGCGGCGGCCTCGTCCGGGGAGAAGCCGAACCGGGCCATGCCGCTGTCGATCTGCAGGATCGCCGGCAGGCGTCGTCCGAGCCGGGACGCGAGGGCACACCAGGCGGCTCGCTGCCCGTCGTCGTTCAGGACCGGCGTGAGATCGTGCGCATGGCACTCCCCCTCGGTGCCGGACGGAAGGCCGTGCAGGATCGAGATCCCGGGGGCCGGTCCGAGAATCCTGCGCAACGCGAGGCCCTCCTCGGCATGGGCGACGAAGAAGGAGCGGCAGCCCGCCCGCGCCAGGGCGGGGGCGACGCGTTCGATCCCCAGACCGTAGGCATCCGCCTTGACAACGGCGGCGCACGCCGCCCGCGCAGCCATGGCCCGCAGGGCGCAGTAGTTGGCGGCGAGCGCCGCGAGGTCGACCGTCAGGACGGCGCTGGCCGTCGCCGGTACGGGAGGTCCAGCGGACGCGATGGGAGCGGTGCGGGCGAGGGCAGGCAAGGCGTCCGTCCGGAACGGGTTGTGGATACGGTTACTCTACCGCATGATTCATCGAATTTCTCGTCAAACCGTCGAATAATGCGCTATATTTTACTGATCTATAGGATATAATTCGATCATATTGATTTTTCTGCGATGAGGCCATGGACGACATTGATCGGCGCATCATCCGCATGCTCAGGGCGAACGGCCGCATCAGCAACGCGGACCTCGCGGAGGCCGTGGGC
Source organism: Methylobacterium sp. AMS5 (assembly GCF_001542815.1). GTDB lineage: Bacteria > Pseudomonadota > Alphaproteobacteria > Rhizobiales > Beijerinckiaceae > Methylobacterium. The sequence goes on from NZ_CP006992.1 coordinate 3,800,400, forward strand.
CTATCGGCGTCCGCCTGCCACCGAAGGGTGGGATTGCTGGAAAGTTCGGGGGTCATACGCGGATACACGGCGCTGATCGAAGCACCGTCCGAGGAGGGCGGACTGGTCGTGCTCACGCAGTTCACCCTCGACCGGCAGACCGAGGAGTTCCTTAACCAATTCGAGGCCGCGGTGCGCCGCTGCCCGGAGGTTCAGGATTGTTATTTGATGACCGGAATCGCCGATTATTTGGTCAAGCTCAAAGTGAGGGATGCGGCCGACTACGAGCGGTTGCACAAGGAGGTGCTTTCTCGGCTTCCCGGTGTCTCACGCCTACAATCCAGCTTCGCGATCCGGACAATTGTGTCACCGGCGAGCAGGATTTGATCCTGCAGGATTTAAACTTCCTTCGTTTGACGACCAAAAAATCCCTGATTTAAACTGAGATTAATTCAAACAAAATGGCGATTATGCACTTTGCAAACCGACCGTTATCATGGTCCGTGTTCGACCATGCGAAAGTTGGCACCAGGCAGAGGGTTCATGGCACCTTGGGACGCAACATCTGGCGCATAGGACAAAATTCCTTGTCGCAGAGGACCGCTGTCACTGCCGCCCGGGGCATCTGTATTCCCGACCAGTGAGGGTCCCTCAGGAGCCGGGCTGAGGTAAAACGGGAAACCCTCCCGAAGGATGGTGCAGGCCCTGGCCCTCCGAGGCTGAGCAACGCCCGGGCTTATTAATTCGGCGGGTCCAGGCTGTCCTCGACCTTATGGAGGGTGAGATGAACTGGGTGGATTGGGTGCTGCAGATGGAAGCCTTCGTCCGCGAGGACGATCAGGAGGGGAGGGCCGGCACCCTCGGGGGGACTGGACCACGCCGACGTCATCTGGGCCGCCTGGTCGAACGACGGGCATACGCCGGTGATACGGGTCATCCGCGGCCGTGACCTGTCGGGGCCTTACAGTTTGCCGGTAGCGATGGGTCGCGGTGCACAAGGTCGAGATCGCACCTGCCGATATACGATGTCGATTATGCCGCTAATCAACCCGCTAAGTGGTTGAAATAGACGGGTGGTAGGCCCGGCCGGACTCGAACCGACAACCAGACCGTTATGAGCGGTCGGCTCTAACCATTGAGCTACAGGCCCGCGCTCTTTGCCTGTCCATTACTGACGCTCAACACTGGCTCTCGAAGACAGGTTGGGCGACAGAAACGACGACAGAAACGCCGCTTTTGAGTAGCCGTGCAGGGGGCTTCCGGCAAGCCCTCCACGCATGACCGCTGGCCGCCGAGACCAAGCCGCGCCTCGATCGGACCGGCCTGATCCGAGCCCCACCATCGACGAACGCTTCGAGGCCAACGCGCACGGGCGCAAAGCGTGTGAACCCGATCGGCCGGTAAGACTGAAGCAACCGGATGCCCCTATGCCGTCGGCCCCACCATCAGCCGGCAGCCAGGATGCTCCTTCCCGAACTCGCGCCCGACTCGCTCCCGCCCCAAGCCGCCGAATGGCGCAAAGCCTTCGGCGCACTCCGTCCGACTGCACCCCCTTGCCGGTATCTCGGCACCACGGCCTGGGCGAACATCCACGAGGCCTGCACCGACTTCATCGAGCGCTTCGGCGCCGAGGCCGTGCGCCTGGGCTGGACCGCGCCGCAGATCTTCGGCGTCCATCCCGAGCACGGGACGTTGCGCGTGGATTGGTGCGGAGTGATGATCACAGGAGGGCAGAAGGCGATCGGCATCGAGCCGAGCCGGATCCTGTTCGGCAATGTGAGCGGCTACCGGAACACGCCCGGCGTACCGACCGGCCTACCGATCTGGGAGTTCGCGGCCCGTCGCGGCGGGACATGACCGACGACGCACCGGACGCGCTCAGTCGAGAGCGACATCGCGCCCCTCGAAGGGCGACGAACGCCCGCGATGACCTAACCGCCGCTCACGTCCATGGAGCGGCGGCCGGCTACCGTGTGGCCGATCCGGAGAATACGTGCGGCTCGGAGGGGCGATTCGTCGAAAGCGCACTCGGCTCGGCCGTATGGGAACAGGCACCGGCCTGCACCCCGCTTTCGCAGGCCGTCTTCGGCTCGGCATGGCCGAGGCGAGTCGTCGCCGCTGCACTCGACAGCACGAGGACGAGGGCAACGAGCAGGCGGTAGAGAGGAAGACCGATCATCGTCGTGGCTCGGGCGGGGACGAGACTGAGGGGATCAGCTCGGCTGCGGGGCGGGCACGCGAATCGCGGCCATCGGGCCGCGGATCGGATCGAAGACGGTGATGGTCATCGCGGATGCTCGTGAACGTGGTTGGATCGACGTGTCCCGCTAACACCTTTGTCCGCGATGGTTTCCACACCCTGTTCGGATATCGTGAGCCATCCGTTAAGGCTGATCCGTCGGGAAGCGCCGCCGCCTCACCAGGGCAGGAAGCGATCGGAAGCCGGTCGCCCGGCCACCATGAATGCGATCGCACCGATGACGCCTGCGAGCACGACAAAAACCTCGGTCCCGAACATGCTTTCCCCCTCGGCCCGGCTTGGGCGAGGTGCGTCTGAAGCGAGGTTGAGGCGGCAACGTAGCCCGCAGAGCGTCCTCGTCGTCGCAGTCGGGGTGGGCGGTGGTAAGAACCTCTCGCGTCGCCCGATGAGCGAACGTAGGTTGTGGCATGCCCGCTGCCCGCTGCGTCCACTACATCGGCTTCAAGGACGACCGCTACTGGAACGCCTTCCGGATCTGGGGCGGCCCCACGATGATCCATCGGCGCTGGGACCGCATTGCCAAGCACGACATAGGCCCGGACGACGTGGCGATCTTCGCCGACGGCGATGAGCACCAGCCCTTGGCGGACTACAACGCGACCGACATCGACGAGCGATGGCTATGACGAACATCATCCGCCCCAATTTCGGTGGCCGCGACCGCGAAGCTGAGCCAGCGATGGCGGCCGAGGCGCTCCACATCTACGGGACCGCAGCAGGCTATCTCGTGGCCCTGCTGGAGGACGCAGGCGGGCCCGAAGGGCGATGCCTCAAGGTCGTCACCGGCTCCGTCGGCGGAAACGTGTTCGAGACCGTCGCCGTAATGCCCGCCACGGACGAAGGACGCATCGATGCCGATATGGCCGCCATGGCGGTTCTGCGCGCGCTGGAGGTTGTCGAGCAGGGCAGCGGGCCGGCCTCTGCCTGAGGCGCTGCGGGGACAACGGGAGCGTCTTGTCGGCCCCGCGGCTTTCTCGAAAGGGCCGTCGTCGATGCTCTATCCTACCGACCTCACTGCACCGCCTCGATCGCCTTCTGGGCATCCCGATGATCCTGCTCGGAGGCTTCGGGTGCGTCTTGTCGCGCCGGTGCCTGCGGCGCCCGGCATAGATCGACCCAAATCGGGAAATGATCGGACCCGACATCGTTCAGGCGCTGCATGTCGCTCAAGAGAAAATGCTCGCTGAAAAAGATGTGGTCGAGGGGCCAGCGTGCAAACGGATATTGCGCATGGAAGGTCGAGAACAGGCCGCGCCCGTGACGGGGATCGAGAAGGCCGCTGATGTTCTGGAACAGTCGATTCGTGTGTGACCAGGCCACGTCGTTGAGGTCGCCGGCGACGATGGTCGAACCCTTGGTTTTCGCGACCTCTCGGGCGACCACGACGAGCTCGGCATCGCGCGGCGCGCTGCTATGGCCCGGATGGGGCGGCCGTGGGTGCAGCCCGTAGAACGTGACCGGCTCGCCGCTGGGCAGAACCACCGTTGTGCGTAACGACGGAACGTCCTCCTGCAACAGGAAGCGGATTGTCGGATCGCGCAAGGGAAGGCGGGAATAGAACAGCAGGCCGTAGGTGTTGTCCTGCGGGTGTTCGACGCGATGCGGATAATGCGCGTGCAGCGGAGCCATCGCGGCGTGCCATCCCGCATCGGTTTCGAGCAGCAACACCAGATCGGGCGCCTTGGCAGCAATGAGATCGAGCGCCGCACCGTACGCGCGGTTCGATTGGAGCACGTTGAGGACGAGGAGGCTGATGCGGTCACCCGGACGACACGACTCCGCTGCCTTTGCCTGGGGCGCCGCCACGCGCGTGAACGGCAGGATGTAGCTGGCTTGCAGGGCAAGAGCTGCGACCATGGAGGCGGCCAGAGTCAGAGCCGTGCCGTCCCGGGAGATCGCGAGAAGCCCGACGCTGCTGACAGCCAGCGCGACCGCGATCTGAAGCCGGGGAAAGTCCAGGCTGCGGATGATACCAAAGTTCGTCGGAATCAAGGGTAGCAACGTCGCGACAATCAGCAGTAGCGCGACAATTTTCAAGGCGATCGACAAATAATCCAAGTCTCTTCCAATCAATCGGAGCCCGACCCACGCCGATGCAGGCCGCTATGCCGGAAGAACCACCACCTTCGTCTTCACCGGGGTTCGCGCGTAGAGATGGATCATATCCTGACTGAGCAAGCCGACGCAGCCGCTCGTGATGCCACTTCCGATCGATTCGGGGTCGCTGCTGGCGTAGATCGTGTAGAGCGTGTAGGCGCCGCCCTGATAGAGGTGCAGGGTGCGGGCACCGAGCGGGTTGTCGAGGCCGCCCGGCATCCCACGGGCGTATTGAGCGGCTTCGGGCTGACGCCGGATCATCTCTTTAGGCGGCGTCCAAGTCGCCCATTCGGACTTGCGGCCGACATATGCGTCGCCGCTCCACAAGAACCCGTCGCGTCCCACATTGGCGCCGTAGCGGGTGGCGGATCCGTCGCCCTCGACGCGGTAGACATAGTAGTTGCGCGGATCGACGATGATCGTTCCAGCCGCTTCTTTGGTCTCGTAGCGAACCGTCCGGCGGTAATACTTTGGATTGACCTTGCTGATATCGACCGCCGGGATCGGGAATTTCTCGTCCGGCATCGGTCCGTAGACCTTCGCCGCATCGGCAAGCATCGTGCCGTCGGACGTCACGCAACCACCGAGCCCGAATGCGCCGAGGGTGGCAGCCGAGCCGACCAGAAACGAGCGGCGGCCAAGACGCCGTGACCGGCATCCGAGCAGAGCGGTCTCGTCCGAACCGCCAGCGTCGGCGTGCCCACCATCGATCGTCATGCTTCAGGGCTTTCCACATCCTGCGGTGCGATGGGGCAATGCATCGGCATCAATCCGGCCATCGTAAGGCTAAGCTGAGAGTGCGGCGACTCGGCCCGCCTGGCAAGTGCGGCGCGCCGTCGATCGATGGCCCCGCAACGATGCCGCCGCTTCGCTCCGAACCGCACACGGCCGGCCCGCGGATGATTCGCTTGGCTCGATGCCCGATGACTGTCACGGGATGCCTCGCTGGCGAACCTTCACGTTGCAAGCGCTGTCAGTCCGGATGTCGCCGTGCGGAAGCTTCGCGCTAGCTGTAGACCGCGGGCCGCTTTGATGGCTGCGCGTCCTCTCATGCCTGCGAAGGACGAGAGGCTCGGGAACGGTGAGGACGCATCCTTGAACGAACAGACCATTCGAAAAGGTCAGCCGGGTGAAGATCCTCGCACCACCGCCGTCCTGATCCTCGTCGCGATACGCGAGGCCAGCGCTCATCTTGGCAAGCTGCTCCGGCTGGCGCGAACGGAAGTCCGCGGCAACCTCCGTATGCTCGCCCTGCTTGTGCTCCTGTTCGGCGGGGCGCTCCTGTTGGTGCTCGCCTCGCTGGTCCTGTTTCTGATCGCCTTGCGGGACGCATTGGCTGCGCTGATCGGCGACGACGCGCTGGCGGCGTTGATCGTGGCCATGCCGTTCGTCGCCGCCACAGCGATTCTGACGCGCCTTGGCTTCAAGTGGATGAGCCTACGCGCGCCGGTCGGCTGAGCTGTCCGCCGAAGGTGGTTTGCGGATGCCGGCATCAGGCCCAGGCGACCCGGCCGCGGAACGCAAAACCGGCGTAGAACAGGCTGACCCCGGTGAACCCGGTCTCCCGCAGCAGGGCCTCGCCTTCCTCGGGTGAAAGGATCGGCAGGCGTTCTTCGATCCCAATCCTGGCGCTCTCGGCCTGCGCGCGATCGATGCCGGACCTCCTAAAGCGCGCACATTCGCTCCTGACGCTCGATCAAGTGGAGTGTCGGGATACAGGTGGCGCCATCGAACGGCCCTTCCGGCGCAGTGTCGATCCGTCCTTCGTGCAGGTGTGCCCGGTCCGCGAGGTTGCCGAGGGTGAGGCGTGCGAGGTCGAGCATCGCCGCAGACGGATCGACACCGACGAACGACCAACTGGGTTGGCCCTCGGCGAACACCTTGAGTTCGAGGCCGCCGCCAGCCCCGAGAACCCGCACCTGCGCGTCGTCCGGGGCGCGCTCCGCGAGGCGCAGCATCGCCATGCGCTGCAGGCCAGCCTCAAGCATCGTCTTTTTTCCAACGCCGGCAACCACCTTTCGGGACGATGCTCTAGCCAGGCACTATGCGCGGTGGGTTGTCCGCGTATCGGGCAATGGCTTGCGGGCCAGGGAAGGCATCCATGCCGGATGGTCTCACGCTCCCTGATCGTGCAGCGCCTTCATCATGAGGCCCGACAGAAACCCGGCACCGGCCATCGCGGTTGGCTGAGGCCGTCAGAGCCAATTCGGAGGCGGGAGTGCCGCGCCACTTCTTCGACACGCACGACGGCGAGTTTCATCGTGACGACGAGGGGGCCGAGCCGGCGGATTATGAGGCGGCACGCAAGGAGGCGATGATCTTCCTGCCTGAAGTCGCGCGCTGGGAAATCCCGAAGGACGGCGATCACCGCCCCTTCAGCGTTTTTGTCCGCGATGAAAGCGGGACCATCGTCTACACGGGAAGGCTGACCTATTCCGACATTCGGCTCACCAATGCTGGAAAACCCTGAAATCAAGGCAATAGAGGATCGCTCTCAATCGACTCGCGGCAATGTCACCGACGAAATGGACCGTGATCCAAAATAAGACTCGAATCTCCTCGAAAGAAATCGCATTGTAATACGGTGAATACAAATAATAATTAATTAGTTTTTTCTGGGATTTTGTGGTAATTATCTGTATCCGCCTCGACCTGCAATTTGTAATCATTCAAATGGTTGTGGGCATTTTAGTGCTTCTGTCTGGTGAGGTCATGACGCTATCGCCGCGCCTTTATAATGATATATTTCATCACCCATGCCCATCGTGCGGAGAGAAACACAAGAAGACAGGGCGCTGGTTTGCGATCGTTGCACGATATCAATGCCCAAGATGCAATGTAGAAATAATACTGAGCTACCCTCTAAAGATTGAAATTTTCAATGCCCACAGCATTCTCAAAGACAAGGGCATGATCTGAAAAATTTTTGGATTATGCTCCATCGCGCGATCGTCGCAGCCGTCCAACCCGCCGCCGCACCCCGTCGTTCGACCTTGGCACTGAAAACAACCGGGATCCCAACCACCTGTATAGACCTAAATCTGCGGGGGTACTTCGAAAGTAGTAGAGAATAACATCCTGATCTAAGCCGCTCTTGAAACTGTCGGGGCAAAATTCTCCGTCGGTCCTTTGAACAGGTGCTGCGGCTCATAGTTTACGGATTACCGGCCGGCTCAGATGATGGCTGGCGCGGCGTCATGCGGTGGAAGGCAGGATCCTCATGCCGGACAAAGCAAAGCGCGCCGATCTCGCCCAAAAGGCCCTCGACGCTTACCTGCACGAACACTCCGGCATCCGACGCTGGTGCTATCCATCCACGTCGGACGATATCGGAGAGAGCGACATCATCGACCTCGTCACCGATCTGCTGCTGTTGGCAGAGGTGAAAGGTCACGATCCCTGCGCTGTCGTACGCAAGGCCGAAGTGCATCTTCAGGCCGAAGCCGATTTGCGCGGCTGAGGTGCCCCCCGACCCCGGCGCAATCCGTGGCGGGGGCCGGAACGAGACCCTGCTGTCCTTCGACACATCCACGATGTCGGGGTCAGCGGGGCGTCGCGAGTCGCACGACCTCGACTGTGCCGCCGATGCCCGCGCCGTCGTCTCGCTCGGGTGCTTGAGGCAGAGTGCCCACCCGTTCCTGCCCTCAGGTCGCCCCCCCCACCGAGCCTGCCCGCCCGGGGTCGGCCTGCGGCGTCGCGTCCAGGAACAGGCAGCCGGCGTTCGCCTTGCCCCTCCAACGCCCAGGGAGATCGATGTGACACGATACGCCGTAAGCACGCTGGGCACTCTGTGCCTCATGCTGTCCGCCAACCTCGCCCATGCCGAAGGGAAGCCGCTGCCCCCACCGGCCTCTGACGGACAGCCCGTCATGGAACTGACCATGGAGAAGAAGGATCGCAAGATCGTCTGCTCGCCCGCCGAGCTCCGGTTGCCCGCGAATACGAATGCCGAGCTACGGGTCATCAACAAAGCCGACCAGCCCGTGACCCTGACCATGGACGGCCAGTTCGAGAACGGCCTCGTGCAGCATGTGGACGGTGACCAAGGCCACTCCGCGAGCGAGAAGGGCTACACCATCAAGCTGAACGGGAAAGCCACGCTCAAGTTCAGGACGATGGCGGCCGGCGAACATCCCTACGGATGCACGGGTGTGAACAGCCAGAGCGACCCCTTCGTCGGAAAGTACATTCTCGTTCCGCCGGCCGGCTGAAGCGCAGAGGCGATCGAAGAGCCGCGGAACCGAGCCTGCCGCTGAGGTTTGGCTCGGTATCGCATCTCACCCGCAAGCGAGGAACGCCATGTCGAGCGACACCCAACAGCATCACGAACTCCTCAGCGCCGTCAAAGCGGCTCAGGGCACGCAGGACGGCTCCTTCGAAAAGGCTGTCACACGCGCTTTCGAACACGTTTTCGAGCACCTGGATCGGCTGAACTCTCACGTCTCGACCGGTGGTTCCGAGGGTGAAGAGCGGCTGCTCAAGCCCGACGAGTCTCCCACCCTTCGCTGATATGGTGAGAGATCCCGGCTCTCACGCCGATGCGCAACGTGATCCATTCCCTGTGCGTCCCTGCCGCATTCTCGCGGGGGGTGTTTCGGGCATTGGCCTGAACGAACCGGGCAACCCGGCGTTGATCCTGCTCAACGACGAACAGGGATGGAAACGACCATGCAGACCAAGACAATCGCGCTTGCCGCAGCGCTGACACTGGCGCTTTCGGGGGCCGCTCTGGCTCAAACCGCTGCCGGCGGCGGAAGCGCCGAGGGCAACATGAACAACCCGGGCAGCGTGAAGAGCAATTCCGAGAAGAGCATGGAGCGCGCAACGGGATCGACGACCGGCAGCACGACCGGAACCCGCATGGCCCCGGCGGCGCCTGGTGCTGCTGGCGGCACCTCCAGCGGCAGCATGGGCACCGGTTCGGGTGGCGCGGCAAGCGGTCGCTGACCGATCCACGGCGAGATGAGCTTGGGAGGGTCGGCGTAATGCCGGCCCTCTTTCGTTGCGATCCCGCCCTCTCTTGGTCGTCTCGGAGTGGTGCTCTGCTCCCCCGCGGTCAGCCGCGACCACCCCCGCCAGAAACCGAGTCAGACCTCAAGGCGCGCGTTACGAGCTTAGAGCCGTATCCGACCGGATCACATCAGGTCGGATACGGCTCTAAGACCTTGTTTTGACGCGCATTCTTTCGACGAACCGGTGACCACTTCGCCGGAATGCGCTCTAGCGTTTCGACTTCCTGTCCTCCGGCGTCTCCGGCTTAAAGTCCTTCGAGGGATCGGGGTTGTCCTCGGGCTTGAGCGTCGCCCCGGGCGTGCCTTTGCCGGGATGCCCCGTCTGCTCGTCGATGCTCCCGAGTGCGCCGCCTTTGTGCGTCTTGCTGGCGTCTGCACCCGGCTTCTCCGGCTTCCTCATGACGTTCTCCCGTTCGAAGCGCAGAGCGCTTCAGGCCGTAGAACGCGCAGGAGGCCCGAAGGAGCCGTCCATTCGGCATTATGATGCAGATTTGATCGGCCAGAGCCGGTGGACCGCTCGTCGGGCAATGGTGATGGAACTGAAATCACGGTCGCCGGAGAGGCCCCGCGAAGCCTCCGATCAGCGACCCGTCCGACTTCGGGACGGCTCGCGATCCCCGAGCGGCTGCCCTATTCTCATCCACCGAACAGGAGAACGTCATGCGCTACACCGTTCACTGGACCGGACCCTCGGGCCCTTCCAAGGAACCGCACGACCTCGGGGCGAGGGCCGCCGAGCGGGCCATGACCTTTGCGAGCATGGGCGCCTCGGATGTCTACGTGGAGACCAGCGACGGACGGGTGTTCCGGGCGCCGGCGCAGATGGCCGCCTTGGTTCAGTACGCGCAGACCGCCGACGCCGAGTAGAGCCGAGGCGGACGGCGGCAATCCCCGTGGCCCGCCTCCGGAGGCGGGCCGATCATGAGCCGACGAGCTGCCATTCGAAGACGAGCTGGCGCAGCCGCGCCTGGGCGGCGCGGCGGGCCTCGTCGAAGGTCGCGTAGCTCTGCGCGCCGTAGCGCCTTGGCTCCCCCTTCTCGACGATGGAACAGACGAAGCGGCCCGGGAGCCGCCAGCAGGGTCTCACATCGATGGAGTAGGGATGGGCATTCCGGTCAGCCATGCGGGCATGGTGCCACGCCCTGCGGCAGCGACCAAGGCGCGGCGACACCGCGCCGTGTTCACATTTGTCAGCGAGCGAATTTTTGCACCGGATGGGCGACCTCAGCTCTCGTCCTGATCCTGCGCGGGGCGCAGGGAGCGCTCGATCGTCTCCAGAACGGTCGTTGCGAGCGCCGCATCCGGATCGTCGCGGAACAGCACGTCGCGCAGCATGGCGAGGTAGCCTTCAAGGCGCTCGTCGTAGTGATCGGAATCGATCGAACGCAGCACGCTGGCCAGGAAGCCCACCGCCATCTGGTGGGCCACCTGCTTGGCGCCGAGCTCGGCGAGTCCTTCGGCGAGGTTCGTCACCGCCGCGTCGTGCCGGGCGCTGACGGCGGCGAGCGCCGTCAGTTGCTGGGTCTGGTCCATCGGGTCGGGTCCTCGGAAGCACGTCGGGAGATCAGGCGGGAAGCGGGCCGGGCGGTTGGGATCGGAGCCTACAGCTTCGCGTCGGCGAAGCGGCGGAACGCGTCCAGCGTCTCGGCGCTGACATGGTGCTCGATCCCTTCCGCGTCGCGTCGTGCCGTCTCGGCACTGACGCCCACGGCGCGCAGGAAGCGCTCGACGATGCGGTGGCGTTCCCGCGACTGCTCGGCCAAAGCCTGCCCCGCCGGGGTGAGGAACACGCCGCGATAGGGCCGCTGCTGCACGAGGCCGTCCTCGGCGAGCCGCTTGAGCATCTTGGCGACCGTCGGCTGGGCCACGCCGAGGCGGGCGGCGATATCGACCTGCCGCGCCTCGCCGCCATCGCCGATCAGGTCGGCGATCAACTCGACGTAATCCTCCACCAGTTCGAGACGGCGCGCCTCGCGGGCCTGACGGAAGCTCTCGACATGGACCTCTGCATCGACGAGCGGCGCATCCGCGCCCGCCGGGTGCACCTCGGGTGCCGGCTTCTGCCCCATCTCTCGCCCCATCTCTCGCGACGCATCCTGCATGAGGCGGCGGGCTCCTCCATTTCGGGCGCGGCCTGATTGGCCCACGCCTCATAGGGTCGTCCAGCGCCTTCACGAAACACCCGGCGCACGGACCGCGCCTCGGCAAGGGCAGGGGCAAGAACGGTGGCAAGCGCGACGGCGAGTGCGATCGATCCGCCCGGTGTTTCGAAGGTACCGTGCCGACCTGTTTAACCTAAGCGCCCCACGGCCGGGAACCCGGTTGGAAGCCCCTTGATCTCAGCTTCGGCGCAGCTTTATAGCTGATGCTATAAGGACGAGCTGTGTGCGGGTGCGAATGGAGCGCCCGGCTCTCCTGCGTCGGTCCGCTCCATCGGGAGCGACGGGCAGGGGCAATCGGCCCCCCGATACGAATGGAAGCGGTGATGGATCAGGTTCGGCCGGCACCGCCCGGGCAAGCCCCTGCGGAACCGAGCCTCGGCGCGCTCAATGGCAGCGTGCCGGTGCGGGCGGGCGGGTCCTGGCTGTGGCGGCTCTTCGCCTTCATCGGACCGGGATACATGATCTCGGTCGGCTATATGGACCCGGGCAACTGGGCCACCGACATCGCCGGCGGCGCCCAGTTCGGCTACACGCTGCTCTCCGTCATCCTGCTCTCGAACCTGATGGCGATCGTGCTCCAGGCGCTGGCGGCGCGGCTCGGCATCGCCACCGGCCTCGACCTCGCCCAAGCCTGCCGCGAGCGGACCTCCCGGCCCGTCTCCATCGCCCTGTGGCTGATCTGCGAGGCGGCGATCATCGCCTGCGACCTCGCCGAGGTGATCGGCACGGCCATCGCCCTCAAGCTCCTGTTCGGCATCCCGCTGACGCTGGGCGCGATCCTCACGGCCCTCGACGTGTTCGTGGTGCTGCTGCTGCTGCGCCGGGGCTTCCGGGCGCTGGAGGCCTTCGTGATCGGCCTCCTGACGATCATCTTCGTCTGCTTCGGCCTGCAGATCGCGATGGCGGCCCCCCCGATCCAGGCCGTGCTCGGCGGCTTCGTGCCCTCACGGGAGATCGTGACCAACCCGGCCGCGCTCTACATCGCCATCGGCATCATCGGCGCGACCGTGATGCCGCATAACCTCTACCTCCACTCCTCGATCGTGCAGACGCGCGCCTATCCCCGCACCGATCAGGGCCGGCGCGAGGCCCTGCGCTTCGCCGTCACCGACTCGACGGTGGCGCTGATGCTGGCCCTGTTCGTCAACGCCGCGATCCTGATCATGGCCGCCTCCGTGTTCCACGCGGGCGGGCGCACCGATGTCGAGGAGATCGAGCAGGCCTACGAGCTGCTCTCGCCCTTGCTCGGTGTCGGCCTCGCCTCGACGCTGTTTGCCGTGGCGCTCCTGGCGTCCGGCCTCAACTCGACGGTGACCGCGACGCTGGCCGGCCAGATCGTGATGGAGGGCTTCCTGCGGCTGCGCCTGCCGCCCTTCGCCCGGCGGCTGGTGACGCGGGGCATCGCCATCGTCCCGGTCGTGATCGTCACCGCCCTCTACGGCGAGCAGGGTACGGCCCGGCTCCTCGTGCTGAGCCAGGTGGTGCTCTCGATGCAACTGCCCTTCGCGGTGATCCCGCTGGTGCGCTTCGTCTCCGACCGGCGGCTGATGGGCCCGCTCGTGATCCCCGGCTGGCTGAAGGGGCTGTCCTGGGTCATCGCCGGCATCATCGTCGTGCTGAACGTGAAGCTGTTGGTCGACACGCTCGCCGGCACCTGACGCGACGGCGCCTCACGCGTCGGCCGCGCGCAGATGCGCCACGAAATCCTGCGCGAAGGGCGGCAGTCCCGCCAGATCCCGCAGGCAGAGCTTGAGGTCGCGCGCCGCCCAAGGATCCTCCAGCGGAACGGGCGCGATGCTCATCGTGCGCTTGGCCCGCCGCGCGGTGGTCTCCGGCACGATGCCGAGGCCGACGCCGCATTCCACGAGGCGGCAGACCGCGTCGAAGCTGCGCAACTGCACCCGCAGCCGCATCGGCCGGCCGATGCGGGAGGCCTTGGCCGCGAGGAATCGGGTCAGGGCGCTCGGCCGGTCGAGGCCGACGAGGTCGTGCTCCAGCACCTCTGCGAAGCCGAGGCTGTGGCGACCCGCGAGCGGGTGGCCGGCGGCGACCACCACCACGAAGCGGTCGTGACGGAAGGGGAAGGTCTGGAGCGTGCCGGTATCGACGGTGCCCGCGACGATGCCGAGATCGGCGGCCCCGTCGGCCACCATGCCGACGATCTCGTCGGATGTCCGCTCCTCGATATCGACGCTGACGCCGGTATGCAGGGCGAGGTAGGCGGAGAGCGCCTCGGGCAGGAATTCGGTGAGCGCGTTGGTGTTGGACAGGACCCGGATCTGGCCGACGGCGCCGCCCGCGAACACGGAAAGATCGCCCTGCAGCCGCTCGATCTGGCCCATGATCTCGCGGGCATGCGCCAGCAGGGTGCGGCCGGCGGGCGTCACCGTCACGCCCTGGCGCCCGCGCAGCAGGAGCGCCGCGCCGAGCGACGCCTCCATCGCCCGCACCCGCGCCGAGGCGGCGGCGAGCGCGAGGTTCGCCCGCTCGGCCCCATGGGTGATCGAACCGGCCTCGACGACGTGGCGGAACAGGTTCAGATCGACGAGATCGAAGCGCATGGCAGGGTGAATTCGAAAGAGCGCTCTCTGCCCCGCATTCGCGTGGGATGGAGCGAGGCTCGGTCATGAAGCCTATCACGAGAGCGTGAGCCAGGCATCGGCCTTCGCGAACGGCGAAGGCACCTACCACGAAAGCCGAATTGCGAACGCTTCCAATTCGCGTTTGAAGCGCACCCATGAGCGCTGCCACCGCCAGCATCTTCGGGGGACAGGGCACGGTCGTCGCGGCCGGGGGCCTGCTCGTGCTGTGCATGGGGCTATGGGCGACCGGGCTCGTGGCCGAGATCGTCACGGCGCTGATGTTCTTCGCGCTCGCGATGCTGCTCAAGCTCGCCCCGCCGCAGACGGTGTTTTCCGGCTTTGCCTCCTCCGCCTTCTGGCTGGTGACGAGCGGCATGGTGGTCGGGCTCGCCATGAATCGCACCGGACTGGGCGACCGGCTCGCGCGCAGGCTGGCCGCGCGGCTGCCCGCCTCCTATCCGGGGTTCATCGCCGGCCTCGTCGCCTTCTCCTTCGCGCTCGCCTTCGTGATGCCGTCCAATCTGGGGCGCATTGCCCTGATGGTGCCGGTGGTCATCGCCCTGTGCGACGCCTTCGGGCTTGAGGCCGGGCGTCCGGGCCGGACGGGAGCGCTGCTCGCCTTCGGCATCGCCACGCCGATGCTCTCGGCGGCGATCCTGCCCGCCAATGTGCCGAACCTGGTGATGGCCGGCACCGCCGAGACACTGTTTGATATCCATCTCAGCTATCTCCCGTATCTCTTTCTGCACGCTCCGGTTCTCGGCCTCGTCAAGGGCGCGATTCTGGTCGCCTGCACGATCCTGATCTTTCCCGATCGCCTCGACGGGAAACGGCCCGAACTGCCGCCGCTGCCCCCGTTATCGGCCGAAGAGCGGCGCCTCTCGGCGATCCTCGCGGTGATGCTGGCGCTTTGGCTCAGCGACGGCTGGCACGGCATCCCCCCGGCCTGGATCGGGCTCGCGGCCGCGGTGATCTGCCTGTTGCCGGGCACCGGCGTCCTGTCGTCCCAGAGCTTCGGTGAGATCCCGTTGCGGACCTGCTTCTACGTCGCCGCCCTGTTCGGGCTGACGGCGGTGGTCAACGAGACCGGGCTCGGGGCCGATCTCGGCCACGCGCTCCTCTCGGTCGCCCCGCTGGAGCCGGGCGCGCCCGCCAAGAATTTCGCGACCCTGACCGGCCTGTCGATCGGCTTCCTGTTCACCGCCACCGCCAACGGCGCGCCCGCCCTCTACACCGCGCTGGCGGAGGAGTTCTCGCGCGCCAGCGGCTTCGACCTGATGAGCGTGCTGATGGTGCAGGTGGTCGGCTACTCGACGCTGTTCCTGCCCTATCAGGCGCCGCCCATCATCATGACGATGGATCTCGGCCGCCTGTCTCTGGCCGACGCGACCAAACTCACGCTCGCCACGGGCGTCGCCTCGCTCATCGTCGCGATCCCGCTTGCCTATTTTTGGTTCAGGCTGACCGGGAGACTGACATGAGACAGATCCGCGCGATCGTCAGCTTGACCAATGCTGCACCGCAGCACCGGCATTGCCGGCCAGAGCCCAGCGCCCTAACCCTTCCCTGGAATTTATCCAGTCTTCGACGCGAGGATCGTGAGCCGCGATGAACCCTACCGTCAGACCTACGGTCGCCCAGCCGCTCTCGCCCCATCTCCAGATCTACCGCTGGACCTGGACCATGGCGATGTCGGTGTTCCACCGCATCACCGGCACGGCGCTCTACGGCGGCACCTTCCTCGTCGCAGTGTGGCTGGTGGCGCTCGCCTCCGGTCCGCGCGCCTACGACACGGTGGCATGGTTCTTCGGTTCGTGGGCCGGGCGCGCCATCCTGTTCGCCTATACCTGGGTGCTGCTGCACCACATGCTCGGCGGCCTCCGCCACTTCATCTGGGACGCGGGCTACGGCTTCGACCGCGACCGTCGTCTGGGGCTCGCCCGCGCGACGCTGATCGGCTCCGTCACCCTGACCATCGTGATCTGGGCGATCGCCCTGCTCGTGCGCTGAGGCTTCCCATGTCCCAGGTCGACAACCGCCAGAACACTGCGCTCTCCATGCGCACGCCGCGCGCCCGGGTGAAGGGCCTCGGCGCCTCGGGCCATGGCGCCGGCCATTTCTGGCTGCAGCGCCTGACCGGCGCCTCGAACGCGCTCTTGATGCTCGCCTTCGTCGTCATCATCGCGCTGATGGCCGGGCGGACCTATCCGCAGGCGGTCGCGCTGGTGTCGCACCCGCTGGTCGCGATCATCCTGATCCTGGCCGTGGTGTCGGTGACGATCCACATGCGTCTCGGCATGCAGACGGTGATCGAAGACTACGTCCACAGCCACGGCCTCAAGTTCGCGGCGCTCATCGCCAACACCTTCTACGCGGTCGCGGTGGCCGCCGCCTGCCTCTACGCGATCCTCCGCGTGAGCCTGGGCGGCCTCGCCTGATCGTCGTCACGGAACCAAGGATTCACGCCATGGCCTCCAACGGAACGAACGGCGGCGCGCCCGCCTACGCCATCATCGACCACACCTTCGACGTGGTGATCGTCGGCGCCGGCGGCGCGGGCCTGCGCGCCACGGTCGGCTGCTCCCAGGCCGGCCTGCGCACCGCCTGCATCACGAAAGTCTTCCCGACCCGCTCGCACACGGTGGCGGCGCAGGGCGGCATCTCCGCCTCGCTCGGCAATATGGGGCCGGACGACTGGCGCTGGCACATGTACGACACCGTGAAGGGCTCGGACTGGCTCGGCGACCAGGACGCGATCGAGTACCTCGTGAGGAACGCCCCCGCAGCGGTCTACGAGCTGGAGCACTGGGGCGTGCCGTTCTCCCGCACGGACGAGGGCAAGATCTACCAGCGCCCGTTCGGCGGCATGACCACCGATTACGGCAAGGGCACCGCGCAGCGCACCTGTGCCGCGGCCGACCGCACCGGCCACGCCATGCTCCACACGCTCTACGGGCAGGCGGTGAAGAACAAGACCCAGTTCTTCATCGAGTATTTCGCACTCGACCTGATCATGGACGAGGACGGGCGCTGCCGCGGCGTCATCGCCATCGACCAGGCGACCGGCGAGATCCACCGCTTCCGCGCCCAGCAGACCATCCTCGCCACCGGCGGCTACGGCCGCGCCTACTTCTCGGCAACCTCGGCCCATACCTGCACCGGTGACGGCAATGCCATGGTGCTGCGCGCCGGCCTGCCGCTGCAGGACATGGAGTTCGTGCAGTTCCACCCGACCGGCATCTACGGCGCCGGCTGCCTCATCACGGAAGGCGCGCGCGGCGAGGGCGGCTACCTCACCAACTCCGAGGGCGAGCGCTTCATGGAGCGCTACGCCCCCTCGGCCAAGGACCTCGCCTCCCGCGACGTGGTCTCCCGCTCGATGACCATGGAGATCCGCGACGGCCGCGGCGTGGGCAAGGATAAGGACCACATCTTCCTGCACCTCGACCATCTCGACCCGAAGATCCTGCACGAGCGCCTGCCCGGCATCTCGGAGAGCGCAAAGATCTTCGCGGGCGTGGACGTGACCAAGGAGCCGATCCCGGTTCTGCCGACGGTCCACTACAACATGGGCGGCATCCCGACCAACTTCCACGGCGAGGTGCTGACCCTCAAGAACGGCAACCCCGACACGGTGGTGCCGGGCCTGATGGCGCTCGGCGAGGCGGCCTGCGTCTCGGTGCACGGGGCCAACCGCCTCGGCTCGAACTCGCTGATCGACCTCGTGGTGTTCGGCCGCGCCGCGGGTCTGCGCTGCGCCGACATCGTCGAGCCCGATGCCCGCCAGCCGGAACTGCCAAAGGGCTCGGCCGACAAGGCGCTCACGCGCCTCGACCGCTTCCGCTATGCCGACGGCGGCACCCCGACCGCGCAGCTGCGCGACCGGATGCAGCGGACGATGCAGAACAACTGCGCCGTCTTCCGCACCGGCGAGGTGCTGGAGGAGGGCAAGGGCCTGATCCACGAGGTCTGGCGCGGCGTCTCCGACATCGCCATCACCGACCGTTCGCTCGTTTGGAACACCGACCTGCTCGAGACCCTGGAATTCGACAACCTGATCGGTCAGGCGGTCGTGACCATGGAATCGGCGGTCAACCGCAAGGAAAGCCGCGGCGCGCATGCCCGCGAGGACTTCCCCGACCGCGACGACAAGGAGTGGATGAAGCACACGCTCGCGTGGCTCGACCAATCCAAGCACGGCGTCGAGATCGATTACCGCCCGGTCCACACCTACACGATGTCGAACGACATCCAGTACATCGAGCCGAAGGCGCGGGTTTACTGATGCAGCCCGCGGCGCAGTCGGTCGAGAGGGGAGGGGCGGGGACGATGATCCCGGCCTCGCGTCGTCTCGTACGTGCCGTCCTGTCCGCCGCGGCGGGGCTGCTGCTGATCGTATCGGCAGCGGCGCGGGGACCGGCCTTCGACTTCCCGGCCGAGGTCGCCGGCTTCAGTCGCGGCCCCCGCACGGATTACGAGGCCCGTGCGCCGGGACTCGGCTACTCCATCGTCTACACGAACGGGCGCTGGAAGGCGGACATCTACGTCTACGATGCCGGTGTGGCGAACATCCCCGACGGAGCCTCCTCGCCTGTTGTCGCCGGACAGCTCGCGCAGGCGGCCGGCGACGTCAGGACCGCGGTGGCGCAGGGCATCTACCGCGGCAGCGAGGATCGCGGCGCGGTGCGCCTGCCGGGGGAAGCGGGCGCCCGGCTCACCTGCCGCGCCTTCACCATCGATCACCCGGCCCTCGGCCCCACCGAGAGCCTGCTCTGCCTCACCGGTCTGCGCGGGCAATTCGTGAAGTTCCGCCTGTCCGGCCCGGCCGCGAAGCAACCTCCGAAGGCGGAGGCCGAGCGGTTCATGACCGGCTGGCTCGACCGGCAATAGGATCTTCGAAACTCGGAGCGCGCCGCAAGGCCGCCGCACCCAAAGGCACAGGGACAAGGCACAGGACATGGCCCAGTTCAATCTTCCCAAGAACTCCCAGGTCACCGAAGGCCGGACCTGGCCGGCGCCGGACGGCGCCAAGAACCTCCAGACGTTCCGGATCTACCGCTGGAACCCGGATGACGGGAAGAATCCGCGCATCGACACCTACAAGGTCGATCGCGACGATTGCGGGCCGATGGTCCTCGACGCCCTGCTCTGGATCAAGAACAAGGTCGATCCGACGCTGGTCTTCCGCCGCTCCTGCCGCGAGGGCATCTGCGGCTCCTGCGCCATGAACATCGAGGGGCAGAACGCGCTCGCCTGCACCATGGGCATCGACGAGTGCAAGACCCCCGACAACGCCCTGCCGTTCCTGACCCGCAAGGACAAGGACGGGGCGGTGCGGATCTACCCGCTGCCGCACATGCCGGTCCTGAAGGACCTCGTGCCGGATCTGACCAACTTCTACGCCCAGCACGCGTCGATCGAGCCCTGGCTCCAGACCGAGACGCCTGCGCCCGAGAAGGAGTGGAAGCAGACGCCCGAGGACCGCGCCCGGCTCGACGGCCTCTACGAGTGCATCCTGTGCGCCTGCTGCACCACGAGCTGCCCGAGCTACTGGTGGAACGGCGACAAGTTCCTCGGTCCGGCCGCCCTGCTTCAGGCCTATCGCTGGCTGATCGACAGCCGCGACGAGAACACCGGCGAGCGCCTCGACGGGCTGCACGACCCGTTCCGGCTCTACCGCTGCCACACGATCATGAACTGCGCCAACACCTGCCCGAAGAACCTCAATCCGGCCAAGGCGATCGCCGAGATCAAGAAGATGATGGTCGAGCGCGAGGTCTGATCTCTTCGCCGCAGGACACCCTTCGAGACGACATTCGAGAGCCGCGCCCCACCCTGGCGCGGCTCTCGCCGTTTCGCCCCCACGGGCGGTGCTGATCGACTGAGGCAGGGCCGCCACACCAGCGCAAAAACCTGGACGTGTACGGCTTTTCCCCGGCCCGGCGTGCAGCCTGCCTTGCCGCAAGCGCATTTGGCCCTGAGGGCAAGCGCGACCGTTGCGTGTTTGGGGTGAGGGGTCTTTGATGACGCGTGGGTTCCTGTCGAAAGCCGCCTGTCTCGCGCTGGCCGCGAGCGTCGGCGCCTGCGCCTCCAATCGCTTCGAGGGGCCCCGCGAGCGTCTGCGGCCCCAGGCGGCGCTCGAACCCGCCACGCCCGCTCTGCCCGCCGGGACGGTGACGAGCGAGCCGCTCGCGCCCCCGCCGGGCGCCTCCGCCGCGCCGGGCGAGGCGCCGCCCCCGAGCGTCGCCGCGGCTCCCTCGCAGGCGATCGAGCCGCCCCCGCCCGCTCCGCCGCCGGTGGTCGCGACCGGCCGCTCCTCGGTGGTGGGCTCGTGGAACGCCACCGATGCCGCGGGAAGCTGCAAGGTGTCGCTGTCGAGCACGCCCTCGCTCGACCTCTACAAGGCCTCGGCCGCGGGTTGCGGCAACAAGGATCTCGCCAAAGTCTCGGCCTGGGATTTCCGCGACGGCGAAGTCTACCTCTACCAGCCCGGCGGCACCGTCACCGCGCGCCTGCGGCAGGCCGGCGGCGGCCTGGAGGGTGCGCTCTCGAAATCCGGCGCGCAGCTCTCGATGGCGCGATAGAGCGCTTTCCGACGAAGTGGACGCCGGTTCGGTGAAAGGAAGCGCGTTATCCGGCCTGATGCGATCCGTTCGGATACGGCTCTGAGGCGCGCTCCCCTCAGGGGTTCACCCGCACGCCGAGCAGCACCGTGTGCGCCTCGTAGGTCGAGAGCGGGATGGTGCTGGCCAGCGTCGAGTAGATGTAGCTGCCGCGGAAGGCGAGCCAGCGGTTGAAGCGGTAGTCGAGCCGGGCGGTGGCGGAGTAACCCCGCTCGCGGATGCGCACGCCGTCATAGTTGGTCGACAGGTAGGCGCCACCCAGCGTGATCGAGAGGTTGCGCAGCAGGTCGTGCTGCACTTCGAGCGTAGCGGCGTCGGTGAAGGCGCCGCTGGAGCCCGGCACCGCGGTCTCGATCACCCCCGTCTGCTGGTTGAACCGCACCGTGGTCAGCGGCGAGACCGACCAGACGAGCGCCGCGTTGATGACCGGCGCGTTGATGTCCTGCAGCGTGCGGTCGATGTAGGAGCGGTGCTGCAGGCCGCCCGAGATCTCCGCCGTCAGCGTGCTGTTGAGCGCCACCGTCGCGCCCGCGGCGAAGGCGATGCCGTCGGAATCGCGGCGCAGGCCGAACTGGTCCACCGGCGTGTCGTAGACACGGGTGTCGAGGAAGGTCTCGACGAAGGGCGTGATCGCGGGCGAGATCTCGTATCCGGCGCGCAGGCGCAGGCCGTACTGGTTGGCGTCGCGGTCGCTCTGGATGATCGTGGTGCCGTTGCCGAGCTGCGCATCCTCGAAGACCGAGCGGTCGATCGAGCCGCGCAGCGAGAGCTGCAGCCGGTTGAAATTCTCCTGCACGCCCGCGGTCGCGCCGTAGGTGGCGAAGAGCGGCCGGGTCGTCGCCCCCCCGCCCGCGCCGAGATCCGGGCTGCCGATGCGCTGGCTGTCGAGCAGGAAGCGGGTCTCCAGATCGATCCGGGTGTCGCGGTCGACGTCGATGCGCATCCGGGCGGTGCCCACGGCGTTCGGGCGGCTCGCCTCGGGGTTCTGCGGATATTCGAGGTAGCTGCCGCGCATCTCGGCGGTGAGTTCGCTCGCCGACCACGCGCTGCGCAGCGCCAGCTCCGCCTCGCTGCGCAGCGTCAGGGACGGCCGCAGGCGGGTGCCGCCGATCTGGTCCGGGTTCGAATCGTAGCCGACGCTCTGGGTGAAGGCCGGCAGCAGCGTGAAGGTGCCGAGCCGGATGCCGAGCGGTGCGTAGGCGGTGTCGGCGGGGATCGGCTGGCGGAGCGCCGTGCCGAGCAGCAGCCCGGTGGCGTTGGGCAGGCCGAGCCCGAGGATCGGCGCCGGCAGCGGCACGCCGGAGACGGGCGTCTGGATCACCGGGGTGAGGCGCAGATCCGTGATCGTCTGCTGCGTGCGCGTCTGGGTGATCTGGCGGGTCGCCGAGCCGAGCCGGCGCGGGGGCGCCGCGCGCAGGCGCAAGATCGAGGGCCGGGCGGGGGTGCCCCGCGTCGCGGCGGAGCCGGGCAGGCTCGTCGCGCTGCGGAAGCGCGGCAGGCGCGCCACACTCGGCTCCTCGCTCTCCTCGGAGGAGGGGACCGGATTCGGGCTCGTGCCGCTGCCGAGGAGGGCGGGGGCGGAGAAGGCGCCGGAGCCGCGTAGCGCCGTCGGCGCGTCGAAGGCGGAGCGGCGCGGGCGGCCCGCGGTCGTCGGCTCGGAGGCGGTGCGCGAGAGCGCGTTCGACGCCGTGCTCCGGGCGGGCTCCGCCGGCGACGGGTCGGGCGTCTCCTGCGCCAGCGCGGGGC
This sequence comes from Methylobacterium sp. AMS5, assembly GCF_001542815.1. Classification (GTDB taxonomy): domain Bacteria; phylum Pseudomonadota; class Alphaproteobacteria; order Rhizobiales; family Beijerinckiaceae; genus Methylobacterium. Next base: position 3,822,861 of record NZ_CP006992.1, read on the forward strand.
CCCCGAGCAGGGCGGGGAGCAGCGCCAGAGCGAGCGCCCCGCGGCGCCCCCCTCGCTTGTCCCCGTTCGGCCGCTCGCGTGACACCGGCAGCGCTCTTTCCCTGAAGATGGGCCCTGGATACGGCCGGCGGCCCGTGGACGGGGCGGCGTTCCGTGTCCGGCCGGCGCCCCATGGTTAACGGAGCTACACCGGGCATGGTTAACGCACCGTTGCGGGGCGCCCGCTCGCCCTGTCCCGCCGTGAGCAGGCGCCGCGCAGCCCCCATGCGGCCACAGTCGCGGGTGAAGAGGGCGGATCAAGAATCGCGAGGGCCCGGCGCCGGGCTTAAGAGAGCCTCACGAAGCTCCCGATCTCTGGCCGTTCCTTCTCTGGCGATGACGGCGCAGCGGGCGTTTTGTGAGAGACACGAAGACGGAAACGACAGCTTCATGGCCCTGGCACAGCGGATCGAGGACCGGAACCGGACGGATGGGGCGGCGCGGGCGCCCGCCATCGCCTCGGCCCTGCGCACCATCGAGACCGAGCGCGAGGGTCTGGCCTGCCTGATGGCCGCGATCGATAACGGCCTCGGCGAGCCCTTCGCCCAGGCCGTCGAGCGGATCGGCGCGGCGCGCGGCCGGGTGATCTGCACCGGCATGGGCAAGTCCGGCCACGTCGCCCGCAAGATCGCGGCGACCTTCGCCTCCACCGGCACGCCGTCGCTCTACGTCCACCCGGCCGAGGCGAGCCACGGCGATCTCGGCATGATCCAGCCCGACGACGTGGTGCTGGCGCTCTCCTGGTCGGGCGAGACCACGGAACTGGCCGACATCATCGGCTACACCCGGCGCTACCGCGTCGGCCTCGTGGCGATCACCGCCAACGCCGCCTCGACGCTGGGGCGCGAGGCCGATACCTGCCTCGCGCTCCCGAAGGCCAAGGAGGCCTGCCCGAACGGGCTGGCGCCGACCACCTCGACGGCGATGCAGCTCGCGCTCGGCGACGCGCTTGCCGTGGCGTTGCTGGAGGCCCGCGGCTTCTCCGCCCGCGACTTCTCCGTGTTCCATCCCGGCGGCCGGCTCGGCGCCTCGCTGCGGCAGGTGCGCGAGGTCATGCATGGCGGGGCGCATCTGCCCGTGGTGACCCTCGGCACCGCGATGCGGGCCGCCGTGGCCGAGATCGACGCCAAGGGGTTCGGCTCGGTCCTCGTGGTCGATGCGGCGGGGGCGCTCGCCGGCATCCTCACCGACGGCGACGTGCGCCGGGCCGTCTTCTCCCGCGAGGGGCTGGACCGCCTGCCGGTCGAGGCGGTGATGACGAAGAACCCCCGCACGATCACGCCCGAGACCCTGCTCGCCAAGGCGCTGCAGATCCAGGAGGCGATGAAGATCACCGCCCTCGTGGTGGTGGACCAGGGCCGCCCCGTCGGCCTCGTGCACTACCACGACCTGCTGCGCACCGGCGTCGCCTGAGGCGGACGCTCCCGCCCGGCAGGGGCGGGGGCAGGGGCGCGGCGGCGCTCAGGCCGCGCGCACGGTGGCGAGGAAGCGGCTCATCTCCGCCGTGAGATGCTCGGACTGGCGCGAGAGCTCCGAGGCCGAGACCAGAACCTGGCTCGCCGCGGCCCCGGTCTCCTCCGAGGCCTGCGCCACGCCCGAGATGTTGCTCGTCACCTCGCCCGCGCCGCTGGCCGCCTGGGCCACGTTGCGCACGATCTCCCGGGTCGCCAGACCCTGCTGCTGCACCGAGACCGCGAGGTGGGCCGCCGTCGTGTCGATCTCGCGGATGCGGCCGGAGATCGCGTCGATCGCCGCGACGGCCTGATCGGTCACGCCCTGGATCTCGCTGATCTGCCCGGCGATCTGCTCGGTGACCCGCGCCGTCTGGTTGGCGAGTTCCTTCACTTCCGCCGCGACGACGGCGAAGCCCCGCCCCGCATCCCCGGCGCGCGCCGCCTCGATGGTGGCGTTGAGGGCGAGCAGGTTGGTCTGCCCGGCGATGCTCGAGATCAGCCCGAGCATGTCGCCGATCCGGCCCGAGGTGGCGCGCATCGCCTGCACGAGGCGGGCGGTCTGGTTGGCCTCGCCGACGGCGCCCTGGGCCAGTTCGGCCGAGCCGCGCACCTGGCGGCCGATCTCCTCGACGGAGGTGCCGAGTTCTTCCGCCGCGGCGGCGACCGCATCGACGTTGGAGGCGGCCTCCTCGGCCGCGGCGGCCACGGCGATGGACTGGCCGGCGGTGTGGGACGCGCTCGACGTCATCTGCTGGGCGGTCGCCTGAAGCTCGGTCGCCGAGGACGAGACCGCGCCGACGATACCGCCGACGGCGGCCTCGAAGCGGTCGGCGAGCTGCAGCATGCCGGCGCGGCGCTGTTCCTCGGCCGAGGCGCGGGCGAAGGCGGTCTCCTCCTCGAGCCGGCGGGTCCGGATCAGGTTGTCGCGCGAGACCTCGACGGCGCGGGCGATCGCGCCGATCTCGTTGGTGCGCGCCAGATGCGGAACCCCGCCCTCCACGTCGCCACCGGCGAGGGCGCGCATGCGCCCGATCAGGCCGTCGATCGGGCGCGTCACGCCGAGGAGCACGTAGAGGACGCCGACGACGCTGAGGACGAGCGCGAAGGCGCACAGCCCGGCATTCAGCCAGAGGGCGTGTCCGTAGGTCTCGTCCGCCGCGGCCCGCACGTCGTCCGCCCCCTTGGTGTTGAGGGCGCTGTCCTGGTCGAGCAGGTCCAGGGCGCTCTCGTAGGGCTTGCGCGAGGTCTGGAACAGCGCGCTCAGCCCCGCCTGGTCCTTGTCCCGCGCGGCGGCGATGAGCTTGGCGCGGAAGCCGAGATACTCGGCCCAGTGCCGCCGATACCCGTCCCACAGCGCGCGCTCTTCCGGGCTCGCGATCAGCGGCTCGTAGCGCTTGACGACCGCCTCGGCGTCCTGAAGCCGGCGCTCGGAGATCGGGAGCAGCGTCTCGGTCGGCTCGACGGCGGTCACGAAGCGGGCATCGACGAGCCGCAGGCGCGTGATCCGGTACTTCAGCTCGCCGAGTTCGCGGACGCTGGGCAGCCAGTTGCTCGAGAGATCGACGACGTTGGCGTTCACCGCGCGCAGCTGCATCGCCCCCACGATCCCCTGCGCGAGGATGGCGAGCGCAAGGAGTCCAATCACACCCCTCAGCGCGTACGATACCTTCAGATTCATCGCCCGTCGTGCCCCCACCGGATCGGTCCGGTGAGGCATGATGACTTTCCCGAACTAAATATGGATTAAATTCGAAGTCGCCGGCGCAGCCCTCAGTTTCAGCGGGCCGGGCAAAACACGCAATAGAACGCAGGGCCCCGCGCGCCGAACGCCCCTCGGCCCCGCACGGGCGCCCGCCCAAGCACGAGAGCCCCGGCGGCGCGGGCGGCGCCCCAGGGACGGCTGGCCGATCGGCCGGCGGGTACGCATCGAGCACAAACCCCGAGGGGGACGCGGGACGCCGCGAAACCTCCGGATGGTTATGTAAGACTTTGCCGGTCTCCCGGCGTCCCGCGGAGGGGCCGCTTCCTTATCACGAGAAGCCGTCCCTCCGTTTTGGCGTCACGGTCTCTCCACCGGCATCGACCCCGGATCTAGGCGCTGTGGGACCCTCGGCCCGCCTCCCCGCGAGGGGAGAGGGAACCTCGGCAGACGGCTATGGGCGGACTCGTCCGCACCGGACCTCGTATTGGGCCCGGCTCCGGTTGTTCCTGGGCGCCGACCCGAGACCGGCCTATGGCCCCATCCCGAGTTGGCGTTGTGTCGCGCACAGCGCCCGAGGCGATGGCGACCGGGCCACCGACGCGGGAACCGCCCCACCTCCCAACGAGCCTCGCCGGCCGGTCACCGGAAAAGCTCCCCCGGTTGGTCCGGGAGGCGAGTGGCAGGGGTTGTAGGATTTTTTGTCTATGGTGTCAAGGTATTTTTCCCTGAACTGCATGCTACGCCGCATCAAGCTCCAACGATGCTGTTACGAAGTTCAGTTTCTTGCGGAAAGCTAGCAAATCTATGATTCGGTGCGGGAGCATGGCGCAACCCAACGCATCAGGTCAGGACATCGCTCTCGGCTTGCTGGAGCGATAGCACGGCATGAATCAGGGTATCTCACCTGTCACCGGCCTGCTCCCCCTGAGACAATGACGCAATACCAAGCGTGTAAAGTTCTGAATGCTATGGATTTTGCTTCACGGCTCGTTGCAGAGGACGCAACCTAGTGTAAACTCGGCGGACACATGCAAGGTGAACTGCTGTGCCCTTCGGTGCGAGAAACGTGGCCTTAGCCGTATGACTAGCGTAAAGTTTGACACGCTTATAGACGAGTCTTTGTCAAAAATCACAACTATTTCACAACTTCAAAACCTATTGAATAACCGACTACTGAGTCTTGCAAATGACTTCGAAGACGGTAAATGGAGATACAATAGGTTTCAGAGCTATTTATGGGATAATATTGCCCAAACTGCTCTGTCAGAGCAAGAGCGCGCAGCTTTGTACGACCAGAGTCATTCCAGTTTAGTAGCAGCCGCACAGAACTTGAGACTGACGGACAAAGATGAAATCGGCCAAGGGAGTGAAATCGCAGAAGTCTTTCTCTACGGATTGATGAAAAATCACTACAACGCGCTACCCGTTGTCCCCAAAATTTTCTACAAACAAAATGCCAAAGATAATGCAAAGGGAGCTGATAGCGTACATATCGTTCTTAATGCAAACGAAGACGACTTCACTCTGTGGTTTGGTGAGGCTAAATTCTACAATTCCATTGCTGACTCTCGGCTAGATTCTATAGTTACTTCGGTATATACCAGCTTAGGCACTGAAAAATTGAAAAAAGAAAATTCGATAATAACCAATGTGTCAGACATCAATCATCTAGATATACCTACTGCCCTGAGAGACAAAATTAAGGCCTCATTGAGCAATCAAATTTCAATCGATCTGCTAAAACCTCGAATTCATGTGCCGATTCTAATATTGCACGAATGCACAAAAACTGCAGGTTGCAATATTCTTTCCCTGGAGTACAAAAAATCAATTGTAGCTCATCATACAGAGAGAGCTGGGTCTTATTTTGTAAAACAAGCGTCAAAATTAACAACTCTACACATGTACGACAAAATCAACTTTCATATTATCTTGTTCCCCGTTCCAAACAAAAAACTTATCGTTGACGCATTTACTAGCACAGCTGCTTTCTACAAAGGGGTCGTATAATGGACGTATTTGACGTCTGTTCCGAAATAAACGATCTACTCACGGAAGGAAATGACCTTGCAGCTCGCAATCTATTAATAAAACTCCTTAGCACAATTGATAAGCAAAAAGAAAATTATCCACAGGTCCTAAACCAGCTGATTCGATCGACTGGACTGTTCCCTTATATACAGCTTGAGAATGCATCATGGGACCAAAAGTTTGTCCATAAGGCATTCGCCGTCGACGTGGGGAACCGTACTGCGACTCTTCACCGTGAACAATCATCCGTTTTATCCAGACTACTCGGCGGCAAAAGCATCGCGGTAAGCGCGCCTACAAGCTTCGGAAAAAGCTTTATAATCGATGCATTTATTGCAGCAAAACGCCCAAATATAGTTGTTATTATTGTTCCGACCATCGCCTTAATGGATGAAACCCGACGTCGTTTGTATAAGAAGTTTTCGCGCGAATATAATATCATCACTGTTACTGATACCCCTCTTGAGCAACGCAATATTCTAATATTCCCTCAAGAGCGAGCATTCGGATATGCGGATAAATTGCCTAATATAGACCTTCTTGTTATAGACGAATTTTACAAGGCAAGTGTTGCGCACGATAAGGAACGCGCACCATCTCTTATCAAAGCTATTCTAAAACTTTCCCGTAATGCCAAACAGAGATACTATCTTGCTCCAAATATAAAAAAGCTTGCGGACAATGTTTTCACGCGGGACATGGAATTTATTGAGCTCCTCGATTTTAACACTGTTTTTCTAGAAAAGCATGACCTTCATAAAGAGATCAAAGGAGACGCTGGCCGGAAAAAAGATGCGCTACTGGAAATTATATCGAAAAGAACTGAGAAAACCCTAATTTACGCAGGATCATACTCAGAAATAGATAAGATATCGGAGCTGGTTATCAATAATATGGACGTAATCGACAGACCACACACAACACACTTCGCGCACTGGCTTCGCGTGAACTATCAATCCGAGTGGTCGGTGGCAGATCTCGCGGAGCGGGGAGTCGGGGTTCATAACGGGCGAATGCACCGCTGCCTGAGTCAACTCCAAATACGTCTCTTCGAGCATGAAAAAGGATTTGATAGTATTGCCTCAACTTCTTCGATCATTGAGGGAGTTAACACGTCAGCGCAGAATGTAATAGTCTGGAAGAGCAAACTTGGACGCAATAATCTGAAGGATTTTACTTACAAAAATATAATTGGCCGCGGCGGTCGAATGTTTAAGCATTTTATTGGCCACATTTACTTACTTGATGCTCCTCCCGTCGAAGAAAATACTCAGCTCGACCTTTCATTTCCAGATACAATTCTAGGAAGTCTTGATGAAAACCAAGATAAAGACAAACTTACTGAAAAGCAAATAGAAAGGATAGTTGAATACAAAAATCAGATGTCGGATATTATTGGGGGAGAAAATTTTGCACTTTTGAGGAAGAAAAATGTTTTACAAGATAGTGATTCAGATTTCTTGCTGACTCTGGCGAGAAATCTAAAATCTAACCCGCAGGATTGGCGCGGATTTGGATATTTGAATTCTGACAATCCCGCCGATTGGGAAAGAATGCTCTATAAAGTTGTTGGCCTTAAGCCGTCAGCATGGGATTCATCTTGGTCAAATGTTGTTTCAGCCACCAAATCTTTATCTTTTAATTGGAGTATGGACATACCTCAAATATTAAGCATGCTTTCTCCTCACGGTATCGATATTGAAGACTTCTTCCAGCTTGAGCGCACAATAAGTTTTAAACTAGCGGCTCTGTTAAATGATGTTAATGAGCTGCATAAAATCATTGTAAACCCATCGATCGACATTGGGGGATTTGTTGGAAAACTTAGCCATGCTTTTCTACCTCCAGCTGTTTACCATCTTGAAGAGTATGGTCTGCCACGAATGATCTCCAAGAAAATTCATCTTTCTGGGCTTGTAAATTTCACAAGCGATGAAGTTGACCTTCGTGGTGCACTCAAAATATTTCGAGCAATCGGATTAGATGGGATACTCAAGACTGATGGCTTGAGCAAATTTGATAGGTACGTAATTAGATTCTTTTTTGATGGAATACTTCCTGAAAATCCACCGGATTTTGCTGTGCTGGATCAGAAATAGTAGAATTATTAACCAATAATTACTAAAGTCGTCGTCGACTAAATGATTAATTTATTGATAAGATACGATCATGTGAAGCGGGTCTCAAATCTCAATCTAAAAAACAGCCACCAACCCCACTCCAACAACCTTCAACACCGCCCCCGCAACCCGCCAAACGCTCGCCGGGTGCACTCGAAACCCGATCCAGCCAAAGTGGTCGAGCACGAGAGAGGCGAGCACGCCCACGGTGACGATGATGCCCAAAAAACTCGCGGCGCCGAAGGCGGGGGAGGCGTAGAGCCGGGCCAGGATCGGCAGAACACGCAAAAAACCGCCGAGCCACGCCCATCACGGCACCGGCCCGAGCGGCGGGCCGGTGGGGCGTTCGCGTTTGCCCAGGGCGAGGCCGCCCGCGAGCCCGGCGGCGGTGCCGACCGGCAGGGTCAGGAGGGCCGCCGTCACCGGCAGGCCGAGCGCCTTCGACAGCGTCGCGGTCTGTCCCGGCTGGATCGCGTTGGCGAGACCGGCGCGGATCGTGAGAGCGTCGCGTGACCCCATCGCCCGACATCCGGGACGCGGACCGCCCCGTTGCGCGGGTGCGACACCCAGGACCGCCCCGCAAGCCGGGGCGTCGGGGCCGGCGCGGCGAGCTTTGGTTCGGGGCCTGCGCGCGGATCGACCCGGCCGGCCGCGCGAACGGCGCCTCGGGCCGCCCGTCCCCGCCGGCCTCCGTCCGGGGCGCGGGGCCGTGACCCCGCCCGCGGGCGCGCGCCCGAACCGCGGCGATGGCCCCTCGACAAAGCGTCGCCGCGGGAAGAAGGGTGGGGCAGGGGGCCGATGCCGTCGGGGCGCAGACGGCGCTCGGGATCGGCGCGGGGGGCGAGGGCGGATGAGCGAAGCCATCACCATCGAGGATGTTTCGGGGGGCGTCCGCCTGATCCGCTGGAACCGCCCGGCCAAGAAGAACGCGCTGACCGGGGCGATGTACGACGCCGCCACGGCGGCGCTGACGGGCGCCGACGACGACTCCCAAAACATCGGGGCGGTGGTGTTTGCCGGGGGGCCCGGCGCCTTCACCGCCGGCAACGATCTGGCCGATTTCTTCGCCGCCGGCACGGCGCCGCGCGCGTCGTTTGCCGAGATGCCGGCCCTGCGCTTCATCCGGCAGCTCGCCCGCACCCGCACGCCGATGGTCGCGGCGGTGGACGGGCTCGCCATCGGCGTCGGCACGACGCTGACGCTGCATTGCGACCTCGTCTATGTCGGGCCGCAGGCGCGCTTCCGCATGCCGTTCGTGGAACTCGGCGTGGTGCCGGAGGCCGCCGCCAGCCACCTGCTGCCGCGCCGGATCGGGCTCGCCCGCGCCTCGGCGCTGCTGCTGCTCGGCGAGCCGTTCGACGGCGCGGCGGCGGTCGCGCTCGGGCTCGCCAACGCCGAACTGCCCTCCGAGGCGCTGGAGGCGCACGCGCTGGCCCAAGCCGCGCGGCTGGCCGCCCTGCCGCGCCGGGCGGTGCAGGCGACCCGCGCGCTGATGCGCGGCGATGCGGCGGCGGTCGAGGCGGCGATCGAGGCCGAGGCGCAGGCCTTCGAGGCGGGCCTGCGCGATCCGGAGACGCAAGCGCGGCTCGCCCGCTTCCTCGCCGGCAAGGCGTGAGCGTGCCGCCGGATCTGCGGGGAAAGGTCTGCCTCGTGGCCGGGGCCTCGCGCGGGGTCGGGCGCGGGCTCGCGCGGGGGCTCGGGGAGGCGGGCGCGACGGTGATCGTCACCGCGCGCTCCTCCGAGACCGGGCGGCGCACCGAGACGCGCCCGGAAGCGATCGAGGACACCGCCCGCGCCGTCGATGCGGCCGGCGGCGAGGGCCACCATTACCTGTGCGACCACACAAGCGAGCGGGCGGTGGACGAACTCGTGCACTGGGCGCTGCGCCGGTTCGGGCGGATCGATGTCGCGGCCTCCAGCGTCTGGGGCGGCAACGAGGGCTATGACGGCGAGCGCTACCCCGACGGCGCCGCCTGGGGCACGCCATTCTGGCGCCGCTCGGCCGAGCCGTTCTCGCAGTTCCTCGGCACGGGGCCCTATCCGGGATTGCTGCTGGCGCGCGCCGTGGCGCCCGCCATGGTCGCCGCGCGCGCCGGCCTGATCGCCTTCGTCTCCTTCGGCACCGAGGAGGGGTATCTCGGCGATTTCTACTACGACCTCGCCAAGGCGGCGACGAACCGGCTCGCCTTCGCCTGCGCCGCCGAACTGCGCCCCCACGGCGTCTGCGCGCTCAGCCTGTCGCCGGGCTTCGTCGCCACCGAGCGGGTGCGCGATCTCGGGCAGGAGGCGCTGGCCACCGAGAGCCCGCTCTATGCCGGCCGGGCGCTCGCGGCGCTCGCCGCCGACCCCTCCGTGCTGGACCGGGCGGGGCGGACGGTCCATGTCGGGGATCTCGCCCGCGCCTACGGCTTCACCGACGCCGACGGCCGCCAGCCGGAGCGCTTCCGGATCGCAGAGGAGATGCCATGAGCCTGGCCGGGAAAACGCTGTTCATCACCGGCGCCTCGCGCGGCATCGGCCTCGCCATCGGCCTGCGCGCCGCCCGCGACGGCGCCAACGTCGCGATCGCGGCCAAGACCGCCGAGGCGCATCCGAAGCTCGAAGGCACGATCTTCACGGCGGCCGAAGCCATCGAGCGGGCCGGGGGCCGGGCGCTGCCGCTCACCGTCGATGTCCGCGACGAGGAGGCGGTGAAGACGGCGCTGAATGAAACCGCACAACAATTCGGCGGGATCGACATCGTGGTCAACAACGCGAGCGCGATCTCGCTGTCGAACACGCCCAAGACCGAGATGAAGCGCTTCGACCTGATGCATCAGATCAATACGCGCGGCACCTACATGGTCAGCAAATACGCGATTCCGCATCTGGAGCGGGCGGAGAACCCGCACATCCTGATGCTCTCGCCGCCGCTCGACATGGCGGAGAAATGGTTCGCGCCGCATCTGGCCTACTCGATGGCCAAGTTCGGCATGTCGCTCTGCGTGCTCGGGCTCGCCGGGGAACTCCGGGGCCGGGGCATCGCCGTCAACGCCCTGTGGCCGCGCACCACCATCGCCACGGCGGCGATCCAGAACCTGCTCGGCGGCGACGCGCTGATGCAGGCGAGCCGCCGGCCCGAGATCGTGGCGGATGCCGCGCACGCCGTGTTCCTGCGGGAGGCCAAGAGCTTCACCGGGCATTTCCTCATCGACGACACGGTTCTCGCCGAGGAAGGCGTCACGGACTTTTCAAAATACCGCGTCACAGCAGGCGTTCCGCTTGCGCCGGACTTCTTCGTGCCGGACACAAGCGTCGCCCCGCCCGGGGCCCTCGACTGAAGCCTCATCCCACAGGTCACATCCGTTGATCTTCACCCACAAGCCCGTCGCGGGCGGCTCCCAGACGGTGCTGGAGCGCCGCTACCTCGAACTGCAGGAGCCGATCTCCGAGGACACGGTCTGGCTCGACCTCGTGCGCCCGACGCGGGAGGAGGAGGTGAAGGTCGAATCCTTCCTCGGCATCACCGTGCCGAGCCGCGAGGAGATGAAGGACATCGAGCCCTCCGAACTGCTCTACGTCGAGGCCGGCGCCCGCTACATGACGGGCCGCGTGCTCTCCCGCGTCAGCGATTCCGAGGAGCCGGGCCTGGCCGGTATCACCTTCATCCTGCGCGACAGCCGGCTCATCACCGTGCGCTACGAGGAGCCGCAGGCGTTCCGGATGTACACCCAGCGCGCCGGAAGGGCGACGGGCAACGGGCCGTCGCGCTCGGTCTCGGGCGAGTCGATCCTGGCCGGGCTGATCGAGGCGGTGATCGACCGCGCGGCCGACGTGCTCCAGCTCCAGGGCGAGCGCATCGACCGGCTCTCGCGAAAAATCTTCGAGGACAAGGGCGACCCGTCCTCGCGCAACAACGCGCTGCAGGACACATTGCGCTCGCTCGGGCGCTACGGCGACCTGATCTCGAAGCAGCGCGAGAGCCTCGTCTCGATGGAGCGCATCCTGCTCTCGCTCTCGGCCACCTACCGCACGGCCAAGGCCCCGCGCGAGCTGCGCGAGGACGTGCGCTCGACCCTGCGCGACCTGCAATCGCTCGAAGAGCACGCGACCTTCATCTCGGCCAAGATCCAGTTTCTGCTCGACGCGACGCTCGGCCTCGTGAACCTGGAGCAGAACAACATCATCAAGCTGTTCTCGGTCATGGCGGTGGTGTTCATGCCGCCCACCCTGATCGCCTCGATCTACGGCATGAACTTCAAGACCATGCCGGAGCTCGACTGGCATTTCGGCTATCCCGCCGCCGTCGGCATGATGGTGGTGGCCGCCGTGCTGCCTTACGTGTTCTTCCGCTGGAAGAAGTGGCTGTAGCCCGCGCCGAACCCTGTGCCGGGGGCGGGTGATCCGGCCTCCGGGCCGATCCCGGAAACCCCGCCGCCACCGGCCGAGGTTCCCGGAATTTTACGACCTCCCCCCAAGATAATTTTCGGACCCTGTCGCCTGAATTCACGTTCTTAAGGTGTCGGCCGACGGTGAGATCACTCCCCCGGCCCCCTTCGTTCAGCAATCAGGAGACGAACTCCCATGGCCACCAAGCAGAAGACCTTGCACGATGCCTTCTACGAGACGTTGAAGGATGTCTATTACGCGGAAAAGCAATCGGTGCGTGCGCTGAAGAAGGCGACCAAGGCGGCCGAACATGACGAACTCCGCCAAGCGTTCGAGACCCATGCCGAGGAGAGCGCCAACCAGGTGGAGCGCCTGCAGCAGGTGTTCGAGATCATCGGCAAGCCGGCCCGCGCCAAGACCTGCGAGGCGATGCAGGGCCTGACCTCCGAGATGGAGGAGGATCTGGAGGATTTCGAGGACAGCCCGGCCGCCGACGCGGTGCTGGCGGCCTGCGCGCAGGCGGTCGAGCATTACGAGATCGCCCGCTACGGCACGCTCAAGACTTGGGCGACCCAACTCGGCTACGCGGACGCCGCCAAGCTGCTCGACGAGACCCTTCAGGAAGAGAAGAAGACCGACGAACTACTCTCGCAGATTGCCGAACGGATCAACACCGAGGGTTCCGAGGAAGACGCAGAGACCGGCGAGACGAAGGGCAAGGGACGCCGCAAGAGCGCCTGACGCTTAGCGCCACGGTCCATGCAAAGGGAAGGGCGCCGCAAGGCGCCCTTTCCCCGTCGATAAGGCCCGAGAACCGGACAACCCGCACCCGGCCGGCGACGCCGCGCCAGGGCCGGAACGGTAAGGGGCGCCGAACGGCGCCCCCCTTCGTGCATCAATACCGATAATTTCGGCTCGGATAGGCCTGCCCGCCGCCATAACCCGCCCCGCGGGGCTGGACCCGGGAGCCGTAATCGACCTCCCGCCGCGCCCGCCGGTTCGCCAGGGCGCGCCCTGCCAGACAGCCGGCGACGGCACCGACGACGCCGCGCTCGGCCAGATAGTGCCCGGCGACACCGCCGATGATCGCGCCCTTGATGCAGCCCTTGGCTTCCGCGGTCCCGGCGCCGAGCCCCGTCATGACCGTCAGCGCCAACGCCGTCGCGAGAATTCGCATGCTGTTCCTCCCAGGTGGTGGCGGGAGAAACGACGGCGGCGCGATTGGCGTTCCTTGCGCGCGCCTCGCCGGTCTCGGCGATGGCCGGGAACGAGCGTTCCCGCAGAGGCGCGGCGCAGTTTGTGACGTGTCTCTCCCGGCCGAACAATGCCGTAGGACCGAGTGCTCAGGTGCCTGGAGGCTGAGCTTGTGCTCGCACATCGGCACCGGGCGAAGAGGACCCACCGGGTTCGACCCATTGCAAGCCGTGGGAATGTCCGCACGACGACCTCTGCGACCAGGTCCCGTTTCAAAATCAGGTTGGATGCGATATCGTTTTGCCTGCGCACCCGGCGGAACGGCCCGTCCCGCATCAATGGAGCTAGTCCACTCATGTTGGACGAATACGGATTTTTCCGTGGCGCTGAACTGGACGAAGGCGCGTTGCCCGCTCTGTATCACTTCGTCTACTGCAGCCGCGCCGCCGACGGCGTCGATGACGCGGAGGTCGGCCGTATTGTCGAGTCGGCCCAGCGCCACAATCTCGCGCGCGGCATCACCGGAGTTTTGGTTTTCGGCAGCGGCATCTTCTTCCAGTGGATTGAGGGGCCGGCCGCCGAGATGCAAAATCTTATCGCGAGCCTGCACGGTGATTCACGCCATCACGATATCGTAGCGCTGAGCCAGAGCGAGGAAGAGCGGGAGCGTCTCTATCCGAACTGGGACATGGAGAAGGTCGAGGCCGAGGATATCCGCCTCGTACTACAGGACGCCCTCGAGAGCACTGAAGACAAGGACAATATTGCGGCACTGACGCGGATTCTCCAGCAGCTCGACTCCGGCCCTCTCAATTCACTTGGGCGAGGATAGAGCATCGTCCTGGATATCGAATCCAAGGCGATGCTCTATCCTCTTGTTTTTGCATCATCCTTTTCCGAAATCCGGCAACCACCTTTCGGGATGATGCTTGAGAGCCGTATCCGACCCGATTGCATCAGGCCGGCGTCTCTCGGTCATTGTTTTGGCGCGCATTCCGACGAACCGGTGGCCACTTCGTCGGAATGCGCTCGAGCCGAAACAGCACCTGGCAGCCTCCAGCCAACGGATTACTCACATCGTGCCCAAGATGATAATGAGTGCGAACGGAACGAAGAAAAATAATCCTATCTCTGGCCTGCCGTACGGAACAGTCACAATCCAAAACCAGAACTTTCCGTGAGCTCCTTTACATTCTTCCGGAGAGGCGCTCTGATGTGCTCAAGAGGTGCACGGCATCGATCGACAAGCGCCCCCTGCAAAGGAAGAGAGTTCTGGGGAGCGGACCATGTCAAACCTCGCTTCGTCCACCGCGGCGTGGACTGACCCGTCGGCACGTCAAGCCGGTTGGGCCTCAGAGGTTCGGCTTGCCTATGCAAGCAAACGCACGGCCGAGGAGAGCCGCCAGCGCGCGCTCGCTCTCAGCCGCCTTGTCGAAACAGACATCATCCCTCGTTTGAAGCTGCTTCACCCGCAGCTTGCGCCCGCGGCGAGCGTTCCGCTTGCCAAACCTGATGCGCAGCAGGTCGAAGCCTTCACGCAGCTCCTCCTCGATTCGAACCTCTCTGCGGCATCGGACGCCGTCAGAAATCATTTAGCCAAAGGCTACTCTACCGAGAGTATGTTCCTTGAACTTCTAGCGCCTGCCGCTGCTTTGCTCGGACGCTTATGGGACGAAGATCTCTGCGATTTCATTGAGGTGACTGTGGGCGTCGCTCGCCTTCAGCTCCTCCTCTCGCAATACAGACCTGAACCAAGGGTTTCATTCCACGACGAACACCGCTCTGCCCTTTTGATGGGAGCGCCCGGCGAGCAGCATACGTTTGGCGTCGCCCTCGTCGAACAGTTCCTGCAAGTCGCTGGATGGCAGGTCGTGAGCGGCTTGGCGTCCAGCCCTAGCGAGATCTCAAACCTCGTGAGTTCCACGTGGTTCGATGTCGTCGGACTAACACTCAGCTGCGAGACGCGCCTCGATCGGCTGACGGCCTCGATCCAGTCGATCCGTGAGGTCTCACGGAACCGTTCTGTCGGCATTATGGTGGGCGGCCCCGTCTTCCTCGACAAACCCGAACTCGTCGAGCGTGTCGGAGCGGACGCATCGGCTGTCGATGCGCCGACGGCTGTCCTGCTGGCTCAGAGACTTCTCGACATCAATCTCGAAAGCAGGCTCCAGCCTGATACCAAGGCCACATCCTACGCGTGAGTCCAAGATTTCAGACCTAGAGCCGTATCCGACCTGATTTCATCAGGCCGGCGCCTCTAGAGCATCGTCCCGAATGGTGGTTGCCGGTTCGTCGGAAAGCGCTCTAACTCGATGTGAGGCTGATGCAATGAATCTCGTGCAGCTCATCTATGCGTCCCGTCCCTTCGGGTTTGATCAATCTGCCCTGGATAACATCCTCACTCAATCGCAACGCTGCAATACACGAGACGGACTGACAGGCGCTCTGATTTGTCGTGGAGACATCTACCTGCAACTTCTGGAAGGCAAGGCAGACGTTATCGATGCGACGTATGCGCGGATCGTCAGAGATGACCGTCATCTTGAGATCCATCGCTTATCCTATGCAGCTGCAACCGAGCGTCTTTTTCCGGCCTGGGCCATGCGTAGCGATCCCGCACGCTCTTGGATGTGGTCCCAGACTGAAGTCGCCAATGGGGCAGCAACTCAGGCATCCCCGGAACACGTGCTTGGGATTTTTCAACGGCTGGCGGCCGAGCCGGATGAACAACCTCAGCTCACAATCATGTAATTTGCGATCGGACGGCTTGTATCAATAATCTTGCTTTCGCGCTTTTGAATTAACATGAAATTGTACAATTTTCATCTCAATATCAAGAGCGAATGCGCCAATAATACCCAATGACACTGCGGATCGCTACAGTATCGTCCTGGATATAGGATTCAGGACGATACTCTATCCTCTTGTTTTTGCATCATCCTTTTCCGAAATCCGGTAATCACCTCTTGGAATGAGGCTCTTGATGTCTGCTTACGGGCAGCTTTCGACGATTTCGGATGACGGGCCTCGGTCGGATGCGGAACGTCCGCGTCGCGCCGGAAGGCCAAAGTCCAGTTGCCGCCCTTTTCGGGCTCTCGGGGTGTCCGCTTCTCGGCGACACCGCCTCAGCCTTCGTACAGAACCGGTTTGTGTCATTGACGACCTTTGACGGTACCGCTCAAGCGTGACAGACCGTTGGTATGTCGAACACGCCGACCCGCAACGTCTCCCCCACGGCCGAATTGATCGCCGACATCCACGTTGAAGTTACTTCGGATTACGACTCGAACGCGAGTGAGGTGGTGCGAGCCGGGCTCCGCCTTCGGATCGCGCGTGACCACACGCGTTCGACGGGTTGCAAGCGAACCCGCGCGGATGATCGTTCAGGTCACCGAGCCGCATGACCGCCTCGAGATCAGCCCCGACATTTCCACGGGGTTTCCTCAACGACGTCGTCGCGGTCGAAAGCATCGCGGCCGTGCCCACCATCCTCGATGTGGTCTGTCGCACCACGGGCATGGGCTTCGCCGCCGTCGCACGTGTCACCGAGGACCACTGGGTCGCCGGCGCCGTCAAGGACGACATCGCCTTCGGCCTCAAGCCCGGTGGCGAGCTGGATCTTGAGACGACCATCTGCCACGAGATCCGGCAGAGCGGGGTCCCGGTCATCATCGACCACGTCGCCCATGACCCGGCCTTCTGCGAACATCACACACCCGCCAAGTACGGCTTCCAGAGCTACATCTCGATGCCCATCGTGCTGCCGGACGGCACGTTCTTCGGCACCCTCTGCGCCATCGATCCGAAGCCCGCCAAGCTCAACACGCCCGCGGTCGTGGGCATGTTCAAGATGTTCGCCGACCTGATCGGCTTCCACCTCGATGCCAACCAACGCCTTGCATCGCGCACGGCCGAGCGCGACCTCTACGAGAACATCGTTCAGTCCTACGCAGAGCCGATCTGCGTCTTCGATCAAGCGTACCGGCTGATCGCCTTCAACAAGGCCCACAACGACGAGTTCTTCCGGGTCAACGGCTTCTACACGAAGATCGGCGACGTCTTTCCCGATCTGTTCATTCCGGAGCAGGCCGCCGCGATGCGCGCGAATATGGGCCGCGCGCTGGCGGGCGAGGCGTACACGGTCGAAGCCGTCTTCGGCCGGGCCGAGTTCGGCCAGCCCTGCTGGGAGATCACCTACACACCCCTACGCGACGCGGCCGGAACGATCGTCGGCGCCTTCCACCAAGCGCACGACATCAGCGCGCGCCTCAGGGCCGAGGCTGAGCTTCGGGATGCGCAGGACGTGCTGCGGCAGTCGCAGAAGCTGGAGGTGATCGGCCAGCTCACCGGCGGCGTGGCGCACGATTTCAACAACCTTCTGACAGTCATCAAGTCGTCGACCGACCTCCTCAAGCGGCCGGATCTCGCCGAGGAAAGGCGCACCCGCTACATCGAGGCGATCTCCACCACGGTGGATCGCGCCGCGAAGCTGACCGGCCAGCTTCTCGCCTTCGCACGGCGGCAGACACTCAAACCCAAGGTGTTCGCAGCCTGCGGCAGCGTGCGCTCGCTCTCCGAAATGCTGGGTACGCTCACCGATTCTCGCATCACGGTCGTGACCGAGTTGCCGGAGAACGCCTGCTTCGTGAATGCTGACCCGAGCCAGTTCGACACGGCGCTGGTGAACATGGCGGTGAACGCGCGCGACGCGATGGCGGGTGAGGGGCAGCTCGCCATTCGCGTGGAGGCCGTCGAGCGGATGCCACCCGTGCGCGCGCACCCCGCGGTACAGGGGCCCTTCGTGGCGGTGTCGATCAGCGACACGGGCAGCGGCATCGCCAAGGACGTGGTCGAACGGATCTTCGAGCCGTTCTTCACCACCAAAGCGGTCGGGCAAGGCACCGGCCTCGGGCTCAGCCAAGTCTTCGGCTTTGCCAAGCAGTCACATGGCGAGGTCGTGGTGGACAGCGAGGTCGGACGGGGCACGACCTTCACGCTCTACCTTCCCCGCGTGCCCGGCGAGATCCAGGCGCCGGAGCCGAGCGAGCCGACGCCCGTGCCGAGCGGTCGCGGCACCTCCGTGCTCGTGGTCGAGGACAACGTCGAGGTCGGCACCTTCGCCACGCAGACCCTGGCGGAACTCGGCTTCGGCACGGTCTGGGCGGCGAATGCCGCGGAAGCCCTGGCGGAGTTGGCCAAGGACGCGGATCGCTTCGACGTGGTGTTCACGGACGTGATGATGCCCGGCATGAACGGCGTCGATCTCGCCCGCGCGATCCAGCGGCTTCACCCCGACCTGCCCGTCGTCCTGACCTCCGGCTACAGCCACGTTCTGGCCCAGACCGGCACCAACGGGTTCGAGCTTCTGCAGAAGCCCTACTCGGTCGAACAGCTCTCGCGCACCTTGCAGGCGGTTGCCAAACCTGCCCGCCCGCAAGCGCATCGGTGACGGGGAGTGCCGGGCAAGACGCTGCGGCTCAATACTCGGCTTTCCGCCTAACCCGGTCCCTCGACGGCTCAACGACGCTGACGCGACGACAAGCGGCCACCAAGGAGCAGCAGGAGTGAGCCTGCTCCGGCAAGGATGGGCGCGAGGACGGGCGCCATCTGCATCACCGGGACGTAGAGCCAGCCTTAGGCGAGGATGGGCTCCTCCCTGTCGAGCCCGATCTGCTCCGAGACGGGTCGGCCATGGGCCTCCGGGCGCTTGAGCACGAGAGCGGCGGTCGGCTCGTCCGAGAGGTCGATCACCCCGGTGAAGAGGCGGGCCCCTCCCGCGAGGAGGGACAGGACGAGCAGCCCCCAGGCAAGCCTGCGCATCGCACCTCCCGCGGCCGAGACGAGTGGGCGCAAGTCCGAAGCCTCGCTCACAGCGAGAACCGCACACCCGTGAGCGTCTCCGAGACCGCCCAGAGCCGCCCCGCCGCCGCGCGGTCGAGGGCTTGGGCGGCGATCGCGGCGGGCTTTGGATGGCCGCGGGCCTCCCAGACGCCGTCCGGTCCGTAATAGCCGCCGCGCTCCGCCTCCGGCGCGGTGGCCGCGTAGAGGATCGGCAGGGCGCCTTGCGCCGCCGACTGGCCGATCAACGAGAAGATCACCCGTCCCGCTCGCTGCTGGAACGCGCCGGCCCGGTCGCCCCGCCGGAACACCTCGGTGCGGGCGAGCCCCGGATGCGCCGCGAGCGAGGCGATGCCCGATCCCGCCGCCTTCAGCCGCCGGTCGAGTTCGAGGGCGAACATCAGCAGCGCGAGCTTGCTCTGCCGGTAGGCGCGCTGTGCCCCGTAGGTCTCGCGCCAGTGCAGGTCGTCGAACCGGATGCGTCCGCTGCGATGGGCGAGGCTCGCCACCGAGACCACCCGCGCCAAGGGGCTCAGGGCCGGCCGCAGCAGCCCGGTCAGCGCGAAATGCCCGAGATGGTTCGTGGCGAGTTGCCGCTCGAAGCCGTCGACGCTCTCCTCGCGCCGGGGCACCGCGGCGATGCCGGCATTGAGCACGAGCCGGTCGATCGCCCACTCCGCCGGCCATTCCGCCGCGAAGGCGCGCACGGAGGCGAGCGAGGCGGTGTCGATCCGGCGCAGCGACAGCGCGGCGCCGGGATGCGCCCGCCGGATCGCCGCCGCGGCGCGCTCCCCCTTCTCGAGATCGCGCACCGCCAGGACCACCGCAGCCCCCGCCCCGGCCAGCGCCCGCGCCGTCTCGAACCCGAGCCCGGCGCTCGCTCCCGTCACCACGGCGCAGCGACCGGCCTGCGAGGGGATGTCGGCAACGGTCCAGGGATGTCTCGCCATCGGGCGGCGGTCCTCACGCTTCGAATCGAAAAAAGCCGGGCACGCGAAACCGATTGCGCGCGGGCTCCGTAATGGGCGGTGTGATCCCCGAACGAAGACGGGGCACGGGCACAGGAGAAACCATGTTCCGTATCCGCAATTCGGTTATCAAATCGCTGACCCTGGGCGCTGCGCTCGCCCTCGGCCTCGCCGCCGCGCCGACGGCGGCGCTCGCCAAAAATCCGATGGTCGGCGGCGCGCCGATGTACGCTTCGAAGACCATCGTCGAGAACGCGGTGAACTCGAAGGACCACACCACGCTGGTGGCGGCGGTGAAGGCGGCGGGTCTCGTCGACACGCTCTCCGGCCCCGGCCCCTTCACCGTCTTCGCGCCGACCGACGCCGCCTTCGCCAAGCTGCCGCCGGGCACGGTCGAGACCCTGGTACAGCCGCAGAACAAGGCGACGCTGACGGGGATCCTGACCTACCACGTCGTGCCGGGCACCTACACGGCCAAGGATCTGATGGCCCTGGCCAAGCGGGGCGGCGGGGAAGCCAGCCTGAAGACCGTCCAGGGCGAGCCGCTCACGGTGCAGGCCCGGGGCAAGAAGGTGTTCGTGACGGACGCCAAGGGCAACACCGCCACCGTCACCATCGCCAACGTGATGCAGTCGAACGGCGTGATCCACGTCATCAACGGCGTGCTTCAGCCCTGATCCACCGCTGAGATGCGCGAAGCCTCGGCCCGTCTGGGCCGGGGCTTTTTCGTTCGGCCCCGATCTCACG
The DNA here is from genome assembly GCF_001542815.1 of Methylobacterium sp. AMS5. Classification (GTDB taxonomy): domain Bacteria; phylum Pseudomonadota; class Alphaproteobacteria; order Rhizobiales; family Beijerinckiaceae; genus Methylobacterium. The sequence goes on from NZ_CP006992.1 coordinate 3,843,322, forward strand.
GGCTCGACCGGCCGGCCTCCTGATCCCACGCAAAATACCACTTCCGGAAACGATGGGTTTCCATCGTTTCACATTCCCAAATCCGCGCTCCGGGATCATCCTCGCATCGTCAAGCCACACCCGGAGCCGAAGGCCGCTTCGGACCACCGCACCGTGAGGAGAGGCGAGCATGGCGACGATCACCACCGGGGACGGCACCGAGATCTTCTACAAGGATTGGGGGCCCAAGGACGCGCAGCCGATCATGTTCCATCACGGCTGGCCGCTCTCGTCCGACGACTGGGACGCGCAGATGCTGTTCTTTGCGCACCAAGGCTTTCGCGTCGTGGCGCATGACCGGCGCGGCCATGGCCGCTCGGCGCAGGTCTCCGAGGGCCACGACATGGACCATTACGCCGCCGACGCCGCGGCGGTCGCCGAGCATCTCGATCTCGGGAACGCCGTCCATGTCGGCCATTCCACCGGCGGCGGCGAGGCCGCGCGCTACGTCGCCCGGCACGGCGAGCCGCAGGGCCGCGTCGCCAAGGCGGTGCTGGTGAGCGCCGTACCGCCGCTGATGCTGAAGACCGAGGCCAACCCGGAGGGCCTGCCGATCGAGGTCTTCGACGGGTTCCGCAAGGCGCTGGCCGACAACCGCGCCCAGTTCTTCCTCGATGTCGCCGCCGGCCCGTTCTACGGCTTCAACCGCGACGGCGCGGCGGTCCGAGAGGGCGTGATCCGCAACTGGTGGCGTCAGGGCATGATGGGCTCGGCCAAGGCGCATTACGAGGGCATCAAGGCGTTCTCGGAAACCGACCAGACCGAGGACCTGCGGGCGATCTCGGTGCCGACGCTGGTGCTCCACGGCGAGGACGACCAGATCGTGCCGATCGTCGCGGCGGCGCGCAAATCGATCACGCTCCTGCGCAACGGTACGCTGAAGACCTATCCGGGCCTTCCGCACGGCATGCTCACGGTCAACGCGGAGCAACTCAACGCCGACATCCTCGCCTTCATCCACGGCTGAGCGGGGCGCCGGCTCCATACGCTCCCGACGAAGGGAAACCGGCCCGGCTTCGGGCAGCGCGTCGGGTCGGGATCATCGAGCCCGGCCTGTCACCCACCGGCGGCATGGTCCGGCAGGGCCTGATCACGGCGAGCGATCAGACCGTCATGGAACCACATCCAAAACTGATCTGGGGGTGATCGCTCACCTTCGATCGGCTTCTTGCCATTCATTGTGTTAGACAAAAATATAGTATCTCTCACAAAACTTCCGCGGCACCGTGATCGCCAGAGAAAGAACGGCCAGAGATCGGGAATTTCGTGAGGCCCTCTCAAAGCGACCCGCCGGCCCGGATCACTGCGAAAGGCCTTCTGCCAGCCAGCGACAATCAAGCGGAACTTGCTGCAAAGGAAATTTGGCACTTCGAAAGTCTCATGCGGCCGGCTCAAGTCCGGGATACCGGCCAGCGCGATCCGCTCGCCGATCTTCTCGTCGATCCTGGCGTCGGGCGGCGTCTCCTTCGGCGGGACGGCGGCGATCACCAGGCCTTCATGTCCCGGTTTTGCCTCCCGCGCGCCGTGACACGGACGGGCCGCCTGTACGGATCGGCCCAGACCCGCTACCTTATGCACATGTTAGATGAGAGCTCCCAGGCCAACCCGCATCTGATGCGGACCGCCGAGCTCATGGCCGCGGCTCAGTCCCTGGAGGACGTCGTCGACGTCCTGGCACGGACGGCCCGTCGGATCGCCGGCTCCGACGGAATCGCCGTCGTGCTGCGGGAGACGGACGTCTGCGCCTATGTCGCCGAGGATGCGATCGAGCCGCTCTGGAAGGGGTGCCGCTTCCCGCTCGACCTCTGCGTCTCCGGCTGGGCGATGGAGAACCGTGAGACGGCCGTCATCCCGGATGTCGGTAGCGATCCCCGCATCCCAGCCGCCGCCTATGCCTACAAGGCGATCCGAAGCCTCGTGATGGTCCCGATCGGTGCGCCCGAACCGGTGGCCGCACTCGGCGCCTATTGGTGCGCCATGGTCTGGCTCGACGCGGCGACGGTGTCCCGCCTCGAAGCGCTGGCCCGCCAGGCCACGGTGGCTCTCGCCCGGCTGCGCGCCCCCCAGAGCACCGAACCGGCGGTCTCCTGAGGGCCGGCATGGATGACCGGCCGCCCGTTCGGGGATAAGCCTCGTCGATCTAGGAGGATGCATGCCGGTTTTCGTTCTCAGAGGCGCCTGCCGTGCACCCGACGGCCAGATCGGGCCGCCGCTGTTCGAAGAGACGATCACGGCGGCCAGCCCGAGCGAAGCGGTCCGGCTCGCCAACGCGCACGATCTCTCGTCCAAGGACGAGCGGGCGAACGCGCTCTGGCTCGTCGATGCGCAGGGCCTCCTGCACTGGTCCCTGCGGCGCGCGGACCGGGATTGAACGGGGCCGGATCGAGCGGGCCGGCCTCTTTCTCGCAAACGTTGCGATGAGCGGGGGAAAACCAGCCCCGCCCTGGCTGAATTGGTCATTGCGGGTGCTTTCGTGCTAAGTCCTGAGGAGAAATCCTCGATGGTCCTGCTCGGGGTTGATTGCCGTCCCGCGCCCGACCTTTCCCGCGTCGGGACGCCGCGCGCCGCCGCCGGGGCTTCACGCGGCGCGAGTTCTCGTCGAAAGATCTTTCATGAGCGACGATATCGACGCCAAGACCCGCGCCGCCGAGCGCGCGGAACGGGCCGAGCGTATGGCCCGCGAAGGGCAGCAGGCCATGGCCGAGCATCTGGCCGCGGTCAAAGCGGTGGACGAGCGCACCGTGCGCCTGCGGGCCCTGCGGCTCGCCAAGGAGGCGGAGGAGGCCGCGGAGCGCGCCGCCAACCCGCCCGCGCCCAAGCGCGGCCGCAAGAAAGCGACGGCCTGACCCTCATGGCCATCGACCGTACACGCCGCCCGAGCGACCCGCGCCAGGCCGCCGAAGCCGCCTTCCGCGCGGTGACGACGCGCAAAGCCCCCGAGGAGACCGCGCCGGCAGCGCCGAGGGCGCCGCTCATTCCCGGCACGCGCGAGACGGTGTCCCTGCGCATCGACCGGGCCGTGCTGGAGCACTACCAGAAGGATGGCCCGGGCTGGCAGGACCGCATCAACGCCGCCCTCAAGGCCGCCGCAGGTCTTTGAGGGCGGAGCTTTGAGGGCGAGCCTCGGCGGATGACCGTGCCCGGCTTCTCCGCCTTGCGGGGATGGGCGCCGTGAGCGGGCTGGCGGATTGGCCCTCGGCGTGGCTCGGCCTCAGCCCCGACGAGACGACGGCGCTCCTTCTCTCCCTGCGCGTCGCCCTTGTCGCGACGCTGGCGAGCCTACCGCTGGGCCTGCTGCTGGCGTGGCTGCTGGCGCGGCGGCGCTTCCCCGGCCATGCCCTGCTCGACGGGCTCGTCCACCTGCCGCTGATCCTGCCGCCGGTGGTGACGGGCTACCTGCTGCTGCTCGCCTTCGGCCGGCGCGGCGTATTCGGCGCGTGGCTCGCCGAGATCGGCATCGTGTTCTCGTTCCGCTGGACCGGCGCGGCGCTCGCCGGCGCGGTGATGGGCCTGCCGCTGATGGTGCGGGCGATGCGCCTGTCGATCGAAGCGGTGGACCGCCGGTTGGAACAGGCGGCGGCGACGCTCGGCGCCGCGCCGCCGCTGGTGTTCCTGAGCGTGACCCTGCCGCTCAGCCTGCCCGGCATCCTCGCGGGCGCAGTGCTCGCCTTCGCCAAGGCGATGGGCGAGTTCGGCGCGACCATCACCTTCGTCTCGAACATCCCCGGCGAGACCCAGACCCTGCCCTCGGCGATCTACACGCTGACCCAGGTGCCGGGCGGGGAGGCGGGGGCTTTGCGCCTCACGCTGGTCTCGGTCGCGGTCTCGATGCTGGCGCTGGTCGCCTCCGAGGGGCTGGCGCGGCGGATGAGCCGGCGGATCGGGACGGGGCGGTAGGCGCTCATTCCCGGATCTAGGTCGTGCCGCCCGTCACGCAGAGATCTACGGTTGCCATACGCCATGGCTCGGCAATCGTTGCAATCTACAGTATTACTTTGACATGATACAACTTTTGTAGCAGTTTGCTTAAGCTCGGCCGTTCACGCCTATCCAAAGGATAACGACGGTGTCGAGCCGATCGAAGACACTCCGCGACGCGAACGCCCATGCTCGCCCCCTCGGCATCGACAAAAGGAATGGCAGTCACCATCATGCTTTTGGCATGGATGATGACCTCACCCGATGCGTCCGCCAAGTCTATCTGCCGCACATGGGACGGCCCTGAAATATCCGAATACAAAGAAAAACTCTATCCAATTGCTGTCAGGCTCGCTCGGTCGAGGATCTACGCCCCTCACATAGACCTCGTGACCGTCATCGCCATAACGATCGACAAGAATGGCCGACTGATCGCCTCCGAAACAGCGCGGCGATCAAGATCGCCCTGGTTCGACCAGGAAATCCTCCTTGCCTTTC